>CAWFFT010000030.1:0-13779 GCA_963815085.1 uncultured Chitinophagaceae bacterium | reverse complement strand
TATATTGGCATCAGGCGCTGCATTAATGATGGAAGGCAACCATATTACAAATCCATAAACACCAATACTCCATAAAGCATATTGAAGAGAAAGCAGGATAACTATCCGGGACCTGAATGCGGCTCCATAATTTTTTACAGGTTTAATTGTTTCCTGTTCAGATTGCAATTGTTTCTCTAAATCTTCCTTTTCATTTTCGGTTAACCAATCAGCATCTTTGGGCCTGTCATTTACCTTTCGGTACCAAAAAAAAGCCCAGATGATTGCAGGCAACCCTTCACAAATGAACATCCAGCGCCATCCAACAGAACCGACAAGGTAGCCGGATAAAATAGACATCCAAAGTATGGTTACCGGGTTACCAAGAATTAAAAATGTGTTGGCCCTCGAACGTTCAGATTTAGTAAACCACCTGCTCAGGAAGAGCAGCATAGAAGGGAAAACTGCGCTTTCCACAACTCCAAGCATAAAGCGGATAACGATCAGAAATTTTAAATTAGTTACAATACCAGTAGCCATCGCCAGTACTCCCCAAAGAATCAAAGACCAAAAAATAAGTTTTTTCGCGCTTTTATTGGCAGCATAAATTGCACCGGGAATCTGGAAAAAGAAATATCCAAGAAAGAACAATGAACCAAGCAATGAGGACATTGCTGCTGTAATGTGAAGATCTTCAGCCATTCCTCCCGCCGCTGCGAATCCAAAATTAGCACGGTCTAAATAGGCAAGGCTGTATGTAATAAAAACAATAGGGATTAAACGAATCCAACGCTTTTTTGCTACAGTATTTAACATGTTTAGTGAATGTTTTAAAATATTTACAATACGTGATTTTAGTACACAAAGAAATTATTGATCAAAAGCGGACACTTAGATTTATTTGACCTTACTTTTTCTGAAACGGCTCGCGAATCTTTGCTTTCAATATCAGGACTAATATGCTTTTTGAGTTGCAACACTTGTTTTTTTCTGAGACTTCCAGCGCCTGCTAACAAAGGAAAGGCGGCTTGAGCTACTAATTGTTTAATAAATTTCCTGCAGGAATTATCTGATTTTTCTACCACAAATTGAACATTAAAAATGAAAGATTTGGTTAAGCAATACAATTTGAGAATTGAACCGAGGTCAATTTAATTCTTAAAACCCGGTTTTCAAATAATTTATTTTAATTGAACGTGCGCCTGGTGATGAATAATAAACCGAATAATATCTTCAGGTTCAATCCCCGCACGAAAACAGGCGTCAATAATTTCTTCTCTTGATACATTGGCTGCAAAAGATTTTTCTTTCAGCCTCTTTTTCACTCCTTTCACTTCCATTCCTTCATAGGCATTCGGCCTCATCAATGAATAAGCATGTATCAACCCTGATAGCTCATCAAAAGCGTACAACATTTTATCCATCTTCGTTTCAGGCTGAACTCCAAAATGTTCCGGCCCGTGCGAAGCGATCGCATGAATAATTTCCGGATCAACATTTTGTTGTTCCAGTTCTTCAATTATTTTTTTGCAATGTTGGTCAGGCCATTGATCCCAGTCGGCGTCATGAAGCAATCCTGCTAATTCCCAGCGCCATTGGCCTTCTTCATCCAGGTTCTCTTTTTCTTCAGCCCAGCTTTTCATAAGATGTGCCACCTGTAGCATGTGCAACTGCAATTTATCATTCAAAACCCATTCGTTCAGCAGTGAATAAGCTTTTTCTTTAGAAATTGTTTTTCCTTTGTTGGCAGGATCTCCGAAGGTGGTTCTGTTTAATAAAAGGCTCATTTGGTAGTTTTATTAAAGATGAGAAATATTTTTCAAAAAGTACACATGATGCAAAAAATCGACTCTGGGAAAAGATATCCACTTTCATTAATTACTTTCTCTTTGTAAACTGCAAAATTCTTTCCTTTGCTACGATGTCATTATTTATTACTTCTCTTAACTCTGGCAGCAACGGCAATTGCTATTATGTAGGAAATGAAACCGAAGCGATCCTGGTAGATGCAGGCATCTCCTGCAGGGAAATTGAAAAAAGAATGAAGCGCCTTGGATTATTAATGGAAAAAGTAAAGGCGGTTTTTATTTCTCATGAGCATTCTGATCATATAAAAGGATTGACAATATTGGTAAAAAAATACCGGCTGCCTGTTTACATTACCGATGCTACACGCCTAAACGGAAGATTAGAATTTGAAATAAGTTTAATCAATCTTTTTAATGCTCACGAAGAAGTAACCATTGGCAATTTATCAGTCACCGCTTTTCCAAAATTTCATGACGCAAGCGATCCCTACAGTTTTGTAATCAGTTGCAATAAAATTTACGTAGGGGTTTTTACCGACATCGGCAAACCATGTAAAAATGTAATTCAATATTTTAAACGCTGTCACGCTGCATTCCTTGAAGCCAATTATGATGAAAAAATGTTGCAAAATGGGAATTATCCTTTTCATCTTAAAAAAAGAATCTCTGGTGGATTAGGACATTTAAGCAATAAAGAAGCACTGCAACTTTTCGTTACTCACAGGCCAAAATTTATGAGCCATTTGCTTTTGGCACATTTGTCAAAAAATAATAATTCTCCTGAACTGGTGCAGGAAATATTTGATGCACATGCAGGAAATGTGAAAATAACTATAGCGTCGCGGTTTTGCGAAACGGAAGTTTTTCATATCCGTTCGACAGAAGCATTTAAGCATGTTGCTGAAATAAAGCCAAATAAAAGACTCGTTTCTACCCAACTTTCATTGAGTTTTAGTTAGCCAAGACTGGCACAATATTTAATGGTTTTATTATTGAACTACTAAACGATAAGTAATATGCCAGACAAAGATGTACAACAAAACAAGAAAGATCCGGTGATAAAAAATCCCGAAGAACACAAGAAGAACCAGGAAGCTTTTGAAGAAGCAGAAGATGATATAGAAAAAGATCCGGATATGGATCTCGGCGAACATCCTGATCTCGATGAAGGTGAATTGGCAAGAAAAGAAGGGCATCCATAAACGGATTTTTAGAATATCTTTTCCTTTCTTTTCAGCTTCAGAAATTTGTTTAATACAGTTTCTGAAAGTTTCTTATTAACTTCTATTCATGAAATTACCTTCTTCACTCAGGGCTTTACATTACCGGAATTTCCAGTTGTTTATGAGTGGGCAGTCCATTTCTCTAATCGGAACATGGATGCAAAGAATGGCAGTGAGCTGGCTTGTTTATGAAATGACCCATTCAGCTTTTATGCTTGGGTTGGTAGCTTTTGCAAGCCGTATCCCCATGATGTTTTTATCTCCCTATGCCGGCGCTTATGTTGACAGGCACAGCCGCTACAGAACATTATTGGTTACACAATTTGCCTCCATGCTGCAGGCAGGTTTGCTTGCATTGGTTGTTCTTACCAATCAATACAATATTGTCATTATTATTTTATTGAGTATCATGCTCGGCGTCATCAATGCATTTGATGCGCCTTCGCGCCAGTCTTTAATGATCGTGCTTGTTCAAAATAAAAATGATTTACCTAATGCGATCGCGCTCAATTCCACAATGGTAACGCTTGCCCGTTTGATTGGGCCCGCAGTTGCAGGAATTCTGTTAAGCACAGTTGGTGAAGGGATTTGCTTCCTGATTAATTTTTTGAGTTTCATTGCCGTAATTACAACGTTGCTGATGATGAAAATAAAAGTGCCACCGAAAGTAAAACACACTGAACATATCTGGCAAAACTTAAGACAAGGTTTCACTTATCTAAAAAGAAATCCCGGATTAAGAAATGCAATCATTCTGATGGCGATGCTCAGCTTTATAATTATGCCCTACACCACACTCTTGCCGATATATGCAAAGACAGTGTTTAAAGGCGATGTAACAACTTTTGGATGGCTGAATGTTATTTCAGGTCTGGGCGCATTAATGGGTGCAATTTATGTAGCCAGGCTGCATACCGAAAAGAATTTATTGAAGGTAATGATTGTCGCGGGATTGTTAATTTCAGTAAGCCTTATCCTTTTTTCTTACACTACTTACTTACCTCTCTCATTGTTTTTAATCTTGCTCGGTGAAGCTGGCCTGCTCACTTTTATTGCAAGCGCAAACACCTATTTACAAACGAATGTGGATGAAAAAATGCGAGGGCGTGTTATCAGCTATTATGTAATGGCATTTGGTGGAATGCTGCCTCTTGGAAGTTTGGTCGTAGGGCTGTTGGCGCATTTAACCAGTGCTCCTTTTACTGTTTTATTGGAAGGTGTGGCAGGAATTATAACCCTTTTTTCCTTTATTCCTGCTTTTAAGAGAACGTCTAAAAGAGCAAAACAAAAAGCATTAAAACTTGCCAGGTAAAATAATGGAATAAAATTTTAGGCTATGAAAAAAAACGGTAACAACAGCGCACTCTGGTTTGATATAATGCTGGTATTACTTGCATGTGTAGCCGGAAGTGTGGATGTGATGAGTTATTTCAGGCTGGGACATGTTTTTACGGCAAATATGACGGGCAATACTATTCTATTAGGCCTCGCAATCGGACAGGGAAAAGTGGCTTCCTCTCTTCATTCGTTGGCAGCTTTAGGTGGATTTTTTGCAGGAGCTTTAACAGGCGCTTCTATCATTGAAAATACCAAAAAGAGCTGGTCGCATTATGTTACGCTTAGTGTAACGATTGAAACCATTATTATTTTCATTTTGGTTCTTATATGGTTTGAAGAACCGGAAGTGCTGAGCAACTTTGTCCTTTATATCTCGATACTTTTAGCTGCTGTTGCAATGGGAATTCAAAGTGTCACTATATGGCATTTAAACATCCCGGGAGTGGTTACCACTTTTCTTACAGGTACCATTACCAGTATAGGAATGAGTACAATCAATGGTATCAAAAAAGGATTCCGGGAAAAAACTAAAAAAGACATTTCTGAATTGCCGGTGCCCCGGAATTTGTACCAAAGATTTGAATTGCAGCTCATCGTTTTTTTCGCTTATGGAGCTACGGCGGTTATCACGGGATGGCTGGAATATCATGGTTCTCATTTGCTGCCGCTTTTACCACTATCGCTAATAATTATTGTGCTGATCATTGTTATGAGCAGGCCCGAACATCCACATCTCCTAAATAATTTGAAGGAAACTGAAAGTAAAAATCAAAAGATTAATCCGGGCAAATAGTGATTGAAGCTTTAGTAAATCAACAAATTCGCGGAATTTTTCATTTGCAAGATTGAAGAAAATTTCAATAAAAAATTGCTTGCTTTTTAAATTTCAGAAAGGTTATTTCCAATTCTCTCAAGTACATTCCCTACTTTTTCATATAAATTAGTAAATGACGGTAATTCAGGAGAAGTGTAAATAAAAAAAAGGGCTATTTTTTTCTGATTTTTTATTACTTCAGTTAAAAGTTTATCTTTTTGCAGCCGGTACGATTCGCGCATTAATCTTTTTACGCGGTTGCGATCAACTGCGCGCTTAAAATGCCGGGTACTCACACTAAAGCCTGCCTGAAGAGGCGAATCCTGTTGCTCATTTTGCATATAAACCACTCTCATAGGAAAATGAGAAAAAGATTTGCCCTCTTTAAAAAGCTGTTGGATTGTCTTCATGCTTTTTAATCTTTCCTTCCTTTTTAAAGTAAATTTTGGAGTGATAAAGTAATTATTGAAAGATGAAAAATAAAATAAAGATAAAATAAAAAATAGCCTCGTTACAGAGAGGCTATTTTAAAATATGATAAGCTGAATTGTTATTTTTTACTTCCGTGTTCATCAGAAACGGTAAGTTTATGGCGCCCTTTTTTTCTACGGCTTGCCAAAACTTTACGGCCATTAACAGTAGACATCCGTTCTCTGAAACCATGAACACTTTTACGACGGCGCTTATGCGGCTGGTAAGTACGTTTTTTTCCTGGCATGATTAATAATTTTCCTTTTTTTAAAATTGTTTCCGTCCTGTCAGCCGGGCACCATCCCTGCTGCTTGTGAAAGGGCTGCAAAAGTAAGAAAAGATTTCAATTTTTAAAGTTCAGTTTACACAAATTTTTACAATTTTATCATTTCCCTTTGCAACCACCGGAACTTTTACTCAAAATCACCTTCTGTGGCGGCTTTTAAGATATTTTTGATGAATAACTTCTTCCATTGGCTTTTCATACACTTTGCTTTCCACCCAGGAAATTACATCGAGGTAAGCAAAAGAGCGTGTTTCAAAACGGTTCTTTTCCAGGTGCTTAATCTTTTTTAGAAACTGCTCCAACTCTGGTTTTAGTAGTTTCGCTTTTACGTTAAAAGAATGGCGTAAAAAGGTGAAAATGGCTTCTTCCACAATCGTTAGGTTTTTCATCCGCGCAAAGAAACGATACACTGATTTAATTAGCGATTCCAGGATTTCTTCATTTCCAATTTCATAATGACAAAGCAAATGCATAAGTCTTGCATAACATTGAAGATCATTTCGAAGCCCGTGCTGGTTATCGTTAATGATCTTATGCAAATAATCAATCGCTTTATTATAATCACCAGCGCCAAAATAAAGCGAAGCAAACTTGTAATTGAAAACAAGTATGCGATGCGATATCTACAAAAAGGGAATATTCTTTAAGTTTAGCTTCCACTTCCGGCACAATCGTTATGCCTTCCCTGAAATCACCCTTCATCAGAAACTGGTTGATTTTAGCACTATTGATGTAAATGAAAGTATGCGTTCTGAAATTGTCGTGCTGATTGGCAACCGGTGTTTTAGCAAAAGCTTCAAACTGGTCGAGGGTTTTTTGAAAAGCTTTGAAATTTCTGAGATCAAAATGAGCATTCAATAAATTATGCATTCCTTTGATATAGTGTCCTGTTTCTACAGACATCATTACCTCATTTTCATAAAATAAATCGATCCATTTTTGGCTATACCGGTAATACATTAAAAAATCCTGTCTTATAAAGCCGTACCAGCAATAGCTTTGGTATAAATATAACTTTTCGTAAAAACCATTTATCGCATCACCGTCTTTTGGCAAAGAATTTTTAAAAAAGTTCCTGATATCTTTTTCATCTTCCAAATTACGGGCATGGCCATAATTTACATACCAGCGGTAAAGAAGTAATGCGAGGTTCGAAAGCTTTGTAACGCGATCAATATGACCACTGATATTAAGCGCTTCTTCAGCTAATAATTCTGTTTTTTCCAAAGAACTTCGCGTAATATGAAGCGTTTCAATTTTTTTCTCAAGCGAAATAACCTGCACAAGAAAATTCATCTTTTGATTGGCTCGTGCCAATTCTTTTGCTTTTTCCAGGATATGGAGACTTTGAATTTTTAATCCTTTATTGTAGAGCAGGCGCGCGTTATCCAGTTGTTCACTGAGCTTAAGATCAATATTTTCATTTGTTTTAAGTAAACGAAGACTCGCCAGCAATTGTTTGTATAAATGAGTTTTTAAATTGGCTAATTGTGGTTTTGAAATATCTTTTAATGTTTTCAAAAGCGCTTTCTCGTCATATTCGGCAAGTTTATCCACTGCATCAAACAAACGGATTATTTTGAGATCTTGCTTGGCTGAACTCCTTTTAATATAAAGCTTAAAATGCCGCTTCTCCGCTTTCTCAAGGGAATGTACCAATTGAAATAATGTATCAGAAAAAAGATTGGGCATCATTAAAATTTTATGCCTGAGATGCCTTCTGGTAAAGGGTTTTAAAAAAGAAGTCATCTTCAGCGATAATATAATTGAATGTAATTTAATTATGTTTAAAAATTGTATCGGCGTAAGTTTGTTTTAGAAATGAGTTAATAAAAAAATTACTTGTTTTAAGCGGTGACAAAAAATCACTGTTTCTTTCTTCAAGCTGTTTGTCAGCGCAAAATTAATTTAAGAGTCTCATATCAAGCAATACGTTAAAGAGTCCTCCTGTTTCTACAGGAGGACTTTATTTTTTAGTTTAAAAATACTTTTTAATTTCCGTTTTTGATCTAATTCTACAATTGATCATTTCTTATAGCTTCTTAAAACAAAAATACCTGCCGCAAAGGCGGCAAGCATTTTTGTATTCATTGGGTGCGGAGTGTGGCAGTTATAATTTAGCCACTTCATAATCTTCCACCACGTGTGCTGTTGATTTAACGTGAAAAACTTCGGTTTTGTGAGTTTTTGTGGTTGTTACCTCTACAGTTATCCCAAAATCAGAAGATGATAAATCAAAGCCGCGGATATCGAACCGATAGTTACGGGTTATGTTTTCTCCATTCACTTTTTCAGAATAAAGCACTGCTCCGTTTTCATCTTTAATACTGATGTAGTACTCTGATGATGCGGCGTTGTTCAGGTCTAACTGAAAAACCGGTTGATTTTCGGTTTTGCCCATATATTTCAATTCTATAGGCTCATTAGGATCTTTAGCTGCTGTGGCAGTGTTTATAGATCCGATTGTGCACAATGCTAACATAGCGATTGTCACCATTTTTTTTGCATTCATTGTAGTTTTCATAATTATAATTTTTAAGGGTTAAGGAATACTTCATTTTTAAATGCAGTGTAAAAGTAATAGCCCTAAAAACATATTACAAACCAACTTAGAACGCTTTTTAGCATCTTAAAAAGAAAAATTTATGCTTAAAAAGCCTTTTCTACAGTAGGTTTATCAAAAAATGAGATATGATGCCCAACAACAAATTCAATATCTTTTATAAGCTCAAAAGCCTCGTTTAATAACAATTACGTAAAGTAGCATATGGATTAAAACAAAAATTAAGAGATTATGAGTATCACTAATAGAATTCGCCCGACAGTAAACCCATAAATTCTCAAGATATTTTATTTTACCATTCAATTTACTTTTGGAAGTTCTTTCCAACGGCAAGTATACCGCGGTGAACGAAACTCGCGTCGCATTTTCCAGTCAGTATTAATTCCTGATGAAGCAAATTTTACCACGTCATCGCGCATAGCTGGAGTTGATATTATCCAAAGCATTCATGAGTAATCGTTTATTTGCAGAAGCCGGCGCTTGAAATAAATTACTTTGGATACAAGTTTCCGGTACAAGGCCACTGAGCATTACACCTGCTTTTTTATAAATGCGGCCGGGTTCATAAAGTTTATTAACCATTTTCAAAGCAGGAATAATTAACTCATCAGTTACAGAAGTGGCTACAGGCAAGGTAGCATAAGCGCTGATGGTAGCTCCATGACTAAAATTTACAGATTTACTTTCCTCTTTGGCTACCATAAATACCTGAATCCCTGAAGCAACACAATTTTGTCTTCTAAGTTTTTCTGCCGCCCTGGAAGTATAAGTAGAAACGGCTTCTTGTATATCTGAAAGCTTTGTGACATTTTTGCCAAACATCCGTGTGGTAGCTATCATTTTTTTTGTTACCCGTTCTTTATCCATTTCGAGGCAGGGTATTCCTTTTAATTCTTTGATAAGTCTTATTCCTACCACTCCGCCCATGTGTGTACGAGCCCATTCTTCTGTCATCTTACTCAATTGCCACGCATCAGTTATTCCCCACCTTTCAAGTTTTTGCGCATACGCTCTTCCCACTCCCCATAGTTCATTTACACTCGTTGCTTTCAACACATTTTTTATCACGCTGTCGCTATCAAGAGTATAAATACAATTGGTGCCGGCTTTATCTTTTTTAGCAAGATGATTGGCAATTTTTGCAAGCGTTTTTGTAGGAGCAATCCCTACAGAAACGGAAACGCCTGTCCACTGCTCTACTGTTTTTCTTACTTTTAAAGCATATTCATCAAGAAGGTTTTTATCAATCATACTCATATCTAAAAAGGCTTCATCCACCGAATACACTTCTACGTTTTTTTCTCCACAAAGGGTTTTTAAAGTTTCCATTACCCGTTGGCTCATATCCCCGTATAAATTATAATTGGATGAAAAGGTAGCCACCTGGTGTTTTTCAATTAAATCCCTGGCCATAAAAAAAGGACCGGCCATTTTCACGCCAAGCTTTTTAGCTTCATCGCTCCTGGAAATAATGCAGCCATCGTTATTGCTTAAAACCACTACCGGTTTTTTAAAAAGATCAGGCCGGAAAACTCTTTCGCAGGAGCAATAAAAACTGTTACAGTCAACAATCGCTTTCATTCTCTTTTATTTAAACCCTGTTTCAGTATCATGGTTTATGAATAACATAAGTAACTACTCCCCAGATTGAAAAATCTTCACAATTGTCATCTATATTTATGGACGCCAGCTTATTAGAATCCGTGTACAGCCTGATCTTATTATTGTTTTTTTCAAAACGCCGGATTAGGAGATCTCCATTAAGTATCGCAATAATTACTTTGCCGGTGACCGCTTTTAATGAACGATCAACCACCACTACATCTTCTTTATAAATTCCCGCTTCTCTCATAGCATCACTGTTTACACGCATGAAAAACGTTGCGGGTTTGTTCCTGATCAGTTCTTCATTCAAATCAATGCCGCGTTCCATATAATCATCAGTGGCTGCACTAAAACCGGTTGCATTTGCGCTGTGAATGTCTTTCCGTGAAAACTCTTTTGTGCCGCTATAAGCGGAATAATATAAATTATCAGATGACATAAAAATATTTGTTTTTGTACTAAAATTTTTAGTAAATTTATGCTAAATATTTTAATAGAAAAATTTAATTACATGAACAATTCTTTTCAGGAGGCACCCATATATAAGTGTCCCTACCACGAATACCTGTTGGTAATAAAACCGAATACCACTGTGAATGAAAAGATTTTGCAGGTGAAAGAAGAATTTTCCAAAAAGTTTAAAATTCTCTCTGCAAAATATTCTTACCCGCATATTACATTGGTCAACTTTTTACAATTTAAAGTGATGGAAAACCGGCTGGTAAACCGTTTGAATACAATAGCAATGGGTTATCACCAGTTTACAGTAAGCTTAAAAGATTATGGAAGTTTCCCAAGCCATACGATATTTATCAATATTGAATCGAAACAGCAGGTGAGAAATCTTGTTAGGGAATTGGCGGCCGGGCGCCAGCTAATGACTTTAAACAAAGAGAAAAAGCCTCATTTTATCGATAATCCGCATCTTACTATTGCCCGAAGCTTATTGCCGTGGCAATATGAGCAAAGCTGGATTGAATACCGTCATAAACATTTTACCGGAAATTTTATTGCAGAAAGTATGTCGCTTTTGAGAAGGCCTCTGGCTGTTAGTTCAGACGGGAAGATAATACCTGGCAAATATCAAAAGGTGACACAATTTAAATTTATGAATCTGCCGGTTACTACAAAACAAGGTGAATTATTTAGCTAACTATGAAAACAAAATCAAAATGAAAAAACAACTAAAACAAGATCATTTCAAAGTATCACGGCAAAAACAAGAAGAAGGAAAAGAATATGTAGAAGGCCGGGGCGCACAATTTAACACTGCAAACCGCTTTCTTAAAAACCAGGAAGTAAAAGAAGAAATTGAAGCAATCGATGAATGGGATAATGAAAATGTTTCTACCCAATATATAGAACAGCAGGTAAAAAGTATTGTAAACAAAGTAGAAAGCCCTGACCTTGGAATGATGTATAGCATGAATCCTTACGCAGGTTGCGAGCACGGATGCATTTATTGTTATGCGCGTAATGTTCATGAATACTGGGGCTACAGCGCCGGACTGGATTTTGAAAGAAAGATCATCATAGAAAGATAAATGCGCCGCAAATGCTTCAAAAAACTTTCATGAATGGAAAGTGGGAATCACATCCGATCATGTTAAGCGGCAACACAGATTGTTACCAACCAGCAGAACAAAAATATAGGTTAACGAGAGGATTGCTTGAGGTGTGCAATAAGTTCAATCAACCGGTAGGAATTCTCACCAAAAATTCATGGATTATAAAAGACAAAGACATTTTGAAGGAAATGGCTGATAAAAATTTGGTAACGGCAATGGTTTCTATAACATCTTTCAATGAAGATTTACGCAGAGTAATGGAACCAAGAACGGCGACAGCACACCAACGTTTGAAAGTAATAGAAGAATTAAGCAATGCCGGCATTCGTATGGGTGTGATGATGGGACCCATGATTCCGGGATTGAATGAACATGAAATGCAACGAATCATGAAAGAAGCGAGCGAAGCCGGCGCAAAATTTACTGCCTATACTTTTATACGATTAAATGGCGCTATCAAATTTTTGTTTCACGATTGGCTTTATAAAAATTTTCCTGACCGGGCTGATAAAGTATGGCATTTAATAGAAGCAAGCCATAACGGAAAAGTAAATGATACCCGCTGGGGCGTACGTATGAGAGGCGAAGGAAGTATTGCTGATTTGGTCAATCAGCAATATAAAAAATACGGAAAGCTCTATCACATGAACGAAGACAGATGGAAATTAAATACTACAGATTTCAGAAGGCCGGGAGAGCAGGGAAGGTTGTTTTGAGGAAAAAGTTATAAACTTTGCCTTTAGGTTTGTGAAGTAAGAAATTATAATATAAATATTGTTTTTTATGAAAATGATTATGATGCCAGGTTACAGGAGTTTATTTGGGGAGCCTACTTCATCATACGAAGAGATATTAAAAGAAGTTCCCTCAGAAATTATTATAATGCTTTTAATGTCTCTTAATGCTGAATTAAATACATCAGAAGCGCATGCTGTAAAACAAACAGAATTTGGCAAATAGTTTCATATCGATTTACAAAAGAACAGTATCAAAAATTTGAAATTGCTTTTTCAAAATATAGCGAAAAGGTAAATGGATTTGATGGAACTTTATTTGATAGAAGTTGTTTATTTGCAATGATATTAAAAGAGTTGAAACGCAACAATACTTGTGATTCAGAACTGGATGAGTGTATTCAAGAATATAATTTTGTGATAGCTTATTTATTGGTAGTTGATGAAGTAAGGAAAGAGGATTCGGAACTCTTAGAAAATTCAAAAAAATACAAAGACGAGGTAATGCCCACACTTCCTTTACTTTGGGCTGGTGGCATAAGGCAGTATGAATTTAATCATACAGTTAATGTAGCGTATGAACTTTTTAAATTAATATGTTTTTCAAAATATGCATACGGGAATTTCAAACCATATTTAAAGGAGCTAATTAGCAAATACTCTTTTAAAAATTTATCTCAATTTATAGGAAGTTTCAGTCAAATATTGAATATAACTTTCCGAATTGAGAATCAAAATGAGCCGTTACGAAAACTAGTTTCAATTAAGCCTAGTCCGTTAGTAAATTTAAGTCACTTGAAAGCTCTTTGTTCTAATTTATTAATTGGTAAAAATAAGATTGTAATAGCGGATTTGCGTAAGTACCCTCTATATGAAACAAGTATTAGAGGATGTATGTTAATTGATGAAGGGATGTTTAGGAAGAAAGTTTACAGAGGTGTGTTATTTGAGTTACAAAAGGAAACGCAATTAAATACAATCGTCAAATTCGAAGATTATGAAACTAAAATTTCAAAAGATTTTAGTGAAAATATTCTTTCAGAAGATTGCCAAAATAATGGTTAAGTCAAAATAGAAGCTCTTCATTTTGATGACAATGTTTCTAGTAAGCCTGACCTTACTTTATAGACGTAACAAATCCTTTTATTCTCTTTGATTTAAAGATATTTATTTCCAGATAAAATTATGGCGGGAAATGACTTTAATACTTTTAAAGAGTATATTGATGAAAAGGTTCGTTATATCAGATAAACAAAAACCTAAAGGCGTTGATAGCTTTCAAATGATGTTGTTAGCTTATACAAAATGGATTATGATTTTGACTTCGTACTTACTGATATGATAGCAGAAATAAGGGCAGGTTAGAGATATATCCAATTATGTCATACAG
>CAWFFT010000029.1:0-27561 GCA_963815085.1 uncultured Chitinophagaceae bacterium | reverse complement strand
AAGAAAGACACCGCCAACATTCCTATTCAAATGATATTTTATCGTTTTCGAAATCTAATACGCCAATAAATGTTGCATAACGCAAAGTCCTTGCTAATACATTTATATTCAAATGGCAGGCAGAAGCAATTTCTTCAACTTTTTTTGGCCCTTCTCCGAGTGTTTCAATAACATTGGTAGTAATCAGGTTGGTAAGTACCTCTGTGTTGGCAATGCCGGTAATTAAAGAAAAAGCATGGGCAATTGGTGGCATATGGCGTGAATTTTCCATTTATTGGCATTAATAGTATTTACTCAATAAATCCTGTTTTCAAAGTTAAGTTTTTTAGATAGTTAAATGATCGCCTGGCCCATGACAGTGGCAGATGATAAAAAATATTTTTGAAAGATTTTTGTGTGGTAAGAGACTCTGCTACATCTTTGCACGTTCATGCAAGAGACTTCCAAACATGCTCCACTGATAAAAGTAATAGTTGCTTTCGCTATTATATATCTTGTTTGGGGCTCTACCTATTTTGTTGTACAATCTGCCGAAAGAGGTTTTCCCCCATTTATTTTGGGGGCTTTTCGTTTTTTTGTTTCTGGTTTTTTATTGATGGGCTGGTGTGCTGCTAAAGGATATAAACTGATAAATCCTTCCCAGGTAAAAACTTCCTTTGTTATAGGCAACCTGTTGTTATTCATTGGAAATGGTTCCATTCTCTGGGCAGAGGAAACACTTCCCAGTTCATTGGTGGCAGTTTTGATTTCTGCCGCACCATTGTGGTTTGTTTTGTTTGACAGAAGAAAATGGAATATAAACTTTAGAAACAGGTTTGTTATTTCCGGCGTGTTTACGGGTTTTGCCGGTGTTATCCTGCTCTTTGGTGAAAAAATATTTTATCATCCTTCTCCTTCAACAGGAGTGCTTCAAATAGTTGCTCTGATTGTAGTGGTTGGTGGCAATATCAGTTGGTCAGCCGGTTCATTGTATTCAAAATACAACAGCAAAGGAAATACATCTGTGGGCGCTGCGTGGCAAATGATATTCGCGGCTGTATCATTTTTGATAGTTTCAGCTTTTACGCATGAATTTAATACTTTTAGTTTTAGCCAGATCCATCTGCGTGCATGGCTTTCCGTTATATATCTTATTTGTTTCGGTTCCCTTGCCGGTTATAGCGCTTATATCTGGTTATTACAGGTACGTCCGGCAACGCAGGTAAGCACTAATTCTTATGTGAACCCGGTAGTAGCCGTTTTGCTGGGCGTATTTTTTGGAGGAGAGGTAATTAATGGTTTACAGATTGGAGGTTTAGCTATTATTCTTTTCAGTGTCTTCATTATCAATTTCGAGAAATATAAAAGCAATTAATATTTTCCTGTTTTATTCATGATAAAACTGTAAATACTATTGTAATTGCTGATAATAATCATGCATAATATACCAGGCTTTCTTCTTTTGCCCTTTATCGCTCAACAAGCCTTTGCGGTTCCACCCTTGCTGGTAAACCGGATTTAGCCTGCTCTCAGAACGAAAATCAGCTAAAACCCAGGGGCAGGTTCCACGAAGAAATGGAATTTTTTTAAACATGGTGAATTGATCTTTGTAAACCTTAGCCTGCCGATCTTCCGTCCAGCAACAATTGCTGTCCTCACTGCCATGCTGCCCATATAACGCTTCTGCTCCAAACTCTGACATAATCAAGGGTTTATTAAATGGATTTTTCCAGATCATATATTCGGGCTTTGCCGGCCAGGGCACATACCAGCCAAGGTATTCATTTACTCCAACCACATCAAGTGCTTTACATAACGGATCGTCAATGATTATTTCATTACCATTATAACGTACATGATTAAGCGCAGATGTTACGAGTCTTGTACTGTCAAGGCTGCGAACATAATTAGCCATAGATATAAGTGTCCGGTTACGGTCGTCAGAAGGAGTTGTTTCGTTTGCAACGCTCCACATAATGATAGAGCAACGGTTCTTATCTCTTGTGATCATTTCTTTCAACATCGTATCGGCTTTGTCTAAAATTTGCGGATTGCTGAATTGAATATTTTGCCATAAGGGTACTTCTTCCCACAACATAATTCCCCATTTATCTGCCAGCCGAACCATATTTTCATTATGAGGATAGTGAGTAAGCCGCACGAAATTACAACCAAGATCTTTCGCCCATTTCAACAACATTTCAGCATCTGCCTGGCTGTACGCTCGGCGTTTTTCCTGCGGAATTTCTTCGTGGATATTTATACCTTTTAAAAATACAGGCTTTCCATTTAACAATATTTCGGTTCCTTTTACCTGTATGGTTCTGAAGCCAATCATTTCATGAACTGTATCTTTTTCTGAAGTGATAATTACATCATATAATTGGGGATGTGAAGGTGACCATAACAGTGGAGACGAAGCCAGCCGGAAGAAGGCCTTACCATCACCGCCTGTAGTTGTTTTATAAAGAAGATGAAGTTTGGGGATGCGGATTGAAACCGCTTCAGAAAGATTATTTCCTCCAACTTCAATCCAGCCACTGATTGAATCAAAACTGTTTTTTGCTAATTGTACATTATAGTCTTTAATATAATTTACCGGAGTTTCAATTAAAGATACATCCCTCGTAATCCCGCCGTAGTTCCACCAGTCAAAATTGAGAGCAGGAATCTCATCTTCCTTTCTTTGGTTATTCACTCTTACAATTACCGAATTGGTATCTTTTAATAATCCCGTTATTTCAAACTGAAAAGGTGTAAAGCCTCCTTCATGACTGCCTATAAACTTGTTATTAAAATACACATCACACAGGTAATTTACAGCGCCGAAATAAAGAAATGTTCTTTTGCTTTTACCAGGTTTATGCAAAAAAGTTTTTTTATACCAAACCGTTCCTTCATAATAGGTAAGTTCCGGCTTTTGATGATTCCAGTCGCCGGGTACCTGCAACGTTTCAGACGGTACAAATCCATATTCATAAAAATCATATTTGCCCGTTGGTTTTTGGTCTTTCCATACCGGCTTCCAGTTACCTGCCCCCGCGTTGAAAGGGTCGATAATTATTTCCCACTTACCGTTGAGGCTTTTATTTTGCCTCCCATGCACGTTGGCTAAAAGTGAAGCATATTGTGCTTTCCCTGTAAATGAAAAGAAAACGAATAAACCGGCGATTAGAATTTTTTTCATTTTACTAATCTATACAAAATAGAGGAAATTGGAATGGCGTAGTAGAAATAAACAGTAAAGCAATAAATTTTAAAGAATTTTATTTTGGCATTCAGACGCGAAAGGAAAGCCTCCTCTCTTTATAATTTTTGCAGGTACTCAACCATTTTTTTTCGCAAACCTTCATCTGGTAATGGATCGTTTCCGGCTTTTATATTGTCCGCTTCATGATTCGAATTGGCAGTCGCGGGAATGACACAGGTCACTGCCGGATGAGCAATAATATATTTTTAGAAAATAATTAACCCAGCTTTCTATTCCATTCTCCTTTGCCCAAACCGGCAAAGGTTTTCCTTTTACCAAACTGAATAAATTACCCGTACCAAACGGCCGGTTAATGATCGTCGCAATACCCAAATCGCGGGCAACATCCAGCAATCTTTTTTCAGCGTGACGGTTGGTAATAGAATAATTGAATTGCACAAAATCAGGCTTTTCCAATTTCATCACTTGTTCCAAATCCTCATGATGTTCATCCGTGTAATGGGTAAGCCCGATGTACCGGATCCTACCTTCTTCTTTCCATTCGCGCAAATGAACAAGGTGTGTTTTCCAGTCTACCAGGTTATGAATTTGCACCAGGTCTAACGTTTTTCTTTGCATCTTTTCCATGGAAGCGTTCATTTGCCGAAGTCCTTGTTCAGCGCCTTTTGTCCATACTTTTGTTGCATAAAAAAAATCATTGGAAGCTTCCATGTTTGAGGTAACATCGCCGATCGCTTTTTCAGCCTTTGCATACATTGGCGAAGTGTCAATCAAACTTCCTCCGCCCTTGTGTAACACATTGAGTACAGTTTCAAGCACGTGGTATTTGTCAATCGTTACATCAAAAACCTGCCACGTTCCAATGCCGATTACAGGAAGTTCTTCACCAGAAGAAGGTATTTTTCGTTTTATCATCGGATAAAATTACCAAATACTATTTTACTCCGTGACTGAAGGATTAGAGGTAGCATTAGACTTTGTCGCCGCAGAGCGATCGCTTTTTTGTTCTCTTTCCTGCAAATTCATAAGCATTAATCCTAAAAACAAGATGGCCGCTGCGGCCAAAAGTGCTTCATTAATGTATGGAATAGAAGTATAACTTAAATCGCCAACTCCCTGGAGCAGGAGAAAAACTTCGTTAATAATAATGCCGGCTACGAAAATAATAACGCCGGTTTTCCTGGTTTTGCTAATAGAATAAAAGCCTGTGCCGATGCAATAGCTGGTAATAAAAAGAGAAACTACGCCAAGCAAAACAAGATGCAAATATCCAATTACGATTGGCCGGAAACCATAAGTCAAATAACTTAAGGAAGGAATAGCGGAAGATGCTTGCAGAAAGAGTTTCAGCGTATAAGCGATGGCGCAAAGGAAAAATAAAGTGCGCGTAAACTTATGAAGTTGTTGTTTAATAATTTCTATTTTTTGCCGAATTGCCTGTACAATTAAAATCCATCCTACCAATTGTGCAATTCCTGCAAGCGCTACTAATATGTAGACCCAGAATGGCATTGGAATCCAGAGGGCCGATAATAAATAGGCAGGAAAACAAGCGGACACGAAAAGATAAAATGCGGTTCTTAATTTTTGTTGCGAAACACTGTATTTTGTTAATTGATAACAAAGCAATCCCATGCAGGAAAATAAAAACCATCCATTGTATTGAAAGTGGAGAAAGAAATAAATAGAGCATATATACAAATCCTGGAAGGAACTTTTGGTCGCCATAAGGAAAGCAACGGTGAACGTGCCTAAGGACGATAAAACATTAAAAAAGAGTGCCGCTTTAAAAAATAAATTTTCAACCGAACGCGGAATTTTATTCAATTCTCTCCAAAAAACGAAAGCAAAAGCATATCCGGTAAGAACCGAAGCGGTAGAGAAAATAATAGAACCGGTCGCATATCCTTCAAAGGGGAAAGTGAACAACATTCCATAAGCGGAAATTAGGTTGGCCCACAAGATCCATCTGAATTTTTTGAAGGCGTTGGTTTGGGTTTTATCTGAAAGAAATTTTACCAAAAGCGCCATTAGAGCTTGCGTAACCCAACCTGAAAAGGCAAAGTGAGAATGCGCGATGCAGCACATATTTCTGATCTATGAAAGGTAGAGAGTAGGCAATTTTATAACGCAAAACTGAACCCAAAAATGAGACGACCAGCAGGTTAAAAAAAGAAATTGATAACCATTTATGTAACGAACGCTCCATTTTTGCAACAAAGTAACGATAGAATTATAATTCCTTCTATGAGTGGAATCATAATGATAAATATGGTTTAGATAGTTTAGAGGGTGTAGATTGGTTTAGAAGCAGGCTCCTAACAATTTAATAAAAAACTTTTCCCCGGTTAATCTGTAATCTTCCTATTCCCTGAAGGTGGCGAATGCTACGGATGACGGTTTCGACCCTAAGGCCGGTCATGTCGGCAATTTGTTGGCGGGTAAGTTGAACGAGATTGCAGGTACGTACAAAAATATTTTTTGTGTTCTTTAAAATAAGTCAGCAAACTGCAAATTTTGTCTTCGGGTTTATTGCCGGCTAAATCTTTTGATAACATAAAGCGGAAGCGCAATCGTTCCACTAACAATTTGGTAAAGGCAAAGTGCAAATCCGGATCGTTCTTTAATAATTGCTGAAAATCTTCTTTTGGCAACCGGATCACTTCGCATTCATTGGTGGCAAAAGCTGAGGCGGCATAAGGCTTTTCGTCAAATAGGGGGAATTCGCCAAAACATTCTCCCACTTCAATCATATCATGCACGAATTCTTTTCCTTCTTCATTTACCTGCGACCAACGAACAGAACCCGAAACCAATTGATAATAAAAATGACATTCAGTTCCTTCTTCAAAAATAAGTTCCTGCGACTGATATTTTTTTACGTTGGCTCCTAAAGCTAATAACCTGTCTACTTCAATCATAATCTATTTGTATTAAAATGTAAATAACGAACTTTTTTGCATTACAAATGGACCTTATAGCTTATGATCCTAAATAGCCGAAGGCATGATTATCATCATATTGGCCACGCAAAAATAAAGTGGCTAATCTTCTAAAATCCTTAGCAACGATGGTTTCCAGACAACTTTCCAAAAAGGATGTCTTTGTCTGCATCTCCGTTCAAAAATTCAATTATGACTACACGCATAAAACCCCGAATACGCCCTTGGTAAATTTGTGTTCTCAATTTACAACATAAAAACAAAAATTAAGAAGATGAAAAAACTAATGTATGTAAGCGTTCTGGCCCTGTTCTTATTTGCATGTAACAGTAGTTCTGATAACGACAACAATAATTCGGCGGATGACACAACTACCGCTTCCGCAGACCAGACCGCAGATGCAAATGCTAATCCGGCCTATGACCCTAATCGCGGTGAAGGTAAGTTTACTCATGTTGATGTAAGTCCGAACCTTGACAAAGAAAAAGCTGAGGCAGGAGAAAAAGTTTATAATGTAAAGTGCAGTGCTTGTCACAAACTTACCGACGAAAAATTGGTAGGCCCGGGATGGAAAGGTGTAACTCAACGTCATTCACCTGAATGGATTATGAACTTTGTGACCAACACCGATGACATGATCAACAAAGATCCTAAAGCGCAGGCAATGCTTGAAATCTGCCTGGTGCGCATGCCTAACCAAAATTTAAGTGATGAAGACGCCCGCAATGTTTACGAATTTATGCGCAAAAATGATGGAGTAAAATGATCTAGCTGTTTATAAAAAATACAATCAACTAAAATGAAAAAAAGCAATTTTTATTTGTTTACTGGGATAGCTGCATGCCTGCTATTCACAGTTCTGCCCTCCTGCAAACCCAAAAATACCTCTGATGCGATCAGTGGTGATGCAGCGCAAAAAGTATACGTCGCCCCCGGCAAGTACGACGAATTCTACGACTTTGTTTCCGGCGGATTTAATGGCCAGCTTAGCGTTTACGGCCTACCGTCCGGAAGATTGTTGAAACTGATTCCTGTTTTTTCAGTGTTCCCTGAAAATGGCTACGGCTACAGTGAAGAAACCAAACCAATGTTAAACACTTCGCATGGTGCTGTTCCATGGGACGACCTTCACCACCTTGAATTTTCAGAAACGAATGGAGAAATTGATGGGCGCTGGATCTTCGCCAACGCTAACAACACGCCAAGAATTGCGCGTGTGGATCTGACCACTTTTAAAACTGCCGAAATCCTGGAATTGCCTAACAGCGCAGGAAACCACTCTTCTCCTTTTATTACAGAAAACACAGAATATGTGGTGGCCGGAACACGTTTTGCCGTTCCACTCGATAATGATAATGGTGACGTCCCGATCAACACTTATCGTAAGAACTTTAATGCCTCTATCAGTTTCGTGAAGGTGGATAAGAATACCGGTAACATGAGTATCGCTTTTCAATTGAGAGTGCCTCCGGTGGATTTCGACCTGAGCCATGGCGGAAAAGGGCCTTCTCATGATTGGTTTTTCTTTTCATGCTACAATACCGAGCAGGCAAATACTTTATTAGAAGTAAACGCTTCGCAAAGGGATAAAGATTTTATCCTGGCAGTTAACTGGAAAAAATTGGAAGATTATGTAGCTCAGGGAAATGGCAAAATAATACCGGCTAAGTATGCGCACAATGTGTATGATGAAACAACACATTCCGGAAAATCTACCATGGAGAAAGAAGTTAAGGTGATAGATGCAAAAGACCTGAAGGACATTTGTTATTTCATTCCTTGTCCTAAATCACCGCACGGTTGCGATGTGGATCCAACAGGTGAATATATTGTAGGCAGTGGAAAATTAGCCGCTTTGATCCCGGTTTTCAGTTTTGAAAAAATGAAAAAGGCCATTGCCGACAAAGATTTCATTGGATCTTACGAAGGTATTCCGGTGATTAAATACGAAGCTGCACTTTATGGCGAAGTGAAAAAACCAGGCTTAGGGCCTTTGCACACTGAGTTTGATGGAAGAGGAAATGCAATCACTACCATGTTTGTTTCTTCTGAAATTGTGAAATGGAACATCAAAAGTCTGAAAGTAATCGACAGACAACCTACTTATTATTCTCCCGGCCACTTATCAATTCCCGGCGGTGACACGAGGAAGCCAAACGGAAAATATGTAATTGTTTATAACAAAATCACTAAAGACCGTTACCTGCCAACCGGCCCTGAATTAGCACAGGCAGCACAGTTATTTGATATCAGCGGAGATAAGATGAAACTGTTACTGGATTTCCCAACAATTGGTGAACCTCACTATGGACAGGCCGTTGAAGCCAAACTCATCAGGGATAAATCTGTTAAGTTTTATGATATCAACAAAAACGAAAATCCTTATGTAACCAAAGGCGAAAAAGAAGCCAAAGTGGTTCGCAATGGCAACAGGATAGATGTTTACATCACTCAAATCCGCTCTCATTTTGTTCCTGATAATATTGAAGGCATTAAGATGGGCGACAATGTTTACTGGCACGTTACTAACCTTGAGCAGGACTGGGATGTACCTCATGGATTTGCGATAAAAGGTGCGCCAACAGCTGAGCTTTTGGTGATGCCCGGCGAAACACAAACACTTGAATGGAATCCTGAAAAGCCCGGCATTTATCCGTTCTATTGCACTGATTTCTGTAGTGCATTGCACCAGGAAATGCAAGGATACGTAAGGGTTTCACCGCAAGGTAGCAGTGTGGCACTCACTTTTAGTACAGGTAAAAATATGCCTGACTCAAGCACCACGCCTCCTTTACTTGAGCAGTAAACCAACAAAAAAGTAAAATTTTAATTCTTTGAAAAAAGACCGCAAAAGCAATGAAAAATAATTCAATCCATAAAACAAATCGCATCCTTCTCGTCCTTTGCGCGTTGGTTTTATTGGTAATTCTAAAAATTCCGATGTGGCGCATTGACCTGAATGCGCCGCAATACCCGGAAGGACTGAGATTACTTATTTATCCAAACCACATTGGGGGCAATGTCGACATTGTAAACGGATTGAACCACTATATCGGCATGAAACCGCTTCATACACAAGATTTTTTCGAGTTCACAATCTTGCCGGTTATCATCATTGCTTTTGCGGTCTTATTATTAACAGCAGCCATTTTTAAAAAGAAATGGATGCTCACAACCGTCTTTGTTTTGTTTGTAGTTTTTGGAGTAGTGGCGATGGTCGATTTTTGGCGGTGGGAGTATAACTATGGCCACAACCTAAATCCGGATGCGCCGATTATTGTTCCCGGGATGGCGTATCAACCTCCGCTGATTGGGTTTAAGCAATTGTTGAATTTTGGCGCCTATTCTATTCCGGCGCTTGGAGGTTATTTATTTTTTGGTGTCGGCCTTGTTTTGATGGGGATGAACATCGCTCAATACAAAATCAACCGGAAATTTAAAAAGATAGTTTATAAGAATAAAACAATTCCTCATGCGGCAGTATTTATTCTTTTCGCGGCACTGTTTTTCCAATCTTGCAACAGTGGGCCTGCGGCAATTGTTGTGGGAAAAGATAAATGTGATTATTGTAAAATGCCCGTGAGCGACAATCGTTTTGGGGCAGAAATTTTAACCGATAAAGGAAAGGTTTATAAATTTGATGACGCACATTGTGTGCTCTCTTTCCTTCATTCTCCTTCCTTTGAAAAAGAGAAAAATTACAAAATTTATTTCGTCAATTTTTCGGCCGATCATTCTTTGATTCCTGCATCAACTTCCTATTTTCTTAAGAGTGATGAACTAAGGAGCCCGATGAACGGGAATGTTGCCGCCTTTAATAATGCAGACAGCCTTCAGGCTGCAAGCACTAAATATTCAGGAACCAGGTTGGACTGGAATGAATTAAATAAACCATGAAGCATTTTCTTTTAGCCATATTATTGTTGTTTTTCATTTCGCCGATTGCCTTTTGCGGACGCGTACATATTGTGAAAAAGAATACCAGCCTTAGTTCTATCCAGGCCGCAATCAACGAAGCCAAAGATGGAGACACGATTTTGGTTTATCCGGGCATTTACAAAGAAAAAAATATCCAGGTTAATAAATCGCTTGTGTTGATTGGAAAAAATTTCCCGGTTCTTGATGGTGAACACATTTATGAAATGGTTTCTATCCACGCGGATAATGTTGTTTTCGAAGGTTTCAAATTGATTCATTCCGGCGTTTCAAGCCTTACAGATATTGCAGCGATAAAAGTTTTTTCAAGAAGAAATGTTCGAATAAAAGATAACATTTTAGATGATACTTTTTTTGGAATTTATCTGCAAAAAGCCGTTTCCTGTATAGTTGAAAATAACCAACTTACCGGCGAAGGTGTTACCGACCAGCAAAGCGGAAATGGCATTCATTGCTGGCAATGTGATAGCATTCGCATCATTGGCAATTCTGTAAAAAGTCATCGGGACGGAATTTATTTTGAATTTGTAAATCATTCCCTGATCATTAAAAATATCTCAGCAAACAATTTCCGTTATGGTTTGCATTTCATGTTTTCAAATAATAATACTTATATCGGCAACACTTTTAAAAATAACAATGCAGGCGTTTCCGTGATGTTTTCGCATGGACGTAAACATGTTCAATAATGTTTTTGAAGATAACTGGGGCGATGGTTGTTATGGTATTTTTCTTAAAAGAAATTACTGACAGTTATATTTCCGGAAACCAATTTCGCCGCAATACCACCGGTATTTTTATGGAAGGCGCCAACAGGGTAAAGGTGGAAAAAAATCAATTTATTAAAAACGGATGGGCGCTGAAGATCGATGCAAGTTGCCAGGATGTTAACCTCGCTTTCAACAACTTTTTAGGCAATTCATTTGACATCGGCACCAACGGAACTTTGGTTAGCAATTTCAGCCACAATTATTGGGACAAATATGAAGGATATGATTTGAACAAAAATAATGTGGGAGATGTGCCTTATCATCCCGTAAGCCTTTTTTCAATGATCGTTTCAAAAAATCCTTCAGCAATGATTTTGTTCAGAAGTGTGATGGCTTCGCTGTTGGATAAAGTTGAAAAGATTTTACCAAGTCTGACACCGGAAAATTTAGTTGATCACAACCCTTACATGAAACCAATAAGATTATGATTATCGCAAATAATGTCACCAAAAAATTTGGAAAACTTACCGTGCTGAACAATGTATCAGCCACTTGTAACCGCGGCCAATGTATCGCATTGATCGGGCCAAATGGCAGTGGAAAAACGACGCTGGTAAAATCGATTCTCGGGATGGTTATTCCTGACAGTGGATTTATCACGTTCAATGATAAAAATATTCATCACGATTGGTTGTATCGTGAGCACATCGGCTACATGCCGCAAATAGGCCGTTACCCGGAAAATATGACGATCGGGCAGTTACTGAATATGATGAAAGATATCAGGTTTAAAAGCGGACAAGCTTCGCTCGATGAAGATTTGATAAAGGAGTTCAAACTACCAACACTTTTGCAAAAAAGAATGCGCACTTTGTCGGGTGGAACGACTCAAAAAGTAAGCGCTTCACTCGCTTTTCTTTTTAATCCTGATGTGTTGATTCTCGACGAACCCACAGCAGGACTGGATCCTGTGGCTTCCGAAATTTTAAAAGAAAAAATTATCGCAGAAAAACAAAAGGGGAAATTGATCATGATCACCTCACACATTTTGAGTGAATTAGATGATCTTATCACCCATGTACTTTATATGCAGGACGGCAATCTTTTGTTCCATAAAGATATTGACCTCCTGCGTGCAGACACCGGCGAGACAAAAACTTATCAAGAGCTATTGCTTCTGTAATGCAAAAACGCTAATCATAATGAGCATTGTCCACCGCGATGAAAATTTTTATGCGGATTAGATTCCATGTGGGAAATAAAAAACAATAAAAAATGTGCACATGAAAAAGATAATTAAATATGTAATCGTTGACATACTGAGAAATAAAATTGTAATCGCCTACACGCTGCTGTTACTCGCTATTTCTTTCAGCTTGTTCAACCTGGAAGACAACACTGACAAAGGTTTGCTGGGATTGATGAATATTGTATTAATCATTGTGCCGCTTATCAGTATTATTTTTTCAACCATTTACGTGTATAACAGTGCCGAGTTTATTGAATTATTGGTAAGTCAGCCGTTGCAACGAAAACACATCTGGATCAGCCTTTTTGCCGGGATTGCCATCGCCTTAACACTGGCTTTCGTGATAGGCGTTGGTATTGCGGTTTTGCTGTATTCCTTTACTGCTACCGGTTTAATTTTGGTTGGTGTTGGATTAATATTGACGATAATATTTGTTGCCATCGCTTTACTGGCTGCCGTTTACACAAGAGATAAAGCAAAAGGAATCGGAATTGCAGTTTTACTGTGGCTTTATTTTTCAATCATTTTCGACGGACTGGTTTTATTTATTCTTTTCCAGTTTGCTGATTATCCATTGGACAAAGCAATGTTGGTGTTGAGCGGATTGAACCCGATAGATATGGGAAGAATATTGGTTTTATTAAAGATGGATGTATCAGCCTTAATGGGCTATACCGGCGCCGTTTTTCAGAACTTTTTTGGAACAACTATTGGAATTTTTATTACACTTATGGTCATGTTTTTGTGGATGGTAATTCCGGTGAGTTTATCGCTTCGCAAATTCAGGAGAAAAGATTTATAACGCAGTTGTTAGAATTTGAAAATAAAAATTAAGAATGGATCAGACAAAAGAAATAATAAGCATTGAGGATATAAAAAAATTGGTGGATACTTTTTATGATAAAGTGAGAAGAAGATGAATTGTTGGGGCCGATTTTTGACGAAAAAATTGGTGACCGCTGGCCGCAGCATCTGCAAAAAATGTATTCTTTCTGGCAAACCATTTTGTTGGGTGAACACACCTACTTCGGAACACCTTTTCCTCCGCACGCAAATCTTCCCGTTACCGGAGAAGCATTTTCAACAATGGATGAAATTGTTTAAAGAAACTTTGGATGAAAATTTTAAAGGAGAGAATGCTGAAGAGGCAAAGTTTCGCGCAGCAAAAATGGCGCAAATGTTTGAATCTAAAATTGCCTATTACCGTAACCGTGGTTCGGGAGGTTTAGTATAAAAAGCGGATGGTAAAGACAAAAGATATTTTAATAAAAGTACTGATCGGCGACGAGGAATTGACAGTTGGAAACGTACACGCATGAATACAGAAACCTGATGATGTTATTATTCGATAAAATTTACCTGGAAGATTTTGGAGAGTGCAAAGGAATGGGCAGATGTGGCACTTGCATGATAGAAATTGTTGAAAGCGAACGGCAGATTTCTTACCTTGGAAGAAATGAAGAGGTGACGATGCGAAAGGCTGAATTCATGAAAAGTAATCAAAGATTAGCCTGCCAGATACTGGTAAATGAAGAATTGAAAAATGCAACGATTCGTGTGTTGAATAACTAAAGACGAAAGAAAGATAAGTAAATAAGGCGGTTCGGTTTTATAAATAAAATCCGGCTGCATTTTTAAACCATTAAAAAATATAAAGATGAAAAATGTATTAAAGACAGTAAACAAAGAAATAATTCATTTTTTTATCCTGGCTTCTGTTCTGTTTTTAAGTGCTTGTAAAAACAATAATAATTCCGATTCAGTACTCGACAGAACCTACTCAGGCAACGGCGATGATTTGCCAAAAGAAATGCAGGTGATGGTTCCCCCGCCGATGTTGCCAAAATTTGACCAGGTAGAAAAGGGAGGCCCAAAAGTGATACAGGTAACTTTTACCGTCGAAGAAAAGAAAATAGAAGTGGCTCCGGGCGATTCAATGTGGGCGTTTACTTATAATGGAACTGTTCCGGGGCCGATGATTGTAGCGCACCAGGGAGACTTTATTGAATTGACACTGAAAAATCCATCCACTAATACCCAACTGCACAATATCGATTTTCATGCGGCTACCGGTGCTTTGGGAGGTGGCGATGTGTCACTCGTGTCTCCGGGCCAGCAGGTCACTTTCAGATTCAGATGCATCAGAGCCGGCGTGTTTGTGTACCATTGTGCGCCCGGCGGATTGATGGTTCCTATCCATGTTACGATGGGAATGAATGGCGCGATTATGGTCTTGCCAAAAGATGGATTAAGAGATGAAAACGGCAACCAGATCACTTTTGACAGAGCTTATTATATTGGCCAGGAAGATTTTTATTTGCCCAAAGACAAAGATGGAAAGACGATAAATTTCCCTACCGTTCAACAAGAGGTACAAGCAATGGGCGAATCAATCAAATCACTTAAACCTACCAATATTGTTTTCAATGGAAAGAAAGGCGCTTTGTTAGGCCCGAATGCTTTAAAGGCAAAAGTGGGAGAGAAGGTTTTGTTTATTACATCGGAAGCCAACAGGGACACACGTATTCATCTTATAGGGGGCCACGCAGATCTTTACTGGCCTGGTGGAAAATTTAGCAACAAGCCTTTTACCGATTTTGAAACATGGGAAATTCCCGGGGGAAGTGCTGCTGCTGCATTGTACAAGTTCAGGGAGCCCGGAACTTACCTATTGCTGGATCACAACCTGATTGAAGCATTTGCCTACGACGCAATTGCGCAAGTGAAAGTAGAAGGAAAATGGGACAGCAGCCTGTTGAAAGTGGTTCGTCCTCAAAACCCCATACCATAACCTAAAACAATAACTAAAAAATCAAAAGTATTTTTATGAAAAATATAATCAGTATTTAAGTACTTTAATACTTTTAATATTTATCTTTACAATTCAATTAACGCTAAAAATTTAAAAAAACATGGAAACTTTATTGCAACCCGAAAATATCCTTAATGTAACAGTGATAGAACCGAAGTTGAAACACCCAACGATCTTCGCGCGCTTTGATGAATTAAATCCTGGAGAAAGTCTAACTATTCACAACGATCATGATCCGAAACCCTTGTATTATCAACTGCTTGGCGAAAGAGGAAATATTTTCGACATGGGAATACCTGGAACAAGGGCCGGAATGCATGGAAAGTTAAAATCAGCAAAAAACTAACAGGAGAAAGCGATGAAACCCTTGGTGAAATTGCAACGAAAGATTTAAGGAAAGCGCAGGTTTTTAAAAAATATGGCCTCGACTTTTGCTGTGGCGGAAAGAAAACCGTAAAACAAGCTTGCGCTGAAAAAGGAATAGACGTGACAAAGGTGGAACAGGAATTACAAAATGCCGATAAAACTTCGTCTACTGCCAGACCGTTACCTTATAATGACTGGAGCCTTGATTTTCTTGCCGATTACATCGTTAACACCCATCACAGTTATGTAAGAAACACCATTCCTGACCTTTCCAATTTCGCTGCAAAAGTTGCGCGTGTGCACGGTAGCCGTCATCCTGAATTGTTGGAAATAAACAATCTTGTGCAGTTCGTTTGTAGTGAATTAAGTTCACACATGGTGAAGGAAGAAAAAGTTTTGTTTCCTGCAATAAAAAATTTGGTGGCTGCAAAAAATAATAACACATCGCCAGATGCAGCAAGCGCTGCTGTGATAAACGGAGCGGTTAACAAGATGGAAGAAGAACATGAAACCGTAGGAAATGCGCTCGAGCAAATCAGGGAATTAAGCAATGAATTATGCATTGCCTGCAGATGCATGCGCCAGCTATTCTTTTGTTTTTAAAACGCTTGAAGAGTTTGAAGATGATTTGCATACGCACGTTCACCTTGAAAACAATATTCTGTTTCCGAAGGCACAGCAAACTGCTACGATATAAGCCGGAAAAGAAAGGCCGTTGCTACCAAATGAAAAACAGGCATTGTTTACGAAACATCCGGTAAGACAAGCCTGTTTTTTAAAGCTTCCTAAATTTCCAATTAATATGACCATAAACGCAAATACAAAAATTGCAAAAATAATTAAGCAGAATCCTGAAGCGCTGGAGGCGATAATAAGCATCAATCCTAAGTTTGAGAAGCTGCGTAATCCTTTGTTGAGAAGATTAATGGCCGCAAGAACCAGCATTGGAATGGCTTCGCAAATTTCAGGATTTGATG
Organism: uncultured Chitinophagaceae bacterium; assembly: GCA_963815085.1. Lineage (GTDB taxonomy): Bacteria > Bacteroidota > Bacteroidia > Chitinophagales > Chitinophagaceae > Ginsengibacter. Next base: position 11,379 of record CAWFFT010000029.1, on the reverse strand, counting down.
TCCAACAATTCTATGAAAAACTCCAACCTCTTGGTTTTGAAATCGACAGAAACGCTGTCCATGAAACCAATAAAGAGAAACCAAAACTACCTGCTTTTTTTAATTCAATTTCCCCTGATCAAATAGTTTCGTTTGATGTGAGGCCGATAATAAATGGAGGTAAGGATCCTTTGAATTTAATTATTGAGAAGGTGAAAAATGTTCCTGCCGGAGGGGTTCTTAAAATCATAAATAGTTTTGAACCGACTCCGTTAATTTCTTTATTGAGTAAACAAGGTTTCGAATCTTTCGTAGATAACGTAGATGATGAAACAGTCGAGACTTATTTTTATAAAAAAGGTACACAGGAATTTGAAATAAATGGGCAGGAAAAAAGTGCACAAGGTTGGGATGAATTGTTGGAAAAATTTAAAGAAAATTTAGTCACAGTTGATGTGCGTAATTTAGAGATGCCTCAGCCGATGATGACTATTTTGGGTGAATTGGAGAAGTTAAGTGAGGGCAACGCCTTATTTGTTTACCACAAAAGAATTCCGGTTTTTTTATTGCCCGAATTGAGAGAAAGAAATTTTGATTATCGAATAAAAGAAATAGCGCCAAATGAAGTGCGGCTGCTGATTTTTAAAGATTAAGAATGTTTCCCGGTGTAACTAATAATGGCCTTGCAAAAAACACTTCTTACAAAGTGGTGTTGCCTTTTTATGTGTATGCGGGATTGTCTTTCCTCGTCGCCACGATTTTTCTTTTATTTTCTTCATCGGCTTTTTTGCAACATTATTTTCATCCGCGAACGCTTGCCATTACACATCTTATGGCGCTTGGTTGGGGCACGATGATCATCCTCGGAGCAAGCCATCAATTGGTTCCTGTATTGATTGAAGGAAAGTTGCACAGTAATGTTCTGGCATATCTTTCTTTTGCTTTTTCAGCCCTGGGGATTCCTTTATTGGTTTATTCTTTTTGCGAATTTGATTTTGGCTGGATTGCACAGTGGGGCGCGATTGCCATCAATCTTTCTGTTTTATTTTATCTCATTAATATTGGCATCAGCATGTCAAAAAGTAAAGTAGAAAATGTGCATGCCGTTTTTGTTTTTACAGCCACACTTTGGCTTTTTATCACAACACTTGTCGGCTTATGTTTGATTTATAATTTCACGTATAATATTTTATCGCAGGATTCTTTATCCTACCTGCCGCTGCATGCACACCTCGGAATTATCGGTTGGTTTTTATTATTGGTGATTGGCGTTGGTTCCCGTTTGATACCACTCTTTCTCATTTCAAAATACAACAACACCAAATTATTATGGTGGATTTATTATCTCATTAATATTGCTTTGATAAGTTTCCTCATTATTTTTCTATATATCAAAATTAACTGGTTGTACCTTCTTCCTGTCGGCTGTCTTGGAGTTTCCCTGGCTTTGTTTGGCTATTATTGTTACCAAGCTTACCAACAAAGAATCAGGAAAAAAGTGGATGAGCAGGTGAGGCTTTCATTGCTCTCTGTTTTGATGATGGCGCTCCCTTTATTTTTTTTATTGATCATCATTTTGTTTTTGATTTTTTCAAAAAGTAATTACCATTTAGTGATCACGTATGGCTTCGCCATTTTCTTTGGATGGATCACAGCGATAATTTTCGGAATGACTTTTAAAACATTACCATTTATCGTGTGGAATAAAATTTATCATCACAAAGCAGGTTTGGGAAAAACACCTAACCCGAAAGAATTATTCAGCAGCAAAATATTTTATTGGATGAGTATTTGTTACCTCTGCGGATTTATTTTATTTATAACCGGTGTGCTTATTTCAAATGAAATGATCATTCAAATAGCAGCAATACTTTTGTTATTAACCGCTGTACTTTACAACGGCAACGTATGGAAAACAATAATGCATAAAACCGCTACTCATGAATGAAATTACAAACGATAAAGCCAAATGCAGTGTGGCTTTGGAAGCATTGAAGTCAGTAGATGATCCTGAAATCGGATTGAATGTAGTTGACCTTGGGTTGATTTATCAAATTGATTTTGATGAGGATCAAAAGAAGATTTATTGTTCTCATTCTCTCACTACACAGTTTTGCCCGATGGGTGAATCTATAAGTTCAGGGATTGTAAATGCACTTGAAAATGCATTTCCGGATTATGATGTAGAAGTAAAAGTTACTTTTGTTCCTCCCTGGAATTCAGAAAAAATTTCGGATGAAGGGAGAGAATTTTTAAACAGCTAAAAAATGCTAAGTAATACCTGCAAAACCGCTATAAAAGCTGTCGTTTACTTGTGTTCAAAATACGATGCACAGCAAAACGCAAGCATTAAGGAAATATCAGAATTTATCAACGCCAATGAACATACAATTGGTAAAATTTTGCAAACACTCGTCAGGCAAAATATAATTAACAGCATGAAAGGGCCGTTAGGTGGGTTTTTTATTTCCAGGCAACAACAAAAACAACCGATCATAAATATTGTGGAAGCAATAGACGGCAAACAAGTTTTTAAAAGTTGTGGCTTGGGTTTGAGCAAATGTTCCGCTTCTCACCCTTGTCCTATTCATGATGAGTACAAGGAAGCTCGTGATATTGTTGAAAATTTATTCCGTCAAAAAAAGGTGCTCGATTTATGTGAACCTGTAAATAACGGATTGGCCTATTTAATGGGATAGTTTCGCCTGCAATAAAAAGATCACGGGTTTTTTATGCAAATCGATCTTTTCTTTCTTCCAATCTGCTACACTTTTTGTTTTAATAAATTCATTGGCAGAAGTAATATCAACCGCTATACAGAGTTGAGTTGTAGGATTTGCGTGTTGCAAAATGGTTTCAAACATTTTGTTATTTCGATAAGGTGTTTCGATAAAAATTTGAGTGGATTTATTTTTCGCTGATTCTTCTTCTATTTGCTTTATCTTTTTAATTCTTTCTGAGTTATCAATCGGGAGATAGCCGAGAAAGGAAAAATGCTGGCCATTCATTCCGCTCGCCATTAAAGCCAGCAAAATCGAATTAGGGCCAACAAGTGGTTTTACTCCGGCGTTTAATTTTTGAGCTTCATGAACTAATATTTGTCCTGGATCAGCAACTCCAGGGCAGCCGGCTTCGCTAATGATGGCAATATTTTTTCCTTGCTTGATTTTTTCACGAAGAATAATAAGCTGTTGCTCTTCAGCTTTATGAATTGCGTGCCATTCAAAATCATCAATCACAATTTCTTTATCCATTGCTTTTAAAAAACGCCTTGCAGTCCGTTCGTTTTCTGCAAAAATCACTGAGCACTTTTTAACTGCATTAAGTATATAACCCGGAATTGTCTCAACCGCATTTTCAGACAAAAAAGAAGGAATCAAATAAACCATTTCAAATAATTTGGAAAAAATATTAATCGAACTTAAGCATTTAAAAATAATTGAAAAGCCATTTACTTTGTAAATTAAGAACAGAAAATCATGAAAAAAGTTCCACTGTCTTTTTATGAAAGAAAAGACGTTGTAAAAATCGCCAAAGAATTATTAGGGAAAATTGTGGTAACCAATTTTGATGGAAAAATTACGTCAGGGAGAATAGTGGAAACTGAAGCATATGTTGGCTTTACAGATAAAGCTTCGCATTCATTTAGAGGAAGAAGAACCACCCGGAATGAACATATGTATTCTGCAGCAGGTACAGCTTACATCTATATTTGCTATGGAATGCATCAAATGCTGAATGTAGTTACCAATAAGAAAGAAATTCCAGATGCAGTTTTAATCCGGGCGATTGAACCACTGCAAGGAATTGAAATTATGTTGGAAAGAACAGGCAAAATCATTCCCGACAAAACGCTTACCCGCGGACCCGGTAACGTAGGAAAAGCATTAGGAATTTTCAAGCATCATTCAGGTTTGTTTTTATTGGACGAACAAATCTATTTATTGGATGACGGAGAAAAAATTCCAAAAGAAAATATTGGCATTAGTAAAAGGATAGGCGTAGAAAGCGCTGGTGCTGACGCGCAGCTTCCTTACCGGTTTTATGTAAAAAGGAATAAGTATGTAAGTGGGAAAAATTCTTGATTTTATCAAATAAAATATAAATTCTTTAAATGAAAATAAAAGTTGAAGTTCCGTGTTATTAAAAATTAGAATAATTTTTAACCCCTCATTTTCTTTTACAAAAGCTTAATTTTGCAAACTTAATTTAAAATAAAAACAAAAAATTAATTATGAGCACAGTAAAAGTTGCCATTAATGGTTTTGGCAGAATCGGGCGTCTTGTTTTCAGGCAGATCTACAATATGGAAGGTATAGATGTAGTTGCGATCAATGACCTTACAAGCCCTAAACAATTAGCACACTTATTAAAATACGACAGTTCGCAGGGAAGGTTTGAAACAGAAGTGAAACACACTGATAATTCAATAATTGTAAATGGTGAAGAAATAAAAATCTACGCTCAAAGAGATCCTTCTCAAATTCCATGGGGATCACATGATGTGGATGTTGTTATTGAAAGCACAGGTTTCTTTGCAGATAAAGATAAAGCGCAGGCACATATTACAGCAGGTGCAAAAAAAGTAGTTATTTCAGCTCCGGCAACAGGCGGCGTAAAAACGGTTGTGTTTAACGTAAATCATGAAATTCTTGATGGAAGCGAAACTATCATTTCGTGCGCATCCTGTACTACCAACTGTCTTGCACCAATGGCGAAAGTATTGAACGATTCTTTCGGAATTCAAACAGGTTTTATGACTACCATTCATGCTTATACCAATGACCAAAATACTTTGGACGCACCGCATGCAAAAGGAGATTTAAGAAGGGCAAGAGCAGCAGCGGCGAATATCGTTCCTAACAGCACCGGCGCTGCAAAAGCAATTGGCCTGGTATTACCTGAATTAAACGGAAAACTGGATGGCGTTGCACAACGGGTTCCGGTGATCACAGGTTCAATTACAGAACTCACCACTATTCTCAGCAAAAAAGTTACTGTTGAAGAAGTAAATTCAGCAATGAAAGCTGCGTCCAATGAAAGCTTCGGGTATAATGAAGACGAAATTGTAAGTTCAGATATTATTGGAATTCATTATGGTTCTTTATTCGATGCTACTCAAACAAAAGTCTTAACTGTGGGTGATAATCAACTGGTAAAAACAGTAAGCTGGTACGATAACGAAATGAGTTATGTATCTCAATTAGTTCGTACGGTTCATTATTTCGGAAAATTGATTAAATAGAAAACCACAATTATCCTGATTAAAAACTTCTCCCTTTCTTAGTTGAAAGGGAGTTTTTTTATTTTAGAAAATAATAGATTCTGTTTTAAAGTAATTGATCTGTGTAATCAATTACTGCACCTTCAAGTTGTAATTTTATTTCTTTCCATGTTATTGGTTTTACACAAATTGGGTCCGGCTCTTTTTCAGCTTCCTCAAATGCGACAAGGCTATGAATGATAAAACCAGGATCAATTTGAGGAAATTTTGTTACAAAAATTTCAATCATTTTTGAAAGAGGGAAATCATTTAATAAAAAAGCAATATCCCAAAAATCTTTTTTTGAAAATCGGTTGCTCAGCGCCTGGAGTTTCATCGGTATTATATCGGCTACACTTAAAAGCCTTGAATCTTTAATCTGTTCAAACTGTTGAAGCCAGTTAAAAGGGTATAAAACAAAATCAACTTTAATCTCATTGATGCTAAACATCATTGTTTGGTTTTGTTCAAATAACAATTCAACCTTCCGGAAATTAGTGGTTATTAACTGAAAGATTTTCTGATTGCTAAATTCGGAATTTGTAAAGAAATCGAGGTCAAGAGAAAGCCGGTGTTCCATTCTTAAAGCCAAATTGGTACCGCCGCCGAGAGCAAAATGATCCAAAGAATGTATGGCGCAGATTTTCTTTAAAAGTTCCAGGGTAGAGGGTTCAACTGCATTCTTTTGTAACATTTAAAATCAGTTTTGTCCAAATGTAAAATAACACAAAGAAAACTTAATACAGTTTTGCCTAAAAAAGACGCGTTAATAATTTCTTTACGAATACGTTGCAATCCATAAAAGCGCATAATTTCTACCTGGTCATTCCATGTTCCAAAATTGAATACTTTTCCCATTATAAAAAGTGATGATTTTTCAAAATCCAGGTCTTCAAACGAACAATCCCAAAATGCTTTTTTTGATATAGAAGGTGCTCTCATATTATCAAATAAAATAAAGGATAAAGTTAGATAATTAATCCTTTATTTTATTTCTTTTTTAATCCGGATAAATATTTTTCGAGGGCAGAAACCATACTGGGAGCTTCCGGTTCAGGAGCAAGGATGTCAGGGTGAAAACCGGCCTTAATAATCGCTTTGCGGGTATTGTCACCAAAGGCGCCAATCAAAGTGCCGTTTTGTTTAAAAGAAGGACAGTTTTCAGTGAAGCTTTTAACACCAAGGGGAGTGAAGAAACAAATAATCTGGTATTGATGTTTTTCTACAACAGCTCTCACATCATTTGAAGTGATCTCATAAAGTACAGGTATAGCAAAATCGCAGTTGTTTTCTTCTAGCCATGTGGTGATTTCGCTATCAAATGAATGTGAACAGGGATACAAGAACTTTTCCGTGTCTTTGTATTTATCCATTACTTCAAACAGGTTTTTGGTAGTGCCATCACAACTATAAAAAACTTTACGCTTTCTGTACAAAATAAATTTTTGAAGATAAAGCGCGACCGATTCTGTAATACAAAAGTATTTTACCTCCTGTGAAACACTGATCCTCATTTCATCACAAATTCTGAAAAAATGGTCAATGGCGTTGCGACTATTAAAAATAACGGCTGTATAAGAAGAGATATCGATTTTTTGTTTTCTGAATTCTTTGGATGGAACGGGTTCCACGCTTATTGGGTTGGCAAAACTCAGGTTAACATTAAACTTTCTCGCCATTTCAAAATACGGTGATTTTTCACTTTCCGGTTTTGATTGGGTAATGAGAATGTTTTGAATTTCCTTTACTGTTTTGGGTTCCTTAGGTTCTGTTTTTATATCCATTTTAGAATTCATGCAGTATGTGCACAAAGTTAGGCTTTTTCTTAGGACAATTCCAAAAGCCCACTTTAATAAACTGCTAAATTCATATTAAATAATCAATTGCTACTTTATAAAGGATCAACAAAGGAATTATTTCTGCACCTGCGATATAAATAATAAAATGGAACGGATTCAATGGAATCTTCTTTTCAATTGCCTCATAGCTCTTTACATATCTGGATAAAAAAAGAAGGGCTATTATCAAAAAAGATACATTGACAATTGCGGGTAACCATTGGCGGTTGATAAAGGCAAGTAAAATAATAATCGGAACTAAAAAAATACCAGTGATCTTATTTACAAGAAATATGGCAAAAATATACCCGTTGGTACTTTCCTGCACATCCGAAACCCATCCCATAAATTTCAATATACAAAACTTAAGAAAATACAGTACAGCTATTGAAAGGATACAGAAAGGAAGTAAAACTTTTCCATTGAAGAGCCGCGGTGGATGATAAAAATTAAACAGAAGCCAGATATAAATTCCTGCTGTAATGGCGAAAAAGATGTTTAATATAAGTGAAGGAAGCGTTGCCTGCTGCAACTGATCCGACAACTGTGTTTGTCTTAAAGATGTATTAAAATAAACACGGAAAAGGTTTTTAAAATAACCGGTAAAAAAAGTTCGGAAAAGCCCGAGAATTAAAAGGACAAGGCATAACAGGTAAAACAAAAATTCTTTGCCTGAAGGCAAATGCGGATGCTCAGAAAGAGAAACAGGTTTACTATTGCTGTTGATGTAAGGATTCTTTGCCAACAAAACACTGTCAATAGCAGAAACAGGTTGAGAAATGGTTACAGCCGAATCCGGAATAGTGTCTGCAAGACTTTTTAAACTGTCGCCGAAATTTTTTTGGACAAAAACGCTTTTCTTAACGGAAACTAAATTTGATGAAGGATTACTATCTGCCAAAACAGGAATCTTTCTTTTTTCTGCGTTTACTGTATCTGTTATGTTCCTTTTCGTTACAAGCGGTTTTTTATTGATCAGCAGTTGATTTGTATCAGGTTTTTTCTGTAACAAACTATCTGTTTCATTTTGCGCAAGTGAAGTATAACTACACAACATAAAAGAAGCGCAAAGGGCAAAACAAAAGACAGGATTCATTTTCATTTTGTCAAAAATAGTTGATATATCCAAAATGTATTTTGGAAGAATTACGAATATCAAAATTTACATCGTTACGCTTTCCGACTGCATAACTAAGGTTCAGCAAACCAAATTTGGTTTCAAATTCCATCCCTATTCCTCCGCTTATAAATGAATTGGAATAATCGGTAGCGTTAGATTTGGTATGTGTAAAGCCTATATCAGAAAAACCAAAGAAATAAGAATTGGTCCCTAGTAAATATCTGTATTCCCCGGTGAATACCGCATATTTACTTGCATAAATACTTTCTTCATCAAATCCACGAAGTAACGCATAGCCACCAATTCGAAACAATTCATTTTGAAAAATTTGTGGACTTTCAATCCAGCCAATATTCGCGGCCGTTTTAAACGTACTCGCTTTTCCCAAAGGAAAATAATGAGCTCCCGAGGCAACCAATTTAAAGCGATAGGTTTTCGGTTTGATTGAATCATAAAGAGAGGCAAAATCAAAACCAGGATTTGAGGGGTCTTTAAGATTTACAATGTCATTATTTTTTGATGTTTGCTTAATACCGGCTGTTGCAGTAACATTCAGTTCATTTCCTTTTCTCGGATTAAGATTATAGTTTGTGTTTACAAAATGATAGCCAATCCCTAAATTACCTGATTTTACATCAATATACGGAGGCAACATTTTATTGTAAATGACGCGATTGGTGTCTACTCCACCTGCAAGCAAATAATCCTGTTCTGCCTGGTAAAAAATATCAAATGTTTTGTTGGCAGAAAAAAGATATTGAAATCCCAGTATTCCATTTAGTTGCAAATAGGAAGAATCTTTTTTCAATAAATCAAAAGAAAAATGAAATCCAAACTTCGAATTGAAAATATAAGGAATGGAATACGCCAAATTCAGTCGCGGTGATTGCGGTTGAAGTTGTTGCCAATTCAATAAAATATTTTCTCCGGAACCAAAGCTGTTTTTCAAATCAAGATGAACATCCGCAGTAAGTTGCGCCTTCCCGGTAATGGTGTTTGCGGGAACGAAACCGACCAACACATTAATCTGGCTGCTTCGTTTTGGTTCAAGGTATAAATTAAGAGTAGCGCCGGTTCCAAGCATGGTTACATCCGATCCTTGTTGTTCCTGCACAAAGGAAAGTTGCTGAATACGATCGGAAACTTTTTGAAGCTTTTCATTATCATATATATGCCTCCGTTAAAAATGCCAAGGTAATGCTGCAGGAAAAGTTTTTTATTTTCACTTTTCCATACACATGAATGCTGTCAATGTGATAAAGCGGCCCTTTATTTACACTTAAACTCGCTTTTAATTTATCATTATTTATTTCAATATTCTTCAAAGAAACTTCGTGCAAATGGATATCCGTTATTCTCATAATATTCCAGAATTTTTTGCTCCTGCAACTGCAACTGCGAAAAATCCAAATCTTTATTTTCAAACTGTTTTTCATTCCATCCAGTGTTTTCAAGCACATTCTCGTCTAAACTGTCCGTTGAATATTTGCGCCCATTTATATTTTTCACCTAAATATATTTTTGCACGTGCTCGCAAAGAATCATAAAAAACAGAATCAACTGAAGCTGCCGGAAAACCCTTATTGAATAACGTTGCGGGCAATTCATTTATATATTTTTTTGCACTTTCTTTATTTTCAAAATCAGTTTTCAATTCCTGATGATGAAGATTATCCAAAGTATCTTTGCCTGAAAAAGTATATTCTACCAGGTATTGTTTTTGAGAAAAAACAGTTGTGAATCAAAAATAAGCAGTAACAAAAAGAGCAGCGGAATTCTCTTGAGATATTTGGTAGTGGCTGGTTTCATTTGATGCTTCAAAGCTATATTGAATTTATGAAACGCCCGCTATTGTAAACATAAAATTAAATTTGTTGGCAGGCATTTATATTCATATTCCATTTTGCAAACAGGCTTGTTATTATTGCAATTTTCATTTTTCAACTTCAGAAGGTTCAAAAAACGAAATGAAGGGTTCTTTGATAAAAGAAATAGAGTTGAGAAGAAAAATGCTTGAATCGACAGATCAAAAAGATTTTGGAGTTATTTCCTCTGCAGGTGAAAAATTTGAAACCATTTATTTTGGTGGCGGCACGCCAAGTCTTCTTTCGGCCGATGAAATTTCTTCAATTATTTCTGCTATTAAAAAGAATTATAACGTTCTTCCGAAAGCAGAAATTACGCTTGAAGCTAACCCTGATGATATCAATTCAGAAAAACTTTAACGGTTGGAAAAATGCCGGCGTCAACCGCTTAAGTATCGGCATTCAATCCTTTATTGAACGAGATCTTAAATGGATGAATAGGGCGCACAATGCCCAACAGGCTTTAATTTCGATTCAACTTGCAAGGCAAGCCGGTTTTAAAAACTTTTCAATTGATCTGATTTTTGGAACCCCCGGATTATCTGATGAAGAATGGAAAAAAAATATTCAAACCGCAATCGATTTAAATATTCCACATATTTCCTCTTATGCATTAACCGTAGAACCAAAAACCGCTTTGCAAAAAATGATTGAATTAAAGAAAAAAGAAAATGTAAATAATGATGTGCAGGCAGGGCAATTTTTGATGTTGATGGAGATGATGCGAAATGCAGGTTATGAGCATTATGAAATTTCGAATTTTGCAAAACCGGGTTTTAGAAGCAGGCACAACAGCAGCTACTGGCAGGGCGAAAAATATATTGGCATTGGCCCTTCAGCACATTCGTACAATGGAATAAAGAAGCTGGAATATAGCCAATAACCGGATTTATATTAAATCACTTCAACAGAATGAAATTCCTTCCGAGAAGAAAATTCTTTCAATCTCACAAAAACTGAATGAATATATAATGACTTCCTTTCGAACGATTGAAGGAATGGATTTGAATTTTATTGAGAAAATTTTTCTGGTTCGGCGAAATAGTAGAAAGGATTGAAAAATTACTTGAAAATAATGTTGAAAAAGAGAATTTTTTCCGGCTAAATGACCGTGTTTATTTTGACGGGATAAAGGAAAGTTATTTGCCGATGGAATTGCTGTTGAATTATTTGTTTAAGCGTTCATCCGAAATAAAATTTGAGGGTTTTTGTTGGTTTACTGTTCCTTCTATTTTACTGCCTGCATTGTCACTAATTTCCTGTAAAATAGCAATACTATAAAATGAGTCAAAGTGTATAAGACATAACACAAAT
>CAWFFT010000028.1:0-6117 GCA_963815085.1 uncultured Chitinophagaceae bacterium | reverse complement strand
AAAGTTTCAACCAGCCGTAATTGGGCTGTTTGGATTAATGAATATTTAAAAGATTTTCCGGGTCAACAAGATGTGTTGCGTTATGTTTTGTGTGCCAATGCGCCGGAAACAAAAGACAACGATTTTACTTGGAAAGATTTACAGGACAGGAATAACAGTGAACTGGTTTCCATCTTCGGCAATTTTGTGAATCGAACTTTTGTATTGATGCACAAGCTATGCAAGGGAAAAGTGCCGCCACTACATTCTGAAATATTAGACGAGGCTGACAAAAATATTGTTGAAGAATTTTCACTTACAAAAAATAAAGTTGAAAGTTTAATTGAGCAATTCAAGTTTCGTGAAGCTTTGTTTGAAGTGATTGACCTTGCAAGAAAGGGAAATAAATACATGCAGGATAAGCAACCGTGGATAGTAGCAAAACAGATGACAGACGACGGACAACCGACAACCGAAGCGCAGCAGGTAATCGATAATTGTCTACATACTTGTCTGCAATTGTGTGCTAATCTTGCCATTTTCATAAATCCTTTCCTTCCCTTTACGGCTAAAAAAATGTTGCATATGATGAAGGTGGTAGAGAAAATGCTGGAATGGGAAAATGGCGGAAAACTGAAATTATTAAGTATCGGTTATTCGTTAAGGGCGCCTGAATTGCTTTTCAGGAAGATAGAAGACGCAGAAGTAAAAGCACAGGTAGATAAATTAGAAAACAATGCAAAAGCCGCTGCAGTTACGGAAAAAGCAACTTTGCACAAACATGAAAATGAAAAGATGGAAGATAATAAACCAAATATTCCAAAACTAAAACCTGAAATCGTTTTTGATGATTTTGCAAAAATTGATTTGAAAGTGGGAACGATTATTTCTGCAAAAAAAGTAGAAAAAGCAGATAAATTATTAAAACTTGAAATTGATTTGGGTTTTGAAAAAAGAACCATTCTTTCCGGCATCGCACAACATTTTTCACCGGAAGAAATTACCGGAAAACAAGTTGTGGTTGTTGCCAATCTCGCTCCGCGAAAAATGCGTGGAATAGAAAGTAACGGAATGATTTTAATGGCGGAAGATAAAGAGGGAAAATTGCATTTTGTAAAACCTGAAAATGTAATTGGGAACGGAAGTGGAGTGAGTTAAATTTACTTTGTTCACGAAAATAGAAATCTTTAAAATTTCTTTGTTCACTGTCTTTCAATTCAAGTCGCATCAATTAATCCGCCTGCAAAAAATAGCTTAATTTAGATTTTTAAATAGTTGTTTAACTAACTAAAATCTATGCTACACAAAAGAAACATCAATAAAGTCGCGATATTGGGAAGCGGCGTAATGGGAAGCCGTATTGCCTGCCTTTTTGCAGGCATTGGCGTGCAGGTTTTGTTGCTGGATATTGCCCCCAAAGAATTGACCGAAAGTGAAAAGAAAAAGCATTTGTCGCTTGAACATAATTCAGTCAAAAACAGGATTGTAAATGAAGCGCTTGCTGCTGCGGTGAAATCATCACCTTCTCCTCTTTATTCAAAAGATGATTTAAGAAATATTACCACCGGCAATTTTGATGATGACATGAAAGACATCGCTTCCTGCGATTGGGTGATTGAAGTGGTAGTAGAAAGATTGGATATTAAAAAGCAGGTGTTCGACGAGGTTGAAAAATTTAGAAAACCCGGAACGCTCATCACTTCCAACACTTCCGGAATCCCGATTCATTTGATGGTTGAAGGCAGAAGTGATGATTTCAAAAAACATTTTTGCGGAACGCATTTTTTTAATCCCCCAAGATATTTAAGGTTACTTGAAATAATTCCCACTGAATTTACTAATCAGAGTGTTGTTGATTTTTTAATGCATTATGGCGATTTGTTTTTAGGGAAAACCACTGTCTTATGCAAAGACACACCGGCCTTTATTGCCAACAGGATTGGCGTTTTCAGCATTATGTCTATTTTCCACTTGATGGATAAACTCGATCTTTCTATTGATGAAGTTGAAGCGATGACAGGACCAATAATGGGCCGCCCTAAATCCGCAACTTTTCGAACCGCTGATGTTGTAGGAATTGACACCTTATTAAAAGTAGCTGTTGGCGTTAAAGAAAATTGCCCGGGGGATGAAGCCAAAGAAATTTTTACGATTCCCACGTGGTTACAGAAAATAGTTGAGAACAAATGGCTCGGAGATAAGACAGGACAGGGGGTTTTTAAGAAGACAAAATCCGCCGATGGGAAAAAAGAAATTCTTGTTCTTAATTTAAAAACATTTGAGTACGAGCCAAGACAAAAGCCAAAATTTACCACGATTGAAACATCAAAACCAATCGAAGATCTTGAGCAACGAATAAAAGCTTTATCTAATGGAAATGATAAGGCCGGCGAATTTTACCAGCAATTTCATTATAGTCTTTTTTCTTACATATCGAATCGAATCCCTGAAATAAGTGATGAGATTTACCGCATTGATGATGCGATGAAAGCCGGCTTCGGCTGGGAGATTGGCGCTTTTGAAACATGGGATGTTTTGGGCGTGAAAGAAATGGTAGAAGCGATGGAAAAAGAAGGTTACAAAGTCGCTGATTGGGTGAATGATTTTCTCACTGAAGGAAATACTTCTTTTTATAAAGTAGAAAACGGAAAGCGTTTATACTATGACGTTAGTTCCAAAAAATATCTGCCTCTTCCCGGTGGTGATTCATTTATTATTCTTAGTGATCTTACTGAAAAAACTGTCTGGAAAAACAGCGCCTGTAATTTATACGATTTAGGAGACGAAGTTGTTGGCCTAAGCTGGAACACAAAAATGGGAAGCATTGGCAGTGAAGTTTTGGAAGCATTGAATAAATCTGTTTCTATCGCTGAAGAAAAATTTAAGGGATTAGTGATTGCTAATGAAGCAGCGCAATTCAGTGCAGGCGCGAATGTAGGAATGATCTTTATGCTTGCTGCGGAACAGGAATATGAAGAGTTGGATATGGCAGTTCGATTGTTTCAGAATACAACAATGAAGATGCGCTATTCTTCAATTCCCGTGGTGGTTGCTCCGCATGGCCTGACTTTAGGGGGTGGCTGTGAAATTTGTTTGCACGCTGATAAAGTGCGGGCCGCTGCTGAAAGTTATATCGGATTAGTTGAACTTGGTGTGGGATTGATTCCGGGTGGTGGCGGAACAAAAGAATTTGCATTACGTGCATCTGATGCAATTCAGCATAATGAACCTGCAACCATTCCTTTGCAAAACAAGTTCTTCACAATTGGAACTGCAAAAGTTTCTACTTCTGCGGCAGAAGCTTTTGAAATGGGAATATTAAGAGAAGGGAAAGACGAAATTAGTATGAACCAATCAAGGAGAATTGCCGAAGCGAAAGAAAGTGTACTTGATATTTATAATGCTGGTTATACAAAGCCCCTGCAACGTACTGATATCAAGGTTTTGGGGCGGGAAGGATTGGGAATGCTGTATGCAGGTATTAATGGAATGTTCAGGGGAAATTATATTACGGAATATGATGTGTTTCTTGCCAAAAAACTGGCTTATGTAATGTGTGGAGGCGATTTGAGCGAACCTACACTTGTCAGTGAACAATATCTTCTCGATCTGGAAAGAGAAGCCTTTTTGAGTCTTTGTGGCCAGAAAAAAACTTTGGAAAGGCTACAAAGCGTTTTGAAAAGCGGTAAGCCGGTCAGAAACTAACTGGCCTGTTCACGCAAACCTTTCTCCTATCCATCAGGTACGTTAAAATAAAAATGTCACAAGGGCTTTTCTGTAGTTACAATTTTACCATGAGGTTTGGCTCAAATAAAATGTTTTTCAGACTGGCAGGTTTTTTGGGGCGAAAAAACTATAACCAAAAAACACAATACTATGTCACATACAACATGGAAACCTCATACTGAACATGGAAAAGTGAGCAGTAAAGATGAAAAAGATCTTCCCGACAGCGTTTTCGCTTTTCCAAAACAACGTAAAGAACCTTTAACTGATGCATCTCATGTACAAAATGCGCTGGCACGTTTCGACCAGGTGAAAGGTGTATCAGACAGCGATCGCGATGAAGCTTTTGCGAACATTAAAAAGGCAGCCAAACATTATGATGTAAATGTAGAAGAAAGTGACTGGCACGACCTTGGCAAAAAGCCACACACAAAAAACCCGGCGCATTAGAGAATAATTAAAGGGAATAAAAAATTGCAGTAAAGCAACAATTAATGGGACGTTTTATTTTTAGTTAAAGCCGATTTAAATTTTATTATTAAATCCACAACTAAAAACAGCAGGCAATGATTACTTGCTAAATGCCTTTCTTCATTATTCATTCCGTAAAATAAATCACTACTAAAACTTTTTATTAATGGTTTCATTTTGCCTAAACCAGTAAGATTTAGTCGTCTTAACTTGTAGCTAAAGCTGAGAGGTAATTGAAAAGTCACCTTAATCATCCTATTTTTGCAGAATGATTGCAATAGATGATATCCTGGTAAGCGACCAAGTAATTGAAGAACAATTCGTTTGCGATCTTGAAAAATGCAAAGGAGGTTGTTGTGTGGATGGCGATGCCGGTGCTCCGCTTGAAAATGCCGAGTTAAAGGAAATGAATGCAGTTTATAATGTTGTTCAACCCTATCTTTCAGAAGAAGCAAAAATTATTATAGAAACTGAAGGAAGATATGTGTATGATAAAGAATTTGGCTGGGTAACTCCTACCATCAGTAATGGTATGTGCGCTTATGGAATTGTGGATGAGAAAGGAATTGTAAAATGTGCAATCGAACAAGCTTTTAATGATGGAAAAATAAAATGGAAAAAGCCAATTAGTTGTCATCTTTTTCCGGTAAGAATTAAAAAAACAAAAAGAGGTGAATTGGTAAATTATGAACCGCGGGAAGATCTTTGTGCTGCAGCTTGTTCACTTGGGAAAAAATTAAAATTACCTGTTTACCAGTTTTTAAAAGAACCGCTGATCCGTAAATACGGAAAAGATTTTTACGAGGCTCTTGCCGCAACAGCCGCTCATTTTGAAACCGCCAAATAATGTAACTCAAAAAATATCCAATTACTTCTTATGAAAAAATTTCGGCTTTTACTTGTTTCATTTGTATTTCTTTCTTTAAGTTCATGCACATTAAACCATGCAAAGATTGACAACAGCCTGAAGAAATTTTTTGATTCTTCAAATGTGGAAGGCTGCTTTGCACTTTTAAATAATCAAATGGGAAATATCACTGTTTACAACATGAAGCTCGATACACAAAGGGTTTCTGCAGGTACTTCCTTTAAAATTCCTGAAACATTAATTGGCATTCAAACAGGAAAGCTAATTAATGAAAAGACCACTTTGCTTAATGATAGTTCAGCGACCGGCCCCACATTGAAAGAGGCATTCAGTAATTCAGATGTTTCTTATTTTCAATCGCTGGCGGGTGAAATCGGAAAAGATACTTTGAAATTTTGGCTTGATTCTATAGGATATGGCAACAAGAAAATCAATAGTTCAGCAGGTTCGGGTTTATTGAATAATGATCTAAAAATATCTGCTGACGAGCAATTGGGGCTGTTAAGCAAATTATATTTTGAACAATTGCCTTTTCAAAAATACGCACAGGAAATGGTAGCCAATATGATGTTGCAGAAAGATGATTCACTTTATAAGTTAAGTTACACGACAGGCACGGCGACAGATGAAGAATATCAACACCTTGCATGGAATTTGGGGTGGATAGAAGAAAACAGGCATATTTATTTCTTCGTCACATTGATAAAAACGCCTGACAAATCTATGGATGTAAAAACAACCGCAATAAATATTTCCAAATCAGTATTAAAAGAACTTGGATTTTTTAAAGGAGAAAAATAAGATACCCAAATTGTTAAATAATTCAATCGTATCCGTTAGATAAACAACAATTTAACAGTAAACCGACAATTGAATCACATTTTCATTTTTAATTTAGCAGCTATAGATGCTCCATTTTCAATACATAGAATATTTTATTGCATTAGCTGCTGTACCGTTGATGATCCTTTTCTATCTGCAACTCGTGAAATGGAAGAAAAGAACAAAAAAGAAGATTGGTGATCCCGCCTTGGTTGAAGAATTGACCTCTGACTATTCTTCAAAAAAATTTT
>CAWFFT010000027.1:0-11593 GCA_963815085.1 uncultured Chitinophagaceae bacterium | reverse complement strand
TAGTGTAAAGCAGGTGAAGTCCCAGATCGCACTAATTGGCCTGAAATATAATTTCCAGCTTTGGTATTAAATAGATTTTCAGTCATTCTTATAATCAGAACGGCAAAATCAACAAGCCTATCTTCCAGATCATATTTTCTTTCATTATTCATTATTTCCTTTTTTAATTGTTTTAATATCGAACACCGAACAAGGAATAAAGAATGTAGAAGTATTGCTACTTCTCTACTTCATTATTCGACATTCCTTGTTCAATATTCATTGTTTCTTCTTACTATTTCCAAACTTCATTATTCGACATTCCTTGTTCAATATTCGATATTCATTATTGTCTAATTTCTTTAATATCGAATATTGAACAAGGAATAAAGAATATCGAAGGGTAAAGGCACTATATTCATTATTATCTACTTTCTTTAATATTGAACACCGAACAAGGAATAATAAATATCGAAGTATAAAAACCCTCACACAATTACATCAATTTCCCCCTCAATAAAAATCTCTTCTTTTTGTTCGTTCACTGGTTCCTCCTGACTCCGCATCGCTATTACAATACATCCTATCAGCGCAGCCAATAACAACATACTTACTACTTCAAAAGGCAAAGCAAATCCTCCTTCATTGACACTCAGCATCCGGCTTCCAATGTTTTCAACTGTTGGAGAAACCGGAAGATGCGTGGTAGAAGAAAAATCATATTGATAAACCTGTACCATTACCAAAGCAAAGCCACAGAAAGCTGCGAGCGCTGAAAATATTTGCCTGCCAATCTTTTGTTTCGGCATTTTTTCTCCCGCTTGTTGTGTCAAAAAGATGGAGAAGATGATGAGAACAGTAATGCCGCCGACATAAACGACGATTTGCACAGCAGCAATAAACTGGAACTGCATCCAGAAATACAAACCCGCGACTCCGATCAATGAAAACAATAAAAATATCGCCGCCCTAAAGATTTGCCTTGTCGAAACCGCAAGAATTCCGCTTACCAAAGTAAGTGCTGCAAGCAAATAAAATATGATAGTTGATCCTTCCATTATTCGACGCCCTCCATAATTTTTGAACCGGGTTTATTTAAAATTTTAGTCAACTCGCTCCTGTCATACACGCTGTGTTCAAAGGTTTGCGCCATCTTTATCGCATCGGACGGGCATGCCACCACGCAAAGATTACACATCGTACAGAGTTCGAGATGATATACCAGTTTATCAATTGCTTTTTTTCGTTTACCCTCCGGCGTTACATTAAATTGAGTGACCACTTTCAAACTTCCATTCGGACAAGCGAGTTCGCAAGCGGTGCAACCGGTACAGCGATGCTCATTGTTTTCATCGTGAGGCATCACCACTTCACCTTTGAATCTTTCCGGAAAATTTAATGTAGCACGATTATCAGGATATTGCTCCGTGATGATTTCTTTGTGATGGGTGAAATAATACAACGTGCGCCTCATCCCTGTTGCAAGAGATTTAATCGCTCCAAAAACTTCTTTTATGTATTTAACTATAAACATGATTTATTAATATCGAATATTGAACAAGGAATAATAAATAAAGAAGTGAATGCGCTGTTTTCCAGCTTCAACGTTCGATATTTCTTGTTCGTTATTCATTATTTCATTGTTTTAAAAATACCATCCTCCAATTGCCATAGCTGTTACCAACAAAATATTGAACATGCTGATGGGCAATAAATATTTCCACTCCAGGTTTAACAACTGATCGATACGCAACCTTGGAAACGTCCACCGGAACCACATTATCAGGAATATTAAAAAGAACGTCTTTCCAAAAAACCAGATGCTGGAAGGAATAAAATCCATCACGTGATTAAAGCCTTGCCAGTTGCCAATATGGAAAGGCATCCAACCACCCAGAAAAAGTGTTGCTCCGATTGCGCACACGATGAACACATTTACATATTCAGCCAGGAAAAACAACGCAAACTTCATCCCCGAGTATTCTGTATGAAAGCCGGCAGTCAATTCTGATTCTGCTTCTGCAAGGTCAAAAGGTGCACGATTGGTTTCAGCAGTGACGGCAATAATAAAAATCACAAAAGCAATAATTACTGGAATATGTCCTTTAAATATCCACCATCCATCGGCCTGCGATAGAATGATCTTGTTGACATTTAAACTGCCGGATAATACAATAACAGAAAGAATGGATAAGCCCTGCAGAAAATTCATAACTCACGATCTGTGCGCCTGCACGCATCGCGCCCATCAAAGAATATTTGTTATTGCTTGACCAACCCGCAATCAAAACGCTGATTACTGAAACCGAAGAAATTGCCGTGATATATAAAACACCAATGTTCATGTCCCACATTTGAAAATTCCTGGCAAAAGCCAGCGGCGCCATCAATAACATCGCTACGATCATCGCAATGTAAGGCGCAAGGTTGAATAAAAATTTATCTGAGTTCGCTGGCGTCATTCCTTCTTTTACCAACAATTTCAAAGTATCAGCCAATGATTGAAACATTCCTTTTGGCCCTACACGATTTGGCCCGAGGCGTATTTGAATCCATGCAGAAACTTTTCTTTCCATAATAACCAAAACCAATCCCAGTACAGCAAACAAAGAAATAACCAAAATTCCTGTTATCACCATTTCAATAACGATTACCCAGGTTGGGTTCAGCCTTTGACTTAACCAGTCGTTTACAAAATTTGCTATACTATTAAAGCTCCACATGTTTATTTAAATAAGATAGTTTTTTACTTCTTCATTCTGTATTCCTTGTTCAGTGTTCGATATTCAACAATCAATAAATAATGAATATCGAACAAGGAATATCGAATATCGAAGTTTTGAAACCCCTCCGCTTACCTGTCAATATCCGGTATCACCAAATCCAATGTTCCCATCATCGCTACCAAATCGCCCAACTTGCTTCCTCTCGCCATATGATCCAACACGGAAAGGTTTGAAAATCCCGGTGAACGGAATTTAATCCTGTAAGGCGTCATTCCTCCTTCACTTACTATATACACTCCCAACTCTCCTCTTGCCGTTTCCACTCTTGTATAAAACTCTCCTTTAGGTAATTTCAAAACGGCTTTTGTTTTAGCCTGGAAATCACCTTCGGGAATATTATCAATCAATTGCTCAATTATTTTTATCGATTCATTCATTTCGCGCAGGCGAACCATGTATCTAGCAAATGAATCACCTTCTGTTTCTAAAATTTCGTCGAAAGAAACTTTGTCATACACTTCATATGGATATAACTTCCTTATATCGCAATTCACGCCGCTGCCTCTGGCTGTCGGGCCTGTACAGCCATACGAAACCGCATCTTCTGCTGATAAATATCCAACGCCTTTCATCCGGTTTTGAAAAATGATGTTGCCTGTTACCAACTCATCGTATTCTTTAATTTTCCTTTTATATAGAACCAAAAAATCTTTTACTCTCCGTTGAAAATTCGGATGAATATCAGCCATCACGCCACCCGGCACCATGTAGTTCATTGTCAATCTTGCGCCACAGGTTTCTTCCATGATATCATTGATAGTTTCGCGCTCTCTGAATGCATGGAAGAAAGGAGTGAAAGCACCCAAATCCATTGCCATGGCTCCCCACCATAATTCGTGAGACGCAATTCTTGTAAGTTCATCCATCAAAACCCTGATCACCTGGGCTCTTTCTGGTATTTCTACCTGCAAACCTTTTTCTACACACAAAGCGCAGGCATGGTTATTAATGTGAGCCGAGAGATAATCCATGCGGCTGGTAACGTATATAAACTGTCGATAGGTAAGGCTTTCGCACATTTTCTCAATAGAGCGATGAATGAAACCGAGATGCGGTTCTACTTTTTTTATCGTTTCTCCGTTTAGCGTTACTACAAGATGCAACACACCGTGAGTAGCCGGATGTTGCGGCCCCATGTTAATGATCATATCCCCGGTTTCACCCGCTTCCTTACGCGCTTGTTCATCGGCGATACCATCCATTATTGCATTTTCTCTATACATTTATTATTCGTTTTCTTCTTGCGAAGATTTTCAGCTACAGTTTTATCATATTTATCGGGTCTTCAAAATCCTTTCTCATCGGGTTTTTGCCTTCCCACCCATCGGGAAGAATCAGCAAACGCAAATCAGGATGATTCAGAAAATTCACTCCAAACATTTCGTACACTTCTCTTTCATGAAAATCGGCCGTGCGCCATATTTCACTTACGCTTTCTATTTCCGGATTTGTTCTGTCAAGTTTAATTTTTATTACAATGTTGTGTCTGTATTTTGTGGAAGAAAGATGGTAAACCATCGTAAGATGTGTGATCCAATCGATGCAGGTGAGACAAAAAAGATAATCGAAAAAGAGTGCCTGTTCATTCCTCAATTGTTTTGCAAAAGGCAGCCAATCATTCGCCTCAACATTGATATTTAAAAATCCGATAGCTATCGGATCTCCTCCTTCTTCAAATGTTGCAGAAGGTAACAATTCCGTAATCTTTATTTTTAATTCTTCGTCAGACATTCACTTTTCATTTATCTGCTTTGGGCACTTTTATTTGTTCTCTCGTTAAGCCACTTTTAATCTTTTGCTGAAGTGTTATCAACGCATTCAACAACGCTTCCGGCCGTGGCGGGCAACCAGCTACATACACATCAACCGGAATTACATGATCGGCGCCTTTTACCACGGAATAGGTATTGTAAAAAAACGGGCCGCCGCTAATGGCGCATGCTCCCATGGCAATTACATATTTCGGATCGGCCATTTGGTCGTATAATCTTTTTAAAACCGGCGCCATTTTATTCACGATTGTTCCTGCAATGATGATAACGTCTGCCTGGCGTGGAGAAGCCCTTGCCACTTCAAAACCAAATCGTGAAAAATCATATTTGGCTGCCGCTACCGACATCATTTCAATGCCACAGCAACTGGTAGCAAAAGTTAAAGGCCATAATGAATTGGAACGTGCCCAGTTGATGATATCATCTAATTTGCTCAACACAATTCCTCCTCCCGGCGTTTCATGTATTTGCCCCGGAAAAGAATCTTTCGAAGGTTCTGAATATGTTGCACTATTTTTCATAGTATCAGTTATTTAATATTTAAAGCTCCCGATAGTTTAATATCCAAACCACCTAAACGTTCTAAACCTCTAAACCTCTAAACCCTCTAAACCTCAACTTCTTTACATCCATTTTAAAGCACCTTTTTTATGTGCGTATAAAAATCCTGTGAATAATATAAAAAAGAAAATAATAATTTCTATCAAGGCAAACCATCCTGTTTGTTTGGCTACAACCGCCCATGGGTAAAGGAAAACCAGCTCTACGTCAAAAATCAAAAATATCAATGCGAACAAATAATAGCCAACGTTTAGCTGAATCCATGTTTGTCCTTTTGTAGGGATTCCACTTTCATAAGGCTCTCCTTTTTGTGGATTGGTAGTGGCTTTAGTGAGAATTTTAGCGATGAGGATGGCAATGGAAGAAAATGCAAGCGCGGCCAAAATCAAAACAATCATTGATGAAGCTCCCATAGATAATTCTATTAGTTAGTGTCAATCAGAGTGCAAAGTAGTGATGAAAATTTTCCAAATTCTTTTCTTCAACATGATTCAAATCTTCAGGTTGCATGATTTTCATCATGCTATAAAAAACTGAAATCTTTTTTACATTATTCTCATTTTCTCCATCCTTTGTCAGCAAGGATTTCAAGCAATCACAAAGTAAATCCCACCAGGATTTTTCATTCTCTGCTCTGCTCAATTTGGAAATAAATATAGTAACTATTTTGGTAGCTGCATTTTTTGGCTGTTTAAAAAGATAGTTGATGAGGGTTGGCGGAATGATCAAAAGCGGTTTTTTTTATTTCAGTGAACCAACTAATAATCATGATTTTTATTTTCTGCCAGTGCTTCGAAAACCATTAAACAGAAAGTACTTTCCGGTTGACCAATAATAAATTTTAATAAATTAAAATCCAACATGATCTAAATCATGTGGCTCAATGAGTTGCATCACAAAATCAAGCTTATGATTTTTATTTCTTTACACTTTATTTCATATAAATCACCTTTTAAAAATTAATATTTCATGGCTATTAAAATCACAGAAGAATGTATCAACTGCGGTGCCTGTGAGCCCGAATGTCCTAACAATGCTATTTATGAAGGCGGCGCAGATTGGAGTATGTCGGATGGAACCACCGTTACCGGCAGCTATGTATTAATTGATGGAACGGTTGTAAATGCAAACGACCGTTTGCCGGCGCTTTCTTCCGATATTTATTACATCACGCCCAACAAATGCACGGAGTGCCAGGGATTTCATGAAGAACCACAGTGTGCTTCTGTTTGCCCCGTTGATTGCTGCGTGGCTGATGAAGACCATTCAGAAACTGCCGAACAATTACTTGCAAGAAAAGAATTGTTGCATACCTAATTCATACCAAATCAATCATGGAAACAATAAATAGCCTGCCGGAAAAGATCAAAACGATAAAGCAAGTTGAAAAGATCGTTGTTCGGTTTTCCGGCGACTCCGGTGATGGAATGCAGCTTACCGGGATGCAGTTTACTGATACGGCGGCGCTGGCGGGAAATGACATAAGCACTTTCCCCGATTATCCTTCTGAAATACGTGCCCCCATTGGAACCGTTGCAGGTGTTTCCGGCTTCCAGGTACATTTTGGAAGTACTGAAATATATACCGCCGGCGACAGCTTTGATGTGTTGGTAGCAATGAATGCCGCAGCGCTAAAAGTTGATCTTCCACGATTAAAAGAAGGAGGAATTATAATTGCTAACCTGCAGGGGTTCGACAAAAAAAATCTCGCTTTAGCCCAATATCCTGATGGTATAAATCCTTTGGAAGACAGTTCGCTTGAAAATTATATTGTCCATAAAGTTGATATTACAAAGCATACAAAAGAATGTCTTGCCGATAGTGGATTGGGAATAAAAGACATCGAACGTTGTAAAAATATGTTCGTGCTGGGTTTGCTTTTCTGGAAGTTTGATAAGCCACTTGACAACACCATCCGCTTTATACAGGATAAATTTTCAAAGAAGCCGGAGATCGCTGATGCCAATATCAAAGTGTTGAAAGCCGGTTGGAACTATGGCGACAGTGCCGAAATATTTACGATGCAATTTAGAATTGCGCCAGCCAAACTTCCTTCCGGAACTTACAGGAATATAACAGGCAACCATGCGGCAGCTATAGGTTTGATTGCTGCTTCGGAAAAATCGGGGCTGCCTTTGTTCCTTGGCTCCTATCCTATTACGCCCGCAACGGATATTCTTCATGATCTTTCAAAATACAAAGGCAACGGCGTAAAAACCTTCCAGGCAGAAGATGAAATTGCCGCAATTTGTTCGTCCATCGGCGCTTCTTACACAGGCAGCCTTGCTGTTACCACTACATCAGGCCCGGGGATGTCTTTAAAAACAGAAGCATTAGGATTGGCGACTATGCTGGAACTTCCTTTGGTAGTAATTAATGTGCAGCGCGGTGGCCCTTCAACGGGTTTGCCTACCAAAACAGAACAGTCTGATCTTTTAATGGCAATGCATGGAAGGCATGGGGAAGCACCTTTGCCCGTGCTCGCTGCTTCTTCCCCTTCGGATTGTTTTGAAACTATTTATGAAGCGGCTAAAATTGCAGTGGAACACATGACACCGGTTATCGTTTTGAGTGATGGATATATTGCCAACGGCTCAGAGCCCTGGCGGTTTCCTTCTGAAGAAGATCTGGCCGATATCCGGGTAAATTTTTTAAAGGAAGCGAATGGACAGGATGGAACAGTATTGCCTTATAAGCGCGATGAAAATTTTGTAAGGCCGTGGATAAAAGCGGGAACAAAAGGTTTGGAACATCGCATAGGCGGACTCGAAAAAGAAAATGAAACAGGCAATGTTTCTTATGAAGCAAAGAATCATGAATTAATGACGAAGCTTCGGGCCGAAAAAATAAAACAGATTCAGAATTTTATTCCGCCGGCAAAAGTGGATAATGGTAATGAAAGAGGAAAGCTCCTCGTGTTGGGCTGGGGATCAACTTATGGTGCTATCAAAACCGCGGTGAAAGAATGTATTGATGAAGGATTTGATGTTTCGCATATACATCTGCGTTATATCAATCCTTTGCCTAAAAATTTAGGTTGGTTATTATTCGGTTTTGAAAAAGTTTTAATTCCTGAAATGAATTCCGGACAATTGTTGCAATTGATAAGGGGAGAATTTTTGATACCTGCCACCGGTTTTTCAAAAGTGCAGGGCCAGCCTTTTACCACCAGTGAAATAAAAGGAAGAATTATCAGGATGTCATAAAGATAAAAAAAATGGAAAACCAAACGTTAGATAGTGAAAGCCTTACTCCCAAAGATTTTTCTTCAGGGATGGATGTAAAATGGTGCCCCGGTTGCGGTGATTACTCCATCCTTAAACAGGTACAAACCATCTTTCCTGCCCTGGGAGTTGAGAAAGAAAAATTTGTTTTTATTTCCGGCATCGGTTGTTCTTCGCGTTTTACTTATTACATGGATACTTACGGAATTCACAGTATTCATGGCCGCGCGGCAGCAATTGCTTCCGGAGTAAAGGCTGCCAATCCTGAACTGGATGTGTGGATTGTTTCCGGCGATGGCGATGCTTTTTCCATCGGCGGCAATCATTTCATTCACCTGATGCGTAAGAATTTTGACGTCAATTACCTGGTATTTAATAACCAGATTTACAGCCTCACGAAAGGACAGTACTCTCCCACTTCCGAACGTGGAAAGATCACCAAATCTTCTCCTTACGGATCTATTGAAGAACCTTTCAACCCTTCTGAACTGGCACTTGGCGCGAAAGCTTCTTTTGTTTCGCGTACGCTTGACCGTGATCCCAAACACATGCAAGCTATTTTGAAGCGTGCACATGCGCACAAAGGCACTTCATTTGTGGAAGTGTACCAGAACTGCCCTGTGTTTAACGACGGGACTTTCTTTGCTTATTCAGATAAAGAAACCAAAAAAGACGAAGCCATTTTTTTAGAAAATGGAAAGCCGTTAATCTTCGGCATAAATGAAAATAAAGGCATCCGCCTTGATGGTTTAACGCCTGTGCTTGTTGACCTGAACAGGAATGGCTATACAGCAGATGACTTATGGATACATGATGAAAAGGACAAGACCAAAGCCAATCTTATTTCCCGTTTTTTTGATACCAGCTTTAATGGCACTTATTTTCCACGCCCATTTGGTGTTATATATGCAGATGAAAGGCCGGTTTACGAAGAAAATATGGAGCAGCAGATCGAAGAAGCAGAAACCAAAAAAGGAAAGCTTCCTTTGAACCTCATCTTATCCGGCGACAAAACCTGGAATATTTTATAAGAGCAATGACAGTGCGCAACTATTGCCTCCTGCCTTTTGCCTCTTGCTCCTTGCCTCTTGCCTTTTGACTCTTACCCATCTTTCATAAAAAAAAACTATTTTTAATCCTTAAAAATCTATAACTGATAATTATGAAAAAGAAATTATTATTTACTCTCCTCGTTCTCGTGTCCGTTGGTTTTACGCTTAACGTTAGTGCTCAAACAAAAAAAGAAAAT
Source organism: uncultured Chitinophagaceae bacterium (assembly GCA_963815085.1). Lineage (GTDB taxonomy): Bacteria > Bacteroidota > Bacteroidia > Chitinophagales > Chitinophagaceae > Ginsengibacter. The sequence goes on along the minus strand of CAWFFT010000027.1, from coordinate 2,022 downwards.
GAAAGCTGGTTTAAAAAACAAGAATGGCTTGGCGGTTTAAAGCTGAAACCTCATTCTTCAGTGGATGTGCAGGAATTCGCAAAACAATACCAGGCCAACCAAAAATATTTTGATGAAGCTTTTGCATTTATGAAGAACCACGATCTTAACAAACTGGCTCCCGGAAATTATCCGATTGACGGCAAGAATGTATATGCTATTGTTACCTACGATCCTACAAAAGATTTTGATAAGTCTAAATGGGAATCACATAAAAAATATATCGACCTGCAGTATGTTATCTCGGGTGAAGAAAAGATTGGTGTTGCCCCGGTTTCAGGGTTAACCGTTACAGAACCTTACAGCGACGAAAAAGACATCGCGCATTACAGTGGCCCCGGAAAACTTTATGATGCAAAGCCCGGCACTTTTTTCCTTTTCTTTCCGGGAACAGGACACCGCCCGGGCATAACCACAAACGGCAACCAACGCGACCGGAAAATTGTCATCAAGATAAAAAGCATGTAAGCATTATTTATCTGAATTGGGATTTTTAGGTTGATCGCATGAATTCGTTGTAAACGGCTACATCGCATCTTTGGTTCATAAATTGGTGACAAAGTAGAGACATGTTGCATCGCGTCTCTACTTTGTTGCTTTACTAAAATAAACATGATTTTTATTTAGCAGAATTTTGTCATGGTCAGAGGCGACACCTTTAAACCTACTACCCTTCCAGTTTGTTTTCAATCACTTTATAATGCGGGTCTTCCCAATAATTCACATCAATGATTTCAGACGCATTATTTAGCAATACAAGACAGTCTTCACTCAGGTGGCGCAGATGAACTTTCTTTCCTACTTTTCTATATCTTTCGGTAACCTTATTGAGTGCTTCAATTGCAGAATGATCAACTACCCGGCTTTCTTTAAAATCTATAATGATTTCGTCAGGATCGTTCAGCACATCAAACTTTTCCTGGAAGGTGGTGACTGAACCAAAAAACAGGGGCCCGAAAATCTCATAATGTTTGATGCCATTCTGATCAACGATCTTTCTTGCCCTGATGCGTTTGGCACTTTCCCAGGCAAAAGCCAGTGCCGAAATCACCACACCAATCAGAACTGCCACAGCAAGGTTTCCGAATATAACTGTTACCAAAGTCACGAGTATCATTACAATGATATCTGTCTGTGGCACTTTTCTAAACACTTTTAAACTTGCCCATTCAAACGTGCCGATTGATACCATAAACATTACACCTACCAACGCAGCCATAGGAACTTTTTCGATCAAGGAAGAACCAAATAATACAAACAAGAGCAAAGCAATAGCCGCGACAATGCCTGAGATCCTTGACCTGCCACCTGAACTCACGTTGATAATACTTTGCCCGATCATCGCGCAGCCTCCCATACCGCCAAAAAAACCTGTTGCGAGATTTCCCACTCCCTGGGCCACACATTCTTTATTGCCTCTTCCCCTCGTTTCAGTCATTTCATCTACAACCGCAAGTGTAAGTAAGCTTTCAATTAAACCAACAAGCGCCATGACAAGTGAGTAGGGAAAAACAATTTTCAATGTTTCCATGTTGAAAGGCACCTGCGGCAGATGGAACATTGAAAATTGTTTTTCCCTACTCACTTGTCATGGCACTTGTTCGAGCTTTAATTTGGAAAGCTTACTTACACTTGCGGTTGTAGATGAAATGACTGAAACGAGGGGGAAAAGAGCAATAAAGAATGTGTGGCCCATAACCTTTATTTGGCGGTATGGGAGGCTGCTTAATAATAGGGCAAAGTATTATCAACGTGAGTTCAGGTGGCAGGTCAAGGATTTCAGGGCATTGTCACAGCCTACTGCTTTGCTCTTGTTTGTATTATTTGGTTCTTATTTGATCGAAAAAGTTCCTATGGCTGCGTTGGTAGGTGTAATGTTTATGGTATCAATCGGCACGTTTGAATGGGCAAGTTTTAAAAGTGTTTAGAAAAGTGCCACAGACGGGAATTTGTGCAACTTGGCAACGGTTTTTTTGGTAACAG
>CAWFFT010000026.1:0-88197 GCA_963815085.1 uncultured Chitinophagaceae bacterium | reverse complement strand
TCCTTGCTTGGCTGGAACATTTATTATACGAATATTATCATGGGCGGAATGCTCATTATTTATACCGTAAGTGGCGGAGCAAGAGCGGTAGCACACACCCAGAAACTTCAGTTGTTTATTGTGATCATCGGAATGGCTGTTGCGGGTTATGTAGTAGTTCATTTGATGCCTGCTAATGTTGGATTTTTAGATGCCTTACATCTAGGGGGTAAAAATGGCAAAATGAATATTATTACTACCGGGGAAACTGCAAATGGATTTGACTGGAAAGACAAATACAATATCTGGAGCGGAATTATTGGTGGTTTTTTTCTCGCACTTTCTTATTTCGGAACTGATCAAAGCCAGGTGGGAAGATACCTTACCGCAAAAAACAATCGCCAGGGAAAATTAGGTTTGCTGATGAACGGAATGGTAAAAGTGCCGATGCAGTTTTTGATTTTGATGATTGGGGTTCTTGTTTTTTCTTTTTACCAATATCATAAAGCACCGGTTTATTTTAATGAAACACAGGTGATGCGTGCTAAGCATACGGTTTATAAAAGCGAACTGGTCAATTTGGAAAACCAATACAAAAGCATTTCGCCAACCGATAATTTTGAAAAAAATAAAATAAAGGCTGAATACAAAACTGTTTTGTCAAAAGCGTTGCCTCATGAAGATGTAAACGATACCAACTATATTTTTCTTCATTTTGTTATAGACTATTTGCCTAAAGGATTGGTGGGCCTGTTGATTGCCGTCATATTTCTGGCGGCATGGGGAAGTATTGCGGCGGCACTTAACGCCTTGTCATCGTGTACCGTTGTCGATATTCATAAAAGATTTTTTAATAAGCACCTGACAGAGCAACAGGATTACCGGGTTTCTAAATTCTATACTTTTTGCTGGGGGATATTTTGCATTTTGGTAGCCGAATTTGCCAGCAACCTTGGTAATAGTTTGATTGAAACTGTCAATATTCTTGGCTCGTTATTTTATGGTGTGATCCTGGGAATATTTTTGATTGCTTTTTGGTTTAAGCGAATAAAGGCCAACGCGCTTTTTTATGCCGCTATGATTGCGGAATTATTTGTAATTATTATTTACCGTGGCTGACGTGATTTCCTTTCTCTGGCTGAATTTAATAGGTGCTATACTCGTGATTCTTCTCGGCTATTTATTGCAAATTTTTATAAAAACAGCCAAATCTGTTGAGGCGAAAAATTAATCGAAATAAATCTTCACCGTTTGATAAAGTAAGCGGTTTTGCATGTATTGCGTTTGTTTATTTACGTTATCCGTATATCCTTCCAAACCAAATAAACCGGCGGCATTTCCTTTATTGATCGCTATTTCGAGATAATTAGCTGAATTGAACAAAGCGAGTTTTTCACTCTCATGAACATCTGCATAAGTTTCACTGATTTTTTCAATGATTTCATCTCTTTTAAAAACAATTTTAAAACTTCTGCCGCGACGTTGTTCCTCAAATTCTTCTTTGGTAATATTTATAATTACATTTTCAAAATTGTCAATAAAAATGATTTGCCCTTCAATATATTTTTCTCCCCGCAAAGGCCGCAATGGGTTTTTTACTTCAATAGAAATTTCAGGATCACCACATTCTTCAATAGTTTTTCCTTCTAAAATATTTTGGTACGCGGCGCCGAAAACTTTGGCACAGTTCAAGGTGTTTTTTTGTTTGGAAGTATCCAGTGGTAGTGCCACTAGTTTTTGAGGAGTTTCTTCAAGTATCATTGTAATTAAACCATTATCAGCGCAGCCGATATATTGCTCTTTATGTTCTACCAGGAGCAAATGATCTCTTCTTTTGTCAAACAGGTTTACCATCACAATATGAAAAGTGCCCGGAGGAAAATTTCTGATGGCGTTTCGGCATACATACCCCGCCTGCGGGTAATTGAATGGAGAAAGCTCATGCGAAATATCAATAATTTTAAATTCAGGATTGATTTGTAATAATTGTCCCTTTACCGCACCGGTCAAAAAATCCTGTCGCCCGATATCTGATGTAAGTGTTATTAAAGCCATTCCTTTATTTTGATCCGGTTTCGCTAAAGCGATAATCGATTTTCGGAAAAGTAATTCTAATCATTTAAATAAAAAAGCAATCGTCAGGTAAACTCAATAAATAGGTTGTAAATTATTTTATCAGTTCCCCATTTTTAAAAAAGAATTTGTGTGTGAGCTTATCAGTCAGTGATGGAAAAAACCTGTTCATATAAACCGTTTCTTTTCCTGTAAAAGTTAATACCAACGTACGTTTTCTTTTTTTGATTGCCTTGATTATATGTTGTGCGACCTCTTCTGCTGTCATTAATTTTTCTTCCTTCAAAGGAGATTCTCCCTGTGGCTTCGCATCTTTATTCAAGGCCGCATTCCTGATATTTGATTTGGTAAAACCGGGGCAAACCCACATCACATTTACACCTGTTTCTAACAATTCAGTTCTGATTGCTTCAAGCCAGCCATTTATCGCAAATTTGCTGGCGCTGTAACCACTTCTTCCCGGAAGTCCCCTGTAACCGGCCACAGAGGAAACTCCTACGATTGTACCTTTATTTTCAATGATAGAATCCAAAGCAAATTTTGTGCAAAAAACGGTGCCCCAGAAATTAATATCCATCACCTTTTTTAAAGTACTCAATTCGGTATCTTTAAAAAGCGCGCGCATAGAAATTCCGGCATTGTTGATAAGCACATCTATTCTTTGATATTTCTCCAATGTTTTATCAATAAAATTTTTACAATCTACTTCTTTGCTCACATCTGCGGGCATAGTAAACAAACTTTTTCCCTCAAATTCTGATTTTAATGCAGCAAGCTTTTCTTCAGTTCTTGAGCAGGTAGCAACAGTAGCACCCAGGTTCAAAAATTCTTCTACCAGCGCTTTGCCGATGCCATTAGTGCCACCCGTTATTACAACAATCTTATTTTGAAACATCCAATTTATTTTCAACAAAAATAGGAGAGAAGAAAGGAAGATGAAAAATTAATTATGAATAAGAATTCCGGTTATTTGTTGATTTACTGTTTCAATGGTTTTGAAAGTGCAATGTAAAAGCATGAAAAAAAACGCTGACGTAGTATTCGTTCAATTTTTCCGAATATAAAATATAAGCATAAGGCATAAAAAAAGCCCCTGTTTCCAGAGGCTGTGTGATCCGGCTGGGGCTCGAACCCAGGACCCCAACATTAAAAGTGTTGTGCTCTACCAACTGAGCTACCGAATCAAAATATTTTTCAGTTTCCAGAACCCTCCCGATAGCTATCGGGAGAGTTACCGAATCAAAAATCCTTTCATTTTATCTCATCTTTCTCAATCAAATCTGCTTCCACAAACCCATCTTTCGCTAGTCCCTTTTTCAAAAGGAGTGCAAAAATAAGAGAAAAAAAGGTTGAACCAAAACTTTTAAATTATAAAAGTATAGTTACTGCTGCAACTGCCTGACATCAGCGAACTTCAGAAGAAAATAAAAAAATTAAATTGGCCGTAGATTATTAATCGTCGCACGTTTTTTGCAGTTTTTATGGTATGTCAAAAATTCTAATTCTCGATGATGATCATGGACCTCTTAAGCATAGTTAAATCTTTGCTTAGGAAAAAGGGTTTCGAGGTGTGGGCTTTTGCCGACTGGAATAAGGCGTGGGATAATATAAAGAGAAATAAACCTCATCTGATTCTTTTGGATGTATTTTTAAAAGGAATGGATGGAATGGATGTTTGCAAAAAATTAAAATCAACTTCTTCAACACGACATATTCCTGTTATCATGTTTTCATCATACCCTAATATTGCGGAAACTGCAATTGCGGAATTTGGTGCGGATGAGTTTATTGCAAAACCCTTTGAGGTAAATGATATGGTCAGGAAAATCAGGGACGTTTTATCTGCCAGGCATGTAAATTCCTGAAGGTGCTTTTCTTTCTGTTTAAGAAATCTCTTTAAGCAGCAGACTCTCTATCGTGCTGCATGGTACAAAAAACGGCTTATTGGTTATAATAATATGTAACGTTTTTCCTGTTACAGAATAACTTCCTTTTATCATATTTCCGAAAACACTCACTTCAAATTCGCCCGAATTCTCGTCCCCCTTAAAGGTTCCATTTTGATTTTCTATTGCACCTTTTGCCTTAGCAATAGCGGCTGAAACTGTGTTAGTAAATGGGATACTTATGTTGCAATCAGACATATAATTTTATAATTTTGGGATGTGCATTGGGGTTATGTGTGTAGAAAACAATACCCAAAGAAAAAACGACGAACAATTTGGTTTTCTTTGAATTGATAAAATTTTGTTGTTATTGAGTTTTTTTAATAAGTTTTTTTGTCTTTTTTTTGCCGCCATTCGGCAAAAGTTTCGTTAGCTTCTTTGCGGCAAATGTTGATCAACGGAATTTTTCTCTTTGATAAATCACTGCTAATTTCATCATAAATGATTGAATCATCAAAACCAATTTCCGCAGCATCTTTTCGTGAGTTGCCATAATAAATCACTTTTGGCCTTGCCCAGTAAATAGCGCCCAGACACATGGGACAAGGTTCACAGGAACTATATATCTCGCAGTCTTCCAGTTGATAGGATTCCAGCTTTTTACAAGCCTCCCTGATAGCAATTATTTCTGCATGAGCCGTTGGATCGTTGGTGCTGGTAACTTTGTTATTTCCTCTTCCGATAATCTTGTCTTCTTTGACGATCACACAGCCGAAAGGACCGCCTTCATCATTCTTGATTCCTTTTTCAGCAAGAGCTATAGCTTCTTCCATAAATTTTTCTTCTCTTGTCATTCTATTTTTTTAAAAAGCGGGCAAATATAAAGGTTTGAGAGGATAAATATTTTGTTGGCTATTGATGAGCGATAAACAAAGAAACTGTTTTATCTTTTATAATAGTATTTGCAAGGCTTTCATGAAAAAAACGTGAGATTTCACTTCTTCCGAAAGCGCCCATAACCACCACTATGTGTCCGGGTAATTCAGAAAGAAAATGCTCCATTTCTTTATCCACCTTTCCTGTCAGCGATGTTGTTGAAATATTAGTGTAAGTATCATTAAGATTCCTTTGCACATAATTTTTAATTTCATTTTCATCTTTGGGATTTATTGATAAAAGAAAGGTTGGAAGATCTTTAAATTCAGGCAGGAGTTGTTTATATTTTTCAATAGCAAATTTGCTGCTATCGCTGTTATTAAACATCAGCACCGCCTTTTGCGGTAAATGATCATCGCCGGCAATAAAGGCGGGGCAATGAAGATGCGGCAAAATTTTAGATAAGAAATTGGCGCCTTCATCTGCTATTAGCAAATCAGTATTTGAGCTTTCCTTTACCAGTTTTTCTACCGATATATTTCTTTCGAAACTCAGGTTGATTCCCGCGCGATTCGCATTCCTCTTTAAAAAGATTCAATTTATCCTTAATTAATTCCTGGTTACTTTCAGAAATCATTTTGCCATCAGAAAAGTCTTCCGCTATGGGCAGATCGTTTGGATAAGGATAAGAATAATCTGTATCCTCCCCGGGAATGTCAAAAAAACAAGGTGGATTTCTGCAGAATGATTCTTTGCAAGCTGTGTAGAAATCCGCATTGCCGGCCAAGGTGTATCAATTGGCCCTAAGGCGGTCACTATTTTTTTCATTTTAAATAATTGTTCTTAAAATTAAAGAAATAAATTTGAGCTGGAGGTTTTTTATAAGCGTTAATAAGTGCGGTTTGTAACAGTAAATGAACAAAAAAATATAATTTTTATTTTTTAAAAAATTAGCGGTAACCTTTTGCCTGCAACTGAAACAGCTCTGCATAACGCCCCTTTCTTTCCAATAATTCTTCATGGCTTCCTTCTTCCAAAATCTCTCCTTTATTAAGAACTAAAATTCTGTCAGCCATTCGTACAGTTGAAAAGCGATGAGAAATCAGGACGGCGGTTTTGTCTTTTGTAAGCTCCGCAAATCTTTCAAATACCTCATATTCCGCACGTGCATCCAATGCAGAAGTCGGTTCATCAAGTATCAGCAATTGCGCATCTTTCATATATGCCCTTGCGAGCGCAATTTTTTGCCATTCACCGCCGGAAAGTTCCACTCCCTGGTTGAAGCGTTTGCCTAACGCCTGCTCATATTTATCCGGCAATCTTTGAACCAACGCATCTGCAAGACTCTGCTTTGCTGAGTTGATAATTAATTCTTTATTTTCCTTTTGATTAATATTACCGACGGCAATGTTGTGAGAAACAGTCATTTGATACCGAAGGTAATCCTGGAAAATGACGCCTATTTGCGTTCTCACTTCTTCGAGGTCATATTCTTTTAAATCGTGACCATCCAACAAAATCCTTCCTTCTGTAGGATCGTAAAGGCGGGCTAGAAGTTTTACAAGAGTGGTTTTGCCGGCGCCATTCTCACCAACCAAAGCCAGTTTTTCTCCTGCTTTCAGTGTAAAACTCAAATGACGGTTTGCCCACTGTTTTGAATTGACATATTTGAAACCGACATCTTCAAAAGTGAAACCATATTTAATTGGTTTTGGAAAAGGCCGGGCTTTTTCTGACACTTTGATTTTGGGTTGAATATCAAAAAAATCAAAGAAATCTTTTAGATAAATGGCACCTTGCGAAACGGCTGTAAATCGTGAAAGAACTCCTTCAAGCAAAGTTCGTAACTGGCGAAAAGAACCTGCTAAAAAGGTAAGGTCGCCGAGAGTTAAAACGCCGGCGATGGTTTTTGCAATAATAAAAACATAAGCACCATAATAACCGAGGGTACCAAGAACAGAAAATAAACTTCCCCAAACGGAACGCTTTACCGCAATTCGTTTATTTTGCTCATAAAATTTATTGGATAAAAAGCGGAACCGATCTGAAAGAAAATCAGAAAGATCAAATATCTTAACTTCCTTGGCCGTTTCATCGCTGGCGCCGATGTAGCGCAGATAATCCAATTCCCTTCTTTCAGGAGTTTGCCTGCGGCTAAGTGAATAATTTTTATCATTGAAATAAGATTCGCCCAAAAAAGCGGGAATAACGGCAATCACTAAAAGCAAAATGAGCCACGGATTGAAAACGACTAAACCGGCCGCAAGAAAACCCATTGTTATTAGATCCTGCAATTGGCTCAGCACCTGCGAAAGCAAAACGGTTCTGCCAACTGTTTGTTGGCGCGCTCTTTCCAGCTTGTCATAAAAAGTAGAATCTTCAAACTGGTCAAGATCGAGAATCGCTGCGTGTTCCATTATTTGAATGGAAGTATAATTTGAAAATAAATCGCCGAGTAAACTATCCACAAGAGTTGTGGCGCGGCTCAATGCATCAGCAAGTATGGCTAATAAAAATTCAATCACAACTAATTTCCATAAATAAGCATGATTGGTTTGTGGAGTTTGAGAAAAATGAACGACCTGGTCTATAATCAATTTACCAACGTACAAAATAGCCACTGGAATTGCGGACCTGGCGATTCGCAAAAGCGCGTTGGAAAGTGTAAGCTTAGGGCTTGTTTTCCAAACCAGTTTAAAAAAACGGGGAAGATTGCTTAATGCTGAAAAGCGTTCATTCATCGAAACTTCCGGTGGTGGTTTCATTTAATTTTTCTATTAAGTCTAAAAAAAGCTGCCTTCCCAAATTTCTACAAAATCAGAACAAGGCTTCCTCCAATAATCAGTAAAGCGCCGATTGCTGTTTTTAAAGTGAGAGGTTCGCCTAAAAAAATTACTGCCATTATAATTGCAAAGGCGACACTCATTTTATCGACCGGTGCTACCTGTGAAACTTCTCCCAACTGGAGCGCCTTAAAATAAAATATCCAGGAAAGGCCGGTAGCAATTCCGGATAAACAAAGGAAGATGATATTTTGTTTGGTTAAGGTATTCATAGTGGAAGTGCCGCCCCTGAAAAAAGCGATTCCCCAGGCAAGAATCAAAATCACAACTGTGCGTATCGCTGTTGCGAGATCCGTATCAACTCCTTTAATTCCAATTTTGGCAAAGATGGCTGTGAGAGCTGCAAAAAGCGCCGATAACAAAGCAAATATCCACCACATAATTTTACATATTTAATCAAAAATAAAGTAATGACGTTTGTAAAGCTAACAAAGAAAATTCCGCTATCTTCAATTGCCCTTTTTTATGTGCTTCTTTAGTTACTGATTTATTGCTGGTGTTATTTTTGAATGAAACAAGTTACATTTAACAGGATTAAAAAATTATAATGACGAACAAGATGAAAGAATCCTTTGTATTGATATTGGTGGTTCGCATATAAAAGCTACCATTATAAATTACGAAGGAGATTTTTTGCAGAAATATGAAAGGGAAGATACTCCTTCTCCTCCTTCTCCTGAAAAAGTGGTAAAATTGATCCTTGAAATTGCAAGCCGGTTTCCGAAATACGATAAAGTAACTGCGGGCTTTCCCGGGTTATGTGAAAGAAGGTGTTGTAAAAACAGCGCCCAAATTGGGAAACGAGATGTGGAAAGATTTTGATTTAAAAAAAGAATTACAAACGCATTTGCGAAGGCCTGCTTTGGTAATTAACGATGCAGATTTACAGGGATTAAGCTTGGCGGAAGGAAAAGGCGTTGAAATGCTTATCACCTTAGGGACGGGATTTGGCTCAGCGGTTATGAGAGACGGACTTTTAATTCCTCATCTCGAAATGTCGCAGCACCCAATAACAAAAAAGAAAAATTACAATGATTACCTGTAGGCGAAGCCGCATTGGAAAAAGCAGGAAAGAAAAAGTGGAATAAAAGAATGAAAAAAGTAATTGAGATTTTAAAAGTGGTTTTTAATTACGATCATTTATACATTAGTGGAGGAAGTGCTAAACTCATTGATTTTAAACTTGATGATAATATCACTGTCGCGGATAACAGGGAAGGGATAAAAGGTGGAATGGTTTTGTGGAAACAATTCGAACAAGAGTAACTCAAAAATTATAATCATGAAAATTGGTGTAGCTGCCGACCACGGCGGATTTGAATTGAAAGAATACCATAAAATTATTTTTGCAGCAAAAAGGATATGATGTAAAAGATTTTGGTGCAATGGAATTAGACACCACTGACGATTATCCTGATTTTGTGATTCCACTTGCAAAAGCAGTTGTAAAAAAAGAGGTGGATCGTGGCATTGCAGTTTGTGGAAGTGGAGTAGGAGCTTCAATTGCAGCCAATAAGATTGCCGGCGTGAGAGCGGGGCTTATTCATGACCATTTTTCAGCTCACCAGGGCGTTGAAGATGATGATATGAATTTAATCTGTCTCGGTGGAAGAGTTACCGGATTTGCGGCAGCAGAAGAACTAATAACGGCTTTTTTAAATGCAAAATATATCGGTGCAGAAAGGCATGAAAGAAGATTGCAAAAAGTAAAAGATTTGGAACAAAAAAATCCTTAATAAAATTCGGAATTTGTAAACTATGGCTAAAAAAATAAAAATTTTATTCTCTGATATCGGAGGCGTGTTGCTTACAAACGGATGGCCTCATCAATCAAGAATGGCAGCGGCTGAAAAATTTAATATGGATTATGATGAAATGAATATTCTTCATGATTTTATTTTTAATGTTTATGAAATTGGCAGAATTACACTCGATGATTACCTGAATACAGTTGTTTTTAATAAGGACCGGGATTTTACAAAAGAAGAATTTAAACAATTTATGTTTGCCCAGTCGCAACAGCTTCCAGACATTCTTCCCTGGATCATTGATTGGAAAAGAAAGCATCAGAACATTAAGATAATCTCGATGAATAATGAGCCGCGCGAATTAAATCAATACAGGATAAAAAAATTTCGGCTTCACGATTTTTTTGACGCGTTTGTATCTTCCTGTGAAGTTGGAATGCGCAAACCTGATCCGGGCATTTATCTTCTCGGACTTGGAATAGCACAGGCAAAACCTGAAGAATGTATTTATTTCGATGATCGTATCATGTTGGTTGAAGCGGCACGAAAAATCGGTATCCAGGCTTTTCACCATACCGATTTTGAAAGCACAAAGAAAATCATTGAATCAATAGAGTGGTAACTTACCTGCAACGCAAAATAAAAATTACCGTTGTTTGTTTGTTTACTGATTTTGCTATTTTGCGCTGGTAGGAGGTTTGCCGCCTTCAGGTACAAAAATTAATGCGTCAGAATCTAAGCAATATCTTTTCCCTGTAGGAGCCGGGCCATCATCAAAAACATGCCCGAGATGTGAACCGGTTTTAGAATCTACCACTTCTAATCTTTGCATTCCATCACTATTATCGGGCACAAGTTTTATCGCATCTTTATTTATGGGTGCATAAAAACTTGGCCATCCTGTTCCGGAATTAAATTTTGTTTCTGAACTGAAAACGGGTTGCAAAGAAGCTGCCGAATAATACGTTCCCTTTTTGTAAAAATGATTGTATTTGCCCGAAAAAGCGCGTTCGGTTCCTCTTTGCCGTAGAATAAAATATTCTTCAGGAGTTAGTTTTTGTCGCCATTGCGCATCGGTGTATTTCACCGGGAAATTTTTGTAGGAAGTAACGATCTCTGGATCAGGATATTTCTGTTTTTCCGTAGTTTGTGACTGCGTACAATTGGTTAATAAGGAGCAAACTAAAATACCAATGAAATAAAATACTTTCTTCATGACCGTTTTTGCTTTTAAGTACGTAATAAAGTTACTGAAGGTTTTATAAACTACGTATCCTCTTCAGCATTTTTAAGAAAAGCAAAACATCAACGACCGTTTCCTATTTTCATTATCTTATAGATATGAGGGCCTGTTTTACCTTCAATTTTCAGAATGTATATTCCTGAGGTGAGATAACTTACATTTAATACGGTGTTTTGAGATTGAATGATTTGGGTAAGGCATAATTTTCCGCTTGCATCATATAGATTTAGGCGATGGCCTACCACTTCAGTATCCTTATTTGATGAAATATTAATAATGCTATTAAATGGATTTGGATAGAGTATAATTTTTAATTTACCGGTATCTTTTGGCAACGGGCCTCCCTCAGCGTTAGTGCTATCGCAGGCGATGGAATTGAGGAATGAATTTCTATATCCGCCTTGAGCAAACTGACTTCTCATTTCATTTTTTTGACCTTGCGTGAACATATTCATGCACGCATCGTTGGTAAAATCCATGTAATCCATGAACATGTCACCGTAAGGATTAATTGAGCATGACGAAGTGTGTGGGAACGAAGGACAGCCGGTATTGCTTCCTTCCTGTGGAGGAGTGTCAGCAATACCATCATCTCCGCAATCGGTATCGCCCCAAAGATGTTTTAAACCGAGCCAATGGCCAATTTCATGTGTTGCTGTACGTCCTTTGTTGAAAGGTACAGTCAGATTTCCTATTGTTCCAAATACATCATATTGAATGACTACCCCATCTTTTTCAGGAGGACTTCCGGGCAAAACGGCGTAACCTAAAGTCCGGCCAAAAAGATTGCAAACCCAGATATTAAGGTACTTTGAAGCATCCCATGCATCATCGCCTCCTTGTGCCGAAAATTTCATCGCGTCATCTGCAACAAATTGAGTTTCTGTTGTGTATTTATGAATTATGCCGGTAGTGTATTTTCCATCCGGATCTACTTTTGCGAGACAAAACTGAATTCTTGTATCAGCGGCAACAGCCTTAAAAGGAGCAGGAGTGTTAACAGTATCAGCATTCCTTCTTCTGAAATCATTATTTAATGAAACTATTTGAGAAATAACCTGTGCGTCACTAATATTCTGTGAGCTATTATTATAGAGCACGTGGACTACTACGGGAATTGATATTACTTCATTGGTGAGTGTATCACGGTTAGCCGATTTTACAGCCATATTCCTTTTCGCAATGAAAGTATTTACAGGATGCTTTTGTGCATATTCCGGTGTAATGCACCGTTGTGCACTACCATAAAGGAAAAGAGTAAAAGAAAAAATCGTAAAAATAAACTTCATGTATTCCCTTGTAAACTCAAAAGTTTGAGCGTATTAACAATATGGGATTACATAGGCTTTGGGGTGGGTAATTTACAAGGGATATTAAAAACCTTAGACTTTGACGATAAATAACAAGAAGGAGGCTCGTGTTATTAGAGGTCAGCAGAGGTTGAGAGCACAAATAAAGACAATATTTTTTGAAGTTTAAAATTTTTAAAGCTTTATTTTTCCCGTAAGTGGTATTTAAACTTTTCAGTTTGTTATTTTTACATTTTTAAAAAACATTGATGATTTATAAAACCCTTCGATACCTCTCTTGTCTTCTACTTTTGATTTCCTGCAACAATTCTTCCTCTCCCGATTATGACAATTCCCTTCCGGTTGCAAAAGTTAATAACATCCCGCCTCCTGAGCCGTTAATGTTTAAAGTGGATGCGGTATATCCTCATGATTCTTATGCATTTACGCAGGGATTGGAATATCACAAAGGCAAATTGTATGAAGGTACCGGCGAATATAACCGTTCAAACCTTCGAATTGTAGATGCAAAAACAGGTAAAGTTGAAAAAAATTATTTAATTCCAGACAAATCAATTTTTGGCGAGGGTATTACCATTTTTAAAAATAAAATATACCAGCTAACCTGGAAAAGCCACCAGGTTTTTGTTTATAATGTTGACGATTTTAGTCATCCTATCGATACCTTGGGCTGGAGCCGGGAAGGCTGGGGTGCAACCAATGATGGTAAGAATATTATCATCAGCGATGGTTCATCACATTTATTTTTTGTACTTCCAGATGAGAAAAGAAAGGAATTGAAAATAAATAAAATACTTACGGTTGCTGATAACAGGGGAGAAGTGGACAGTTTGAACGAACTTGAATTGATCAACGGATATGTTTTTGCAAACAGGTGGATGACTGATGATATTGTAAAAATCGATACAGCTACCGGTTATGTTACCGGTGAGATGAACTTGGCGGGTTTGCTACAGCAATATGACAAGGGGGCGCAGGTAAACGGAGATGCCGTTCTGAATGGTATAGCCTATGATAGTACTTCAAAAAAGCTATATATTACCGGTAAAGACTGGCCAAAACTTTTTGAGATGCAATTGCAGTAAACGAAATTTTTTCCGGAATTATTTTCCTGTTGAATCAGGAACGGGATAAACTACAACAGGCGTTGGACTGCCGCTACTACCCTTATTCGGATCAGTAGTAATAGCCCCTGCGCCATAATCATTTGTTTTATAAGTTCTATGCCCGGGAGAACTTCCTCCGAGCCGGGTATCCCTGTATATATTACTTGTAAGTTTGCTTGAATCAAAATGAACATCGGGATATGTCGCGCTCCCACTTCCTTTGTGAGGATTGGTAGTAATAGCCCCTGCGCCATAATCATTTGTTTTATAGGTTCTGTGACCTGGAGAACTTCCTCCAAGCCTTGTATCACGATAAATTTGAGGTTTAGCAGGAGTCTTGTAATGTTTTTTTGACTTTATAGGATAAGTATGTTCTTCTGTCAATTTTTGATTTTGTGAAGTATCCTGGGAAAAGACTGAAGAAGTTGCTGTTACTAAAAAAACTATAATAAAAAAGGAGGTGAATTTTTTGCTTTTCATAATAAATAAATTTATAATGGAAAGTCCATAAAATGTGCCATAATTAGCTTATTCCAATGCTTAACAGTTTTTTTTAAGGGGCATAATAATTTAAGTCGTCCTAAATAAAAATTCGAATTAATTTTGATAATAAAATAATATTATTAGTTTTGTATTTCCTCATCCTCAGAAAACTAAGTTTTTCCTTCCTTTTTGAACCGTTTACCAAAATCCTTTTATTGCAATTGCAATTTGCGTAAAGACCTGATTTATTCTCCAGTTTTCCTTATTATTTATCTCTAAAACTTAGGTATGAAAAAGAATTTTACGCCCTCAAAAGTCTTATTTAGTTCACTGTTTTTATTTTCATTAGTGATTATTGTTACCTCATCTGTTACTGCTCAAATTACGTGCAACAACGCTACTACTGTATGGTCAGAAGATTTTGGTACCGGCACTATAATTACCTCCAATCCTGATGTTCTTCCGTCGTTAACTTATATCGCATCCGGAAGTTTAACAAGCGAAAGTAGCTACAGAGTAGCCGACAATACCCAGCAAAAACCAGAATGGCATGCGTCACCTGATCATACGGGAAATACTAATGGAAGGATGCTGGTTGTAAACGGCGAAGCTGAAACTTTTTACCAACATACGATAACTGATACCCATGGATTTATTTCAGGTGATTATACTGTAAGTTTATTCATTATGAATGTAGATACTGCCGGAATTTGCGGACCCAATGCATTATTGCCCGTAATTACTTTTTCTGTAGAATATCTTTCTGATAATAATACATGGGTTCCACTTTCAGGCTCACCCTATACAGCCTCATCAACACAGCAAACATCTTCACCAACCTGGGTAAATATTGGCTCTCATTTTACATTGGAGCCCACTGGGGCTTTCTTCCCAACTCAGATTAGAATTACCTTGGCAGATGGTACTATTGGAGGCTGTGGCAATGATTTTGCAATGGATGATATTAATTTCTCTCTTTGTCCTGAAGCAGGTCTGCACCTGTTACTTTAACTGGTTTCAGTGCCCGACACAAGGGTAATGGAGTAAGTATTGACTGGTCTACATCCCAGGAACTTAATAATAATTATTTCCAGGTTGAAAGAAGTGATGACGGAAGCACAAATTGGACTGTAATAGCAACTGTAAAAGGAGCAGGAAACAGCCAGGTAGTAAATAATTATAATTCTTATGATGCAACACCACTTTCAGGGGTTAATTACTATCAGTTGAGGCAAGTGGATAACGATGGAAAATCTACCTATTCTACTACAGTTGCTGTAAAAATGGATTTACAGAAAATGGCGGTTTCAGTTCTTGCCAATCCTTTTTACAATACGCTTTTTATTAATTTTTCAAGTGCAACTTCTCAAATGGTTACCGCGAGATTGGTGGATATTACCGGAAAGCAAATAGCTGTTGAAAGATGGTCGTTGGAGAATGGAACTAACAAAAAACAATTTAGTAATGTAAGTGGACTGCAGCATGGAATGTATATCCTTTCAATTGCAAACAATAACGGCGAAATTCTATTTAACGGTAAAGTCGTTAAGCAATAATATTACACAAGCATAAACCGGAAGGGGAATCTTTTGTTGATTCCCTTTTTTATTTCCTTAATTCTGTTTGTACATTAAATTGCTAACTTTATTTTATCCACATGAAAACTGTTTCAATCAATGACATAAAAAAAGAATTATCAACTCGTGATTCAAAAGATATATTTGAATTGTGCCTTCGTTTGGCAAAGTTCAAAAAGGAAAATAAGGAATTACTACAGTATATGCTTTTTGAGGCAGAAGATATTTCCACTTTTATAGAGGAAGCAAAAATCGAAATTGAAACTCAATTTTTGCAAATGAATAAATCAAATGTTTATTTTATAAAAAAGAGTGTGCGGAAAATTTTACGCAACATCAATAAACAAGTCCGGTTTTCAATGTCTAAGCATGTGGAGGTGGAACTGCTAATCCAATTTTGTAATTGCTGTATTAACCACTCAATCCCAATGAAAAAGAGCAGGCAACTTAACAACCTTTTTGAAAATCAATTGAAGAAAATTGATAAAACTTTGCCCGCACTACATCCGGATCTACAATATGATTTGAAAAGGGAACTGATTATATAACTTACAGTTTGCTTTCTGGTTTCAGTTTTTTGTTATCTTTATTGCTCAACAAAAAAAAGGAGGTATTCATGCTATCTAAAAACAGATCATGGGTTCCTTGTTCTAAATTTTAATTTAGAAAAGGGTATCCGGGAAAATAATCTGCGACGCGAAAAAGCGTCATGACCATCGGGACTTCCGGTGGTTTTTTATTGTTATAAAAATTATAACTAAAAACAGGAATGATTGTTGTGTAACAGTTATTAACAAATTAATAATTATTTCATTTAAAAATCATTTATTATGAGTACAAAAAAAATTATTCCGGTCTTATTGATGGCCTTCTGTATTTCTTTCGTTACGCCGACATTTGCTGCAAGAGTAACTCCTGCAAAAACAGAAGTGCCTAAAGAAGTGCGTGCTCAACAAATTGAACACCGGCTTATTGAAATTCGGGATATGGATAAAAGCAATTTATCCCAGGCAGAAAAAAAAGATTTAAGAAAAGAGGTGAAAGGCCTTAAGAAAGAAGCCCGTCATGCAGGTATTTATCTTTCTGTGGGTGCTATCATTATTATCATTTTGCTTCTGATTCTTTTATTATAATAGATTAGATGGAATGAATCACAAAAAAAATGCTCGTTTTACAAACGGGCATTTTTTGTTGGAATTTTAAAGTCTCTTATGTTTTTTTAGCGCTTACCACCATTACCACTCCGACAACAGCAAGAATACCTCCAACATAAGTAGGCCAGCCATACCAATGATGTTCTGTCTTACTTACCTGAATAGGGCCGGCATCAATAATGTTTTTCTTTTCAGGAATTGAAACGCCTTTTATTATTATCATTACAATTCCAATAGCGATTAAAACCCATCCAACTGCTTTCATAATTTATTATTTTTAAGGTGAATACAAAATATAAATTATTGAACTACAATTAAGGTGCCGATTCCGGTAAGTTGCTTTCATGTCTTAACTCTTCCATTGCACCTTCCACAGTTTCTACAGGTAATGAGCAACTTTTATTTTTGCATACATATATCATCGTCTTTCCCTCTACATTTTTATTTTGAAGTAAGGGAAGACTGCTTTTGCTCTCGCATCCTGAATAAATCACATCCGGTAAAAAATTCTTTTGCAATTCGGATAATTTTTTTTGTGAGCTTTTTCCAACAATGGCTATTTCAATTGCGGTAAAAATTTGTCGGTTAGCAGCAAGAGCCCAATTACTATAATATCCTACATTTTTCTTTACATCTTCAAATACATTTTTGATAAGTTGTAAAGCCTGGTTTTCATATTTTCCTTCATCAAAATACAAACTCAAAACAAATAAATTTTTAGCCATTTCACTATTGGAAGAAGGTATTACATTATCGGTAACTTCCATTTTTCTTGCTATCAGTTCACTGTATTCAGAATCTGTATATAGAAACATACCAGTACTTTCATCATAGAAATGTTTTTCGACATATTCTGTAAAAGATTTTGCTTTATGCAAATAGCTTTCTTCAAAACTTACCTCGTAAAATCCAATCAAAGCGCTAATGAGGAAAGCGTAATCATCTAAAAAAGCATGAATAGTTGCTTTTCCGTTCTTATAATTTCTAAATACGTTATTTTCTTCGCCACAAAGGTTTTTTAATAAGAAATCAAGATTTTGTTTTGCCGCATCCAAAAAAGATTTTTCTCCAAATGCACGGTAAGCATCAACGTAACCCTTTGTCATTAAGGTATTCCATGAAGTTAAAATCTTATCGTCAGTTCCTGGCCGTACCCTTTTTTCTCTTTCAGCAAATAATTTCTCTTTCAGCAAAATAATTTTTTCATTTATTTCTTTGTCTGCTGTCAGCTCATTTTTTCCATAATTCATGTCCGGAATGTTTTTTCCTTCTTCCCAATTTCCTTCTTCCCTGATGCCATAATAATCTATCAAGAGTTGCGCATCTTCTTTTAATATTTCTTTTATCTCTTTCGCAGTCCATACATAAAATTTTCCTTCTTCACCTTCACTATCTGCATCTAAAGAAGAATAAAATCCACCTTCGGGTGAGGTCAGTTCTCTATTTACAAAATCCAAAGTTTCAAAAACAACTTTCTTATATAAAGGATTTTTAGTTACCTGGAAAGCGTGTGAATAAAGGCTTACCAGTTGACCGTTATCATAAAGCATTTTTTCAAAATGAGGCGCATGCCATCTTGAATCGGTTGCATATCGTGAAAAGCCACCACCAATTTGATCATAAATGCCGCCTTTTGCAATATTATTCAAAGTCACTTCTACTGCTCTTAATGCTTTTTTATTTCCGGAAAAATAATAGTATTGCAATAAAAATTCCCACGTGGAAGGCATGGGGAATTTCATGGAAGCTTTAGAGCCTCCGTGTTCCCAGTCAATCCTGTTTTCAAAATTTGAAAACATTTCATTCAAGTCATTCTTGTTAAATGAAAGTTCATTATTGTTTATGGGAATATGCTCTATTTCCCGGATGCCTTTCGAAACATTTTCTGCCTGTTCTTCTAAT
This sequence comes from uncultured Chitinophagaceae bacterium, assembly GCA_963815085.1. Classification (GTDB taxonomy): domain Bacteria; phylum Bacteroidota; class Bacteroidia; order Chitinophagales; family Chitinophagaceae; genus Ginsengibacter. The sequence continues at coordinate 70,017 of CAWFFT010000026.1, read as the reverse complement.
TTTGTTCTTTCATTTTTATAAATACCTGCAAAATATTCAAGCAATCTTACCCAGTTTTCCTTTGGAAAATAAGTCCCGGCAAAAAAAGGTTTCCCATCAGGCATAGCCAATGCATTCAGCGGCCAGCCACCATTTCCGTTAATCAAGTAGGCAGCGTTCATGTAAACCTGGTCTATATCAGGTCGTTCTTCCCGATCTACTTTTACACAAATGAAATTTGCGTTCATCACGCGTGCTACGTTTTCATCTTCAAAACTTTGATGTTCCATTACATGGCACCAGTGACAGGCGGCGTAACCGATACTGATTAGCAACATTTTATTTTCATCTTGTGCTTTCTGCAAAGTTTTGGGGTTCCATGCATACCAGTCGACAGGATTGTGTGCATGTTGCAAGAGGTAAGGCGAACTTTCCTTTATGAGCGCATTTGGCATTGATTTATTATTTTATCGGTTACCGGATACCTCAAATATCGTACGCGAAATAGGATGTAAAAAATCAAAAACTTAAACTGAAGTTGCATAAGAGAGATAATAATCAAGTTCTGTCTCAATAAAGAGCAAGATTATTGAAGCACAAAAATCAGTGAACCTGCAAATTTGAAAGATTTTTATTTTGACTGTCAAAAGATTTGGTAAATCTAAAAATTATTTTTTCACATCCTGTTTACAACATTCCCTTCGGTTTGCTTTTCCCTTTAAGTATATTTGGAAGATTTGAGCAGAAAGCAGCAGAATACTGCTGTTCATAAATTTCTACTGATTGTAAAAGTAAAGTCTTTAAAATTTCTTTTCTTGCGAAAAATTTTATAAAAATTAAATGGCTGATAAAAATTTATTTGATTATAACGAAGAGTCGATTAAAAGTTTAGACTGGAAAGAGCATATACGTCTTCGCCCGGGAATGTACATCGGAAAGTTAGGCGATGGCAGCAGTCCGGATGATGGAATTTATGTTCTCATGAAAGAAGTGATCGACAATTGTATTGATGAACACACAATGGGTTTTGGGAAACATGTCGATGTGACAATTGACAATAAAACAGTGAGTGTGCGTGATTACGGCCGTGGAATTCCACTCGGAAAAGTAGTGGATGTAGTGAGTAAAATAAATACGGGCGCCAAATATGACAGTAAAGCTTTCCAAAAAAGTGTAGGCCTTAATGGTGTAGGAACCAAGGCCGTAAACGCTTTGAGCGAATATTTCAAAGTAACTTCAATACGGGAAGGGAAACAAAAAACGGCTGAATTTGAAAGAGGTAAATTAATAAATGACAATAAGGAAGTAAAAACTACAGAAGAAAATGGCACTGAAGTAACCTTTATTCCTGATGAAAAAATATTTAAAAATTATCATTACATCCGTGAATTTATTGACAATCAATTTTGGAATTATTGTTTCTTAAATGCCGGGTTGGTTATCAATTACAATGGGAAAAGATATGTAAGCAAAAATGGTTTGCTTGATTTGCTTGAGCGTAAAACCAATGCGGATGAACTCCGTTACCCGATAATTCATTTGAAGGGAGAAGATATTGAAGTGGCCATCACTCATAACAATCAATATGGCGAGGAATACTACAGCTTTGTAAATGGCCAGTTTACCACACAGGGAGGAACGCATCTTGCCGGATTTAGAGAAGGTTATGTAAAAACGATACGAGAGTTTTATAAGAAAGATTATGATGCCGCAGATATCCGCGGAAGCATTTGTGCAGCAATCAGTATCCGTGTTCAGGAACCGGTTTTTGAAAGTCAGACAAAAACAAAATTGGGTTCCACGTTGATGTATGAAAAAGGCCCGGCTGTAAAAACTTTCATAACAGATTTTTTAGGAAAAGAATTGAATAATTTTCTTCACAAAAATCCTGCAGTTGCCGATGAGTTGAAGAAGAGAATTGAACAAAATGAAAGAGAGCGAAAAGATATGGCAGGAATAAAAAAGCTGGCCAATGAACGCGCGAAAAAAGCGAATCTTCATAATAAAAAACTACGCGACTGCCGCTATCATTTTAATGATGAAGCAGAAGGGAAAAATAAAGACGAGATCAATGCAAAGCGAATGGAAACAACGCTTTTCATTACAGAAGGTGACAGTGCAAGCGGTTCGATTACCAAATCACGAAACGTAGAAACACAGGCGGTTTTCAGCCTTCGTGGAAAGCCGTTGAACAGTTTTGGATTAACGAAAAAGATCGTTTACGAAAATGAAGAATTTAATTTATTGCAACATGCTTTAAATATCGAAGCTGGTTATGAAGACCTCCGGTATAACAACATTGTAATCGCTACTGATGCTGATGTTGACGGAATGCATATTCGGCTTTTACTGATGACTTTTTTCCTCCAGTTTTTTCCCGATCTTGTAAAAAACGGCCATGTTTATATTTTAGAAACGCCTTTGTTTCGTGTAAGAACTATGCCTGGAAAAAACAAGGAAAAACAGGAAACGATTTATTGTTATAATGAAGAGGAAAAGGAGAGAGCGATTTTAAAAATAGGCGGCAAGCCGGAAATAACAAGATTTAAAGGATTGGGAGAAATTTCACCAGACGAATTTGGAAAATTTATTGGTGATGATATCCGTCTTCAGCCTGTAATGCTTTTGCCTGAAATTCACATCCAGCAATTGCTTGAATATTACATGGGAAAAAATTCGCCGTCACGACAGGATTTTATTATTGATAACCTGAAAGTGGAAGTGGATTTGGCAGAAGTTAGTTAGATTGGATTTTGGACAAATTAAAATTTGGTAATTAAATGCAGCACGTTGTTTTTCAGCAAGAGGATGTAAAAACGCTTAAAAAAAGCTTTGAATTAGATGATACTTTAAACGGAGAAGTTTATGAAATAAAAGATGATTTTGCTGTAGGTCCGTTAAAAGATATTTATACACAAGAGGGAATTGAAGAAAGAAAAGAATGGTGGCGTAAGGTTTTAACCGGTGGAGATTATGATGGTGACGTGGATACAGGCGCAGTAAATGATCCAAAAATGGTCGAAGAAATTAAAGAGCAATTAAGATCCAATCAGGATGAAACATTATGGATTTGGGTTGCGCCGAATAAACATGACGTTAGTGGCTATTACTGGCTGATGGCGCAGTTGCAGGAATTTACAGGAAGAATTTATGTATTGTCTTTAAACAATCTTCCTTTCATAAATGATAAAGGACATATTTTTTATCCGGAAAATTTGTTTGAAATTCCTGCACGGGAATTTATAAAAGCCAAGAAGCTGGCGCGCGAGATCACTTTATCTGAATTTGAAGTCGATCCTGATGAGTGGACAAAAATTTGTAATGAAAATAAAATGGTTCGCATTCTTGAAGGCGCAAAAAAGTTGTCGCAACATGATGCTGACTTTTTTGACAAATATCTACTTGGCTTTGTAACAGCAGACTGGCAAAAGGCTCATAAAGTAATTCTGCAGGTTTTACATAAAGCCGAACAAACTACCGGTGATGCATACCTGCTTTGGAGACTCAAAGAATTGATTGCACAGGATAAAATTGATGCGCAGGGTGAAATAAAAAATATGAAAGATTTTGAGGTGAAGCAAAAAGTGGGTAAAACTGAATCTTAATGAAAATAAAAGCGATCCATCATGTGGCAATCCTAACAGACGACTTTGAAAAGAGTAAAAAATTTTATACTGAAATTTTGGGCTTTACAGTTTTGAAAGAAACTTACAGGGAAGAAAGAAAATCATATAAGCTGGACCTTGCAATCAATGGACATTATCAAATAGAATTATTTTCTTTTCCTGAGTTTAGAGAGCGACAGTCATTTCCCGAAGCAAAAGGCTTGCGCCACCTTGCGTTTGCGGTTGATGATATTGAAGCAGCAGTAAACGAACTAATATCGAAGAAAGTTAATGTACAGGGAATAAGAGCGGATGAATTGACAAATAAAAGATTTTGTTTTTTCTATGATCCTAATGGACAACCATTGGAATTGTATGAAATATAAAGAACTGAAGTGAAACGAAAATAAAGATGGCAAAAGCAAATAAACAGGAATATAAACACAGTGACTCCGGGCTTTCCGGGCAATATAAAACATGGTTTCTAGATTATGCGAGTTATGTAATATTGGAACGTGCCGTTCCGGCTATTGAAGATGGTTTGAAACCTGTGCAACGGCGTATTCTTCATGCGATGAAAGAAATGGATGATGGACGCTTCAATAAAGTAGCCAACATCATTGGTCAAAGCATGCAATATCATCCTCATGGTGATGCAAGTATCGGTGATGCTATTGTCAATCTTGGTCAAAAAGATTTATTGATCGAAACACAGGGAAACTGGGGAGATGTGCGCACAGGAGATGAGGCTGCTGCACCAAGATATATTGAAGCGCGGCCAAGTAAGTTCGCATTGGAAGTGGCTTATAATAATAAAACTACTAATTGGCAATTGAGTTATGACGGAAGAAAAAATGAGCCGATCACTTTGCCAATGAAATTTCCTTTGTTGCTGGCGCAAGGTGCTGAAGGTATTGCTGTTGGGTTGGCAACAAAAATTCTTCCCCATAATTTTTGCGAACTTATTGAAGCAACGATTAGGTATTATAAAGGAAAAAAGTTTGAGTTATTTCCGGATTTTTCCACCGGAGGAATGATAGACGTTTCTAATTACAACGACGGTGCGAGAGGTGGAAAAGTGAGGGTGCGGGCGAGGATAGAGGAGTTGGATAAAAAAACGATTGTTATTAAGGATGTGCCTTATGGAACTACAACTACACAACTGATAGATAGTATTATAAAGGCTAATGATAACGGAAAAATCAAAATTAAAAAAGTTACCGACAATACAGCCGCGGAAGTGGAAATTGTAGTTGATTTGGCGCCGGGTATTTCTCCCGATATCACTATTGATGCTTTATATGCATTCACTGATTGCCAAATTTCTATTTCTCCAAATGCATGTGTGATTGAAGGCCAAAAACCTCGCTTTTTGGGCGCAACGGAATTATTGAAGTTTTCGGCTGATCATACCCGCAGCCTTCTGAAACAGGAACTGGAAATTAAACTTCGTGAACTGCAGGATAAGTGGCACTATACCTCTCTCGAAAAAATATTTTTTGAAGAAAAGATTTATAAAGAGCTAGAAAAAAAGCATGAAACCTGGGAGAAGGTTATTGCAGCGATCGATAAAGCATTTGTTCCCTTTAAAAAATTATTGCAACGGGAAATTACAAGAGAAGATATTCTAAAATTAACGGAGAAGCCTGTACGCAGAATTTATAAGCTTGATATTGAAGATTTGATTAATCAAATTAAATCTTTGGAAAATCAGATTGATGAGGTGAGGCATCACCTTGAATTTCTTACCGAGTATGCAATTTCATATTACGAAGACTTGTTGAAAAAATTCGGACAGGGCCGCGAGCGTAAAACAGAGATCAGGTTATTTGATACCATCGAGGCAAAAACTGTTGCCATTGCTAACACAAAAATTTATGTAAATCGCTCTGAAGGCTTTATTGGTACCAGCTTGAAGAAAGATGAATTGATCGGCGAATGTAGTGATCTTGATGATATCATTGTTTTTACAAAGACAGGTAAAATGAAAGTGGTAAAAGTTGCCGATAAAGTTTTTATCGGGAAAGATATTATTCATGCGGCAGTATTTACAAAAAATGATGACCGCACAACTTATAATATGATTTACACGGATGGTAGAAAAGGAATAAGTTATGCAAAACGTTTTAATGTTACTGCGGTTACCCGTGATAAAGATTACGATCTTACGAAGGGAGATGAAAAAAGTAAAGTTCAATATTTTAGTGTGAATCCTAATGGAGAGGCGGAAGTCGTTCACATCTTGCTGACGCCAGGTTGTAAAGCCAGGAATAAAGAGTTGGATTTCTATTTTGAAACGCTTGAAATACGAAGTCGCGGCAGCATTGGAAACCAGGTTACCAAATACCCAATCAAGTCAATAAAAATGTCTGAAAAGGGAAAGTCAACTCTTGATAAAAGGCAACTTTGGTTTGATGAAACTTTCGGTAGATTGAATACGGATGAGAAAGGGCAATTATTGGGAAATTTTGAGGGCGATGATAAGATATTAGTGATCTATAAAGACGGAAATTATGAAATATCCGGACAGGAAACCACACAACGGTTCGACGTAGACGCAATTGAACTGATAGAGAAATTTGATCCTGAAAAAATTATTACAGCCGTTTATCTTGATAATGAAAAGTTGCAGTACAATGTGAAGCGTTTTAAAATTGAAACCAACACTTTAAACAATAAGTTTTTGTTCATAAAAGAAGGCAATGGCAACCGCCTGATAAAAGTGAGTACTGCAGAAGAACCCGTTCTCCAAATGCAGACAGGAAGAGGCTCGCAGGTAAGAAAGGCAAAAATTAAGTTGCATAAAGTAGTTGATGTAATGGGTTGGCGCGCAATCGGAAATAAACTTACTGATTACTCTAAATCAGATCAAATGGAATGGGTGCATCCTGAGAAGCCTTCAGCACAGGCGGAACTATTTGAATAGTTTTCAAAATAAAAAGTGTGACTAATTGTTTGTTTACTATTCAAAAAAACGCAACGGAAACTTTCCGCTGCGTTCAATTTAACTCGTCTATTCAGATTTAAAAAACCATTACGCGTTTGTAGGTTCTTTTTTGTTTTTTGTTGTATTGTAGTTTGTGTTAGAAGTTATATTTTTATTACCGTTGTTCATGGCTGATTTGTCTATTGTGTTATCTGTATCTTCCTGAACACGTAAATTATTTTGTACATTTTTTACGCCGGTTACGTCTTCAGCGAGGTCTTCTGCTCTGTGTTTTGAATAACGGGAATCTACATGGCCATTCAATGTTACGTCTCCGTTCTTAACGCTCACTTCAATATCCGAAGCATCCAAAAATGAATCATCGGTTAATTTATCTGAAACATCTTCCCTGATTCTTTCTTCTGAGCGTGTATAATTTTTAGGACCTTTTCCACGATGTTCACCGTTTCTCATTTCGTCACGGCGACGGCGTCGTTCTGCATCATCATCCCCAAACCATGAGGCCACTTCATCTTTTGTTTTATCCCACCAGCCACGATCATTATTCCTGTTATTGCCGCGCCAGTCTTCATTTCTATACCTATCGTTGTAATCTTTATTGTAATAATTATTACGGTTATTATTATAAGTGTAGGGTTCAGCATAACTGTAAGGACGGCCCATGTAATTATCATTCATATCATTATACCGGTTGTAGCGATCATTTTCACTGTACCTGTTATAGCGATCATTTCTATAGAAATCGTTGCGATTATTATAATCGTTTGTGTAATTGCGATTGTAGTCATCGTACCGTTGATTCCGGTAATCTGGGTATCCACCGGAGTTATAATTGCGATCGTACCTGTTTGCGTAGCTATCGCGATTTATATCATTATAATCGTTGTAATTTCTATCGTTTCTGTTGCTCCAGTAATCTCTTTCCCTGTCGCTTGAATAAACGTTTCTGTTTCCATTGTTATAGCCCCGGTATTCATCACCGGTTTGATAGTTTCTATCCCAATTCATATCATAATTTCTTTCGTTAGATGAAGAACGATTATCATCACGATAACGGTCGCTTCGATTGTAGTCTGCCATAATTATTTTGTTTTTAAAGTTTAAATAACTATAAATAAGAAAAAATTATTCCTGATTAATGGATGCCCGGCTACTGTGAATAAATAGATTATAAATAATTGATTTTCAAAAAAATACGCATCTTTTTTATCTTTTTTTATAAATTTTTTTATTTAACTTTTTTTATTTGTTGACAAGTTTCTACAAATAAATATTTGCATCAGAAGTGTGGAGATTAATAATTTGCATGCCAGATTTTTATCATTCTCCTCTACCAGCAAAATTCTTTTTTAAAGAATTTATTTGTTTACTGATGCACAAAAGTTTGAAGGTCTTGCTATGACTCCACCAATGGGTTGGAACAGTTGGAATACTTTTCAGACCAATATCGTTATGCTGAAGTTGAAAGGTTAAGGATTATTTCTGTAAGTATGCAACAAATCTTATTGCTGTTGCTGAACTTCCTGGTAATAACGGTAAGAATTGATAGGTTCACCTGGATTTTTTGCCTGGTAACTGTAGGTTGGTATTGCTTCTTTTACACCTGTCTTTTGGGCCGAACCATTTTCTATCTGGACGGAAACTTCTAATGTGTGTTCAACCGATCCTTTGTAAGTTCCTTTGACGGGGGTGCAATCGGCGAAACTTCTGCCTGCAGCCAGTTTCACATGTTGATCATTCACAATACAATTGTTGGTAGGATCAAGACCGAGCCATCCAAAGTTTGGGATATAAGCTTCAACCCATGCGTGGGTGGCGCCTTCGCCGCGCATCTCTTTTCCTTTTGGGCAAATATAGCCACTGATGTATCTTGAAGGTATGTTGAACATTCGCAAAAATATAAGCAGAATGTGAGCAAAATCCTGGCAAACGCCTGCTTTCAATTTCCATACTTCATCTGTTTTTGTACCTATATTGGTAATTCCTTTCTGGTAGCTAAAATTATTAAAAACATAAGTTGACAAAGCCGTTGCATTTTCCAAAGGCGTCTTTTCTTGGCTAATGAATTCCTGTAATGTGGTTTTTACTTCTTCTGAAGAAGAAAAAGCTTCAGGTTTTAAAAAATCCATGAAAAGAGTATTGTATTTCAGATTTGCCAAACTTGCCCATTGTGAGGCCGCTTCGATGTCGTCAGAAGGAAATGAAATTGGTTTGGTTATCACTTCGGCTATTGATTCTATCAATAATTCTGAATGAGGTTTAATAATGGAAAAAACGCCCACATGATTGCCGAAATAATCAATGAATGTTTCGACAGCAGGATCTTTTGTAATGCGTATTTCATGGTTTCTTACTTCAAGTTGAGAATCAACAACAGGATAGAGCATTATCTGGTTGGTACAATCTATTACCGAAGAAGAATAAGTATAACGCGTTAGGTGCTTAATTTTGTAAGATGGCATTTTATAAAAGTTAAGTATTACCGAAATAATATTTATTAAAAGCGTTTGAAATGTCATGAAGCTCCAGCCTGGTTTGAGCAAGGAAAGAATCTAAAGACTCCCTGTTGTTTTCATTAGCGGTAGTGTATTTCACATTATTCATTGTTTTGCCGATCAGAAACTCCATGTGTTCATAATTATCAGGAAGACTTTCGGGACGAAGGCGGCAAAAGTATTTGTACAATCGTTCCACGCTATATAAAATAGAGTGAGGAAAATTTGGATTATGCAAAACGAGATCCAATACATTTTTCTTTGTAAAGTTGCCTTTATATGTTTTAAGATATACTTCAAATCCAAATAAAGAATTTAAAAGATATCTGAGGTTCATTGAATGAAATGCGTCTGCGTTATCATTCGAAAATTCATTCATTTTTATCCTGGTTGTTTCCGCAGAGTTTATAGCTCTTTCTAAAAATTTACCAATGTTGATAAAAGTAAAACCTTCACCACGTAACATTGTGTTATCAACGGTTCCCGTAAATAATAAACCGTTACTTATTAAAAGCTGGATGGCCGAAACGGGGTCAATCATATTATTTTCCCAAAACCTTTTATTGTCTTTTATAAAATGATATAAATCATTAAGACATTGCCAAACTTCTTTACTGATATGATCCTGAATACCCCTGGCGTTTTCGCGGGAATACATTATGTTACTGTATACAGAGGAAGGGTTCTCACTGCTTAAGATCATATATTCCAAAGCCTTTGAAGAACTTCCGGTAATTTCTTTTGTTTCTTCTGCTGAAAGTTGACTATAGATCTGTAAAATGTTTTCCCACGTAAAGTTTTCAATGTCATCCTGGGAAGAAATATACTGGGTTAAAATAACCTGCAGCATACAATTGGTTCTTTCCATATACCTTCCCAACCAATAAATAGTATTCGCAACGCGGCTTAACATACTTACAAAAAATTAAAATTAAAAATTGAAGATAACCTCATATCATGCAAGTACCCAAGTGTCTTTGCTGCCACCTCCCTGTGAGGAATTTACAATCATTGAACCTTCTTTTAAAGCCACTCGCGTCAGTCCTCCAGGCACTATATTTATTCCTTCAGGCCCATATAAAGCAAAAGGCCTCAGATCGACGCGACGGGGCTGTAAAACTCCATTAATGTAACAGGGCGTAGCTGATAAACTGATAACGGGCTGTGCGATAAAATTCCTTGGTTCTGCATTAATTGCTTTTTTAAAATTTTGAATTTCTTCATCAGTTGCGGTATTGCCCATTAGCATCCCATAACCGCCGGATTCGTTGGTTCGCTTCACGACCATTTTATCGATATTTTCAAAAACATATTTCCTGCTGTCTTCATCGGCAAGTCTGTAAGTTGGTATATTTTGAAGAATAGGCTCTTCGTTTAAATAATAGCGTATCATTTCAGGCACATAACTATAAATCGCTTTATCATCCGCAACACCATTTCCCATCGCATTTACGATAGCGACATTCCCTTTCCTGTATGCCCAGTAAAGCCCGGAAACTCCCAAAATACTATCCGGCCTGAAAACCAAGGGATCAATAAAGTCATCGTCAACTCGCCGGTAAATCACATCTACTTGTTGCAAACCTTTAGTCGTTTTCATGTACACAAAATTATTATTTACGATGAGATCACGGCCTTCCACCAATTCAATTCCCATCAACCTGGCGAGGGTTGTATGCTCGAAATAAGCAGAATTGTAAATACCTGGTGATAACAATATTACTGTCGGATTGCTTCTTTGCCTGTTGCCAAGCGCCAATAAGTTTTTATACAGAAGATCGGGATATTCTTTAACTGATCGCACATTATTTTTAGGTAAGAGATCAGGAAAAATCCTGAAAGTGATGCTCCTGTTCTCCAGCATATAAGAAACCCCGGAAGGCGTCCGCAGATTGTCTTCCAGCACGTAAAACTTGCCATCATAATCCCGAATAAGATCTACGCCTGAAACATGTGTATAAATATCAAAAGGAACATCCACATGTACCATTTCCCTTAAAAAATTAGGACAGGAATAAATCAGGTTCGAAGGAATGATAGCATCATGAAGTATAAACTGATTGTGGTATATATCTTTTAAAAAAACATTCAACGCCCTTAGCCGTTGCTTTAGTCCAGCTTCTATTAAAGTCCATTCTTCACTGGTGATGATACGTGGAATAATATCAAACGGAAATATTTTTTCTATCCCTTCGCCACTGCTGTAAACTGTAAACGTTATCCCCTGGCTCATAAAAAGCTTTTTGGCCATTTCCGCCTTGTGCGTAAGTTCCGCTGTCGATAAATCTTCTACTTCTGAAACAAAATTTTTGTAGCAGTTTCGTACACCATTCTCTGTGAACATTTCGTCCCATACGCCAGTTTTCAAATGGTAGGATTTCAGAAGCATATTTTCATTCATATAATTGAAAATACAAAAAAAATATCATTTAACTAAAAAAGGTAACTATCCAATAACGTGAAATAATAAAATTAGGTGCAATTTTCAGATTTTAAATAGTTATTTGCATTATTTTCCTGGTTTCAAGAAGTCCTTTTTTGTAGAATTTTTTTTGTTTAAAATAGCTTCATCGATAAGATGGAACCTTTGTTATTTCTAAGTTGTAGCATTCTAATGCTGTTTCTCTATGTTCATCAACTTCGCCGTTTTTAAGATCTATTATTGCTATCAACATCCAATTCGGAATTTTTTAAAATAAGTTTATAATAATTATATTAATAATATGAATTATTTTGACACTTATCTTATTTTTTTAGAAGTATTGATAAAAAAAAGTGTGTTTTTTTCGACTATAATAAATTTATAGGTAACTATTTAATTGTCAATTTAGCAATCAGTGATAAACGGTTCAAGCTTGCGTATGTATCCTTCGTTGTTTACACACTCCCATCATTTGGCATAAAATAAAAATTTTAATTATTTCCTGGTTTACTACTTTTGGCGACTTTTTATTGGAGGATATCGGTAAATAAATTATCTTCGTTTACGCATACCTGTTATACGGTTCAAAAAATTATTACACTTGGTTATGAGAAATAAAAAAGGCTGAAGTTTTTCAGCCTTTTGCTTTATGTGTCGGGCCCACCGCACTGCATAGCCTCTTGTTTTTCATTTTTTTTGTTGTTCCTGCGACTGTGCCCTGCGAACAGTTTCAGTTTTCGGACTTACTGATCTTACCGGTTGACGAACAGGTGTGTTATTTTCCAACATTTGGTGTGAAGAAACTTTTGATTGCTGCTGATTTCTCTTAAACGTTTTTTCCGGAGCCATTTCAGGCCTTAAGTTGTTTTTGTTTTGTTGATGTTCATTTTGTTTTACCACTGATGAAGGCCGGGAAAATGTCCTCACTGGTCTATTATTATTTTCTGGCTGATTTACTTGTGGCTTTTCATTAGGCGCTGCCTTCCTGATTTGACGCTCGTCCGGTTTTTGATTTGCTGGTGGCGGAGTAGGAGTGTTTGGGAAAACTCTTACGGGACGATTATTTGCGGGTTTATCTTCCTCTGGATGGCCATTTGCTGGAGCATTATTGCGGCCCTGCGGCTCAGGGGTAACAGCAGGAGAATTTTCGTTTCTTTTAGGAAAAACTCTTGCAGGCTCAGGATTATTTCTTTCAGGAGTCACTCCGGGAGTATTGTTACGCACTGGAGGTTCATTTTTTAATATCTGGGGTCTTTGATCTTTCGGAAACTCCCTTACAGGAGCAGAATTTGTTCCTCTTATCTCATCCAGGCTTTTAACTTTTTGAGGACGAGCATTAGAAGAAGCAGGTTGCGGCTTTACGGCCGGCCTGAAAACCCTAACTGAAGAATTTGATACTTGTGTTGGCTCAGGTTTGTTTGAGGTAACGAGATTATATCTCCTGATTCTTGTACCTGTAGTTTGTTCCACTTCCCTTACCGGAGGCCCTGAATTATAATTGGCACGCCTTGGGCCACTGTTCTGATCGTTTATTATTCTGGTGTTATTAATAATAATAACATTCCTTGACTGGTTTACGTAATAATTATTAATTCGCGGACTGTTGATAAAATGCCGTGGAACAAAAGTCCAATTCGTATAAGGGATTGAACCGGCATTTATATGAACATCCATCCCCGGCCCAAGTGGCGCCCATCCATAATAATCTCCCCCACCTCTCCATGTAACCCAGGCAGGAGCCCATTCATAGCCGGGAATCCACATCCATCCAAACCGCATGTCATCGATCCATCTTCCATAATGAAAAGGCGCCCAGCCCCAGTTATAATTAGAAACCCATGTCCATCCATAATTTGTGTAAACCCAATGTCCGTTTGAATAATAAGGCCTGAAGTTTGCCTGGTAAGGAACCCACACATAGCCATAATTGTCATAATTTATCCAATCGCCATAGGGACTTAAATCATTATAAAATTGCTGGTAGGTTATCGTTTGTTGTTGATCATAATTTTGAGAGTATCCATCCGGATAACTTTGGGAATATCTTGTGCTGCTGCATGATGAGATGGTTATTAGAATACAGCAGCCTAATATGTAGTATAAATATTTCATAATTCTGATTTTATAAGTATAGACTGAAATAAATTGAAAAAGTAACTCAGGATACGCATTATTATCATTCTTTTAACGGGTATAACTCTTTTGTCTAAAAACCGATGCTTAATTATTCCTAACTGTGTCTTTGTTATTTTCTACGCAAAATTAAAATTTAAACCTTGCCTAAGTTTGTAATAAATGCTGATTCTTTCAAGTTGTAAAGCCGTTTTTGAGCAAAAGAACGACAAAGACAAATAGAAAAGGAGGCTATTCCCTATTCAATTAAACCCATTTTTTTATAAACTTATTGTATTGCTATATTAAAAAAATACGCATAGCACTAAAAGGGCAACCCGAATAAAATCCGGATTGCCCTTTGGTTTTAAAGATAATAGGAAGAAAGTATTAACTAAACTTATCCAAATAATCCACCTTTTTTCAGTTGACGTGTTTTTTCGCCAATTAAAAATCCGTTCTGATAAATCTGGATTTTGTAGTCCCCTTGTTGAAAATGACCCGCAGGTGAAAATGCAAACTGTACATTTTTTGTTTTTGCTGTTTCCAAATCTACAGGCAATTTCGCTGTAAATGTTTTATTGCTACTGTCACGTGTCATGAAAGTATTACCTGAAGTATCAGGAGTCGTAACAGGTTTTCCGTCGGGGCCTATTACTACTACATACAGATCGGTAGTACCAGGTGTAATAATTCTGTTATTCACATCAAAAGTCACTAAAAGTTTATCTACTCTTTTAGCCACTGAAATAACTTTTTCTTTACCATTGTTTCTCACTTTCACTGGTGTGATTGAAATATTCGAAGCGTTAAGTGTTGAAGCTACATCTACTTTTTTCTCAAGTGCTTGTTTTACTACATTGGTAGAATCAAGATTATGAGACAATGTCTGATTTTGTGTTGTAAGCACCACTACGTTTTGTTGAAGGCTGTCATTCTGCTGTGTGAGCATTGCGACTTGAGACTCAAGGTCTGTAATTTTTCCATTCAACTGCGCAATTAAGGTCCGTGCTCTTGAAAGTTCAGAAGCAGTTACATTTTTCTTATGTAAAATGCTGCGTATTTCTGATTTCATTTTTGCAATTTCCTCATTGCTGGAAGCAAGCTTACCATTTAGGTCAGTATTTGCAGTCTGCATTGAATCAAGTCGTGCAAGTGATGCATCAAAACTTGACTGGATGTTACTTTTTTCGGAAGTTACTTTTGCAACTTCAGTTTGTTGTGCTTTTAAATTTTCGTTTGATTTGCTATGATCGAAAACAAAAAAACCGCCAAGGATTACAATTGCTGCAATCAATAAACCGATAATTAAATTTTTAGAATCGCGCGGTTCTTTCCTGATAGTATCAGTTTGCTCTGTATACTCGTTCATGATGAAAGTTTTTAAGGATTAAAAATGTGTGGTTAAACAGAATTTGAAAAAAAAAATTATAGAATATTTTTTGATTATATACCCTTAAAGTCTAAAATCATGCCATTCTTATTTTTACTTTACCGTGCATTAGGAAAACGGGAAGTGAAAACTGATATTGATCTTTAATTATCAAAGCTTTATGAAGAAAAAGTGTTTTTGTTAAATCAGTTTGATTTGTAACAAACTAAGGTGATTCGTTTAAAAAAATATAATAATATGGCTTGAAAAAAATAAGCATTTTTGCAGTTCTATTTTTTTTCTTCTACTTTTAATAAATCGAAACTTCCAAGGATGTCAACCCATAGCCACATAAAGAAAAAAGTAACAGCCACTTTATCTATCATTTTTTTGTTGCCAGCCCTGCTATTATTTGTAATCTGGATTTCAATAACAATTCGTTTCACTGATATGAATGAAATTGATAAACAGCAAACTTTTTTAGATTATTTTTCAGGCTTTTTTAAAGACATTCATGTAGTTAATATTATCTCTATCATTCTTTGCCTTATTGCAATCATCCTCGCGTCCAGAAGTTTTCAGAAACGTTTATTATCACTGCGTTTCCTGATGTTGGTGACAGTGCTGATTTCTATTTTTATAATCTTATTTGATATCTCTCAATTAGTCTGAGAAGCGTTATTGGTATTCGTATTGAATAGTTCCAAGCAGTTGTTTTTCTTTAGAATAACATTTTTGAATTTCAGGTAATTTTTTATCATCATAAGCATAGCGCCAAATGAAATAATTTCTACCGGTTTCATCAACAGAAATCATTTGTTTGGGTTGGTTGGTATTGCTGTATTCAAACATGTAATCAGGTAAAAGCCTTTTAGCGATTTGATTATAATATACAACATCTGTAAGCCTGTTGTTGTCGTCGTAGTAATAGTAATATTTTTTATCATCACTTTTTCCGGAAGGGTCTTCTTCAATTATATTCCCTTTATCATCAGCAACAAAAGTGATAGTCGAAATAATCTCGTTATTTTTTTTTCGAATCATTTTTCCCGGCCTTCCATTCTCATAAGAGTATTCATGTGTTTCCGTAATGCCATTGCTATCTCCATCTGCAACTGTATTTGTATAAATTGAAATGATATTTCCTGCATCATCATATTTATATTCGACAGTATTAGTTGTATGTGGAGTGGTAGTTGTTGTTTTCAATACCTGGCCTTTTTGGTTATAATTCGTTTCGAGCAACGATTCACCTGTAATATTTGAATTGGTCATCAACTGAGATTGTGAAAAAGTTTTGTTTATTTTTTTTTCACAATAAAAGCCTTCGCTCGGTTGGTCATTTTCATCAAAGCTTGTTATTTTTATGTCTTTAATGTTTGCATTTTTAAGAATAGAAAATTCATTATTCTCTTTAATAGTACCCATTATGTCCTTATAATAATACTGGGCATTTACATTGGAAATACCTGCTATAAATGATATCACACAGGTTAAAATGAATAAACACTTTCTACTCATATTTTTAAAACAAATAGTAAACGGTGTAAAATAATTCATTAATCTTTAATCAGGTTTTTGTTTATTATTTTTAACCGGAAATTATAAAAATTAAAACGCTTTTCTAAAGCATTCTATTTTGTTAAACTAAATTTTTTAAATGGATCAAAATACTAATATCAGCCGTCTTGTGCAAATAATGGATGAGTTGCGTGAAAAGTGCCCATGGGATAAGAAACAAAACATTCACACTTTAAGACAGCAAACTATTGAAGAAACTTACGAACTTGCAGATGCTATTACCGACAAAGACTGGAATGCCATTAAAGAAGAATTAGGGGATCTGTTGTTGCACATTATCTTTTATTCAAAAATCGGAACCGAAGAAAATAAGTTTACATTAAGTCAAGTCATAGATGCAATATGTGAAAAGTTGATAAAGCGACATCCGCATATTTATGGAAATGTAAAAGTGAATGACGAAGAGGATGTTAAAAAAAACTGGGAACAGATAAAGCTTGGAGAAGGAAAGAAATCAGTTTTAAGCGGTGTCCCTAAATCGTTGCCGGCAATGGTAAAGGCAATGAGAATTCAGGAAAAGGCAAAACAAGTTGGCTTTGAATGGGCCACAAAGGAACAGGTATGGGGAAAAGTAGAAGAAGAAAAACTTGAATTACTGGAAGCAGTAGAATTCTGCCAATAAAGAAAGGATAGAGGAGGAGGCAGGGGATCTTTTCTTTTCAGTTATCAATTATGTCCGGTTTTTAAAGGTAGATGCAGAAAACGCACTTGAGCTAACGAACAAAAAATTCATAAAGCGATTTAGCCAGATGGAAGAAGCGGTAAATAAGAAAGGTTTGAATCTGAGCGAAATGACATTAGCTGAGATGGATGAGGTTTGGAATGAAATCAAAAAACAAAATAATCAAATTTGAATTGGCTCCAAAACAATAGCTTCCTTAAAAGAAATTCTTTTTTGCTGATTGCAGCGGCATGGTTATTTACTTTTGCATTTATTGTTGATAATTACTGGAGTGCAAACTCGCCTTCTAATGCTGCTCAAAAAGCAATTCAAAAGGATATCAATAACAAGCTGCAAAAGATTAATACATTTTACATAGATTCTTCCCTTATCAATAAGATCATATCCGGAAAGTATGATGAAAAAGAATTACAAAAGCTGGTAAATAAAGATTACTTTATTTTTATTTATAAGATGGGGCCGGGAAATATTTTAAACCCGGTTTTTTGGAATACACAATCGATTGCCCCTAATTCATTTCTACTACATTCTGATAAAGGAACCGGGTTTCGTAAGTTATTGAATGGTTGGTATGTCACTAATAAAAAAACCTTTCAAAGTGCTTCCGGCGATTTTTACAAAATTGTTTTCCTTATCCCGGTTAAGTGGAATTATTATATCCAAAATAAATACCTCCATAATACTTTTGTTGCTGAAAACAATATTGAAAAGGCCTATGATATAAGCCTTACACCTACCTCGCACGTAATTAAAGATTCACGGGGAGTTCCTTTGTTTTATCTGCGACAGTTAAATAATCCTGTTAGCCACGATAATTTATTAGCTATCTTATTAAAAATACTCGCTTCTATATTCGTTCTGTTTTTTATTCACAGGCTTGCGAATTATTATGTGCAAAAAAAGGGGTTTTGGACCGGCTTAACTGTTCTTGTGGTCCCCCTTATTTTATTAAGATTCATAAGTTATTTGTTTCCCATTCCTTTAAACTTTAAAAACCTTGATTTATTTGATCCGTCAATATATGGCGCCAATTTTATTTTAAGATCGCTTGGCGATCTGCTTATCAATTCTATCCTCTTTATCTGGGTTGTTTTGTTTGTCAGATTACATTTCAAATTTAATTTTTCAAAAATTAAATTCAAATCCAACTTTTACAGGTATTCTGCTATTGTTGCTATTTGTGCATCAATGGTTTTGGTTACTTTACTTGTCAGCTTTACAGTCCAAAGCCTGGTCGCTGATTCTCAAATTTCTTTTGATGTAATTAATTTTTTCACACTAAATATTTACAGTGTTATTGGTTTTATTGTTCTGAGTTGTGTCGCCACAGGCTATTTTTTTCTCATTACACTTTTGCTTCAGCCATTGAATACTTTTATTGGTACAAAAAGGTATCAATTGTATTTGATACTCACGATTGTGGGTCTTTTCATTCTAACATTTAATCTCCGTTCTGTTCATTTAAGTTTTAACCTTGCCGTTCTTTTATGGTTACTACTATTTATTTTCCTTCTTAACTTCCGGTTTCTTTTACTGCAGGCTTATAATCTGGTATCCTCAAAATTTATTTTTTGGGTTTTCTTTTTTTCGCTTTCTATCACCGCAATTATTGTTTTGCAAAACCGGTCAAAGGAACTGGAAGACAGAAAGCATTTTGCAGAAAACCTTGCCAACAAAGCTGATCCATCAGGACCTGTGATTGTAAGCATTATACTCAAAGATTTTACCAATGATTACCTTTCAGATGTTTTTGAAAGGTTTAAAGATCCGTTTCAAAACCGTTATTTAAAAGACAGTCTTATCAATGAGAATTTCTCCGGTTATCTTGATAAATATGATACCAGAATTTACACTTTTAATGCCGCTGAAATGCCTTTATACAATGAGGATTCAACTACTTTCAATGCATTAAATGCAATCGTACAAACGCAGGGACAACCGACCGATATTCCCGACCTTTTTTATTATGACATTTCTTATGACAGGTTCAATTACATAAGCAAAAAAGAAGTAACGAATTCTCACGGTTTAAGACAAGGTTATGTTTTTATTATTTCCAAGCCGAAACGATATAAAAGCGATGCCTTATATCCTGAACTTTTTTCAAAAGGGAATAATAATGCAATTGAGAGCTCTCCCGTTTATGCATATGCTATTTATAATAATAATAAATTAAGCAGCAGTTATAACGATTATCCGTTCACAACAGATATTGATAATAACGACTTTACTTATAACGAATTCAGGATTGTAAAAAAGAATGGATATGAAGAGTTATGGTATAAGGCAAGTGCAGATAAAGTAATTGTGATTGCCCGCCAGGACAGGTTTTTCGTTGAGTCAGTCACTTTATTCGCGTACCTCTTTTGTTCCTTTTTATTGATTGCTATTTTCTTTAATCTTGCGCATCATTTTCTTACAGAGAAAATATTAAATCCGAATTTCAAATCCCTTTTTCAATTAAGTATCCGAAACCAGGTACATGGCACTATTATCCTTGTAAGTGTTTTTTCTTTTATTGTTATTGCCACCACTACCATCTTGTTTTTTATCAATCGCTATCATAATAATAACCGGGAAAAGTTGAGCCGAACTATTCATGTAATGGAAAATGAACTAAGAAATTCAATCGATACAATGCCATTGAATAATTACCAGTTGGTGAATTTCGATAGTTTGTCGGATAGTAAACTTGCAAAAACGATCAATAAAATTTCCAACATAAATGCTACGGATCTCAATGTATATGATCTTAAGGGTAACCTGAAGGTGTCTTCAGTTCCTTTGCCTTATAATAAAGGCATTGTGAGTGAAAAAATGGATCCTGTTGCATTTTATCATTTAAGCAAACTAAAAGACGTTCAGTATTTCCAGGAACAAAAAATTGGAAGCCTGCAATATTTAAACAATTATGTTCCTGTGCGCAATGAAGCAGGAAAAGAATATGCGTATTTAAACATTCCTTATTTCGAATCACAAAACAAATTACAGGACGAGATCTCAAATTTCCTGGTAACGATCATCAATCTAAATGCTTTTATTTTTTTAATTGCTGGAATTATTGCGTTGTTTATTACTAACAGGATTACGCAGTCTTTTTCCTTGATGAGTGATAAGATGAAGAAAGTAAATCTGGAAACAGGAAATGAAGAAATTACCTGGAACAGGAAAGATGAGATAGGCGATCTGGTAAAAGAATACAATAAGATGGTTCGGAAATTGGATGTAAGTGCTAAAATGCTTGCACGGAGCGAGCGTGAAGGCGCGTGGCGCGAGATGGCAAGGCAGGTAGCACACGAAATTAAGAATCCGCTTACTCCTATGAAACTGAACCTTCAGTATTTGCAGATGGCGATAGAAAAAAACTCGCCAGACGTGAAGAATATATCTTTATACGTTGCGCAAATCTTGTTGGAACAGATAGAACATCTTTCTCAAATTGCCGGAGATTTTGCGCAGTTTGCAAAAATCGGAAATACTAAAAAGCAAGTTTTTGATGTAAACCAGATGCTGGAAAATTCGATTACACTTTATTCAACCAATGATGAAGTAAAGGTGGATGCAGAACTGTATCCTCAACAAATAATGATTGAAGCAGATAAGACTCAAGTGAACAGGTTGCTTACAAATCTTTTGCAAAACGCTGTTCAATCTGTACCGGATTACAGGAAGGTGAATTTGCAAATTAAAAGTGAATTGAATGACCATAAGGCCATCATTTCTATTAAGGACAATGGAAACGGAATTCGTGCTGAAATGGTCAATAAGATCTTTGCCCCTAATTTCACCACCAAAACTTCAGGAACAGGTCTTGGACTTGCAATGTGTAAGGGAATTGTAGAAACATTAAACGGTAAAATATGGTTTGAAACAAAAGAAGGCGAATGGACTTGTTTCTTTGTAGAATTACCAGTTGTTTCTGAGCCTGTTGAAGGACAAGTATAATTTATTACCTTAATGCTTACACGAAAATAAATCTCGCAGTAAACAAACAAATACAGAGATTTTTATTTCCCGTTGTTTGCGATAAACTTTTCAAATTCGGGCAAAGAAAAACTGCTCAAATTATCTTTTGAAGTAACCATTGCTTTTTGTGCAACCAGCACTCCATACTTTATATTTTCAAATTCTGAAATAGAATGAGCATCAGGATCGATGGAGAGTAATACATTTTTTGAAAGTGCATATTCAATCCATTGCCATCTCATATCCAGCCTCCTGGGGTGCGCATTTATTTCAATAACAACATTATTAGCGGCACAAGCATCAATAATTTTTTTATGATCAATTGAAAATCCTTTCCTGCTGAGCAGTAATCTGCCTGTCATGTGGCCAAGTATAGTTGTAAACGGATTTTCAATCGCTTTTAGCAATCGTAACATGGCTTTTTCTTCATTGATTTTTAAATTCGAATGCACTGAAGCAATTACCAGGTCAAAAGTTGAAAGGATGGAATCGCTGTAATCAAGATTTCCATCATTTAAAATGTCGCTTTCAATACTTTTAAAAATTTTAAAAGGGGCTAATTTTTTATTTAATGAATCTATTAAAACATGTTGTTCTTTCAAACGATCTTCAGTAAGACCATTGG
The DNA here is from genome assembly GCA_963815085.1 of uncultured Chitinophagaceae bacterium. Lineage (GTDB taxonomy): Bacteria > Bacteroidota > Bacteroidia > Chitinophagales > Chitinophagaceae > Ginsengibacter. Next base: position 48,231 of record CAWFFT010000026.1, on the reverse strand, counting down.
CGTAATTAGCAGTTTTACTGTGATCACTTATCACTAAAAATTCTTTGCCGCTTTTTATACAGGCAGATGCCAGTTCTTCAATAGAATTTATGCCATCACTCCACTTACTATGACAATGAATGATTCCTTTTATGTCCACCGGTTGAATTACTTCAGGGATTTTGTGCTCTTTGGCAACTGGCAAAATTGATTTGCTTTCTCTTAAAAAGGAGGGTACATATTGAATTCCAGCTTGCTGAAAGAGTTCCTTTTCTGTTTGAGCTTTTTGAAAATTAATCGAACGGTACTCTTTATTAAAAGCCGATACAAATTCATTAGAACCAGTTGTTTCAAAAGTTTTCTTAATCAGTTCAGCACTTGTAGATGGATAAATTTTAATCAATATTCCCTGGTTGTATTGATAAGACAGAAAGTTTTCGTTTTTTTCTAACTGCTCAAATTCCTCCAGGACATTTATTTTGTCAGAAATTATTTTGGAAGATAAAGGAATAACGTATTCAAGTGTATCAACTGTTTCAGACTGGCGCGCAAAATCACCGCTAATTTTTATCTCTTCAGCATTAAATAATTTTTTAAAATAAACCTGTAGTTCGGTTGCTAATTGTTCCACTTGTGCATACAAATAATTTCCCTGCTGGCTTAAATAAAATTCAATTGATTCAATAACATTTTCCTGAGTCTTTTTTCCAAAGCCGGGATAAAGAAGTAAGCGGTTTTCGTTGCAGGCATAAAGTAATTCACCAATATTTTCAATGCCCATTTCTTTCCAGATCACAGATATTTTTTTTGGACCAATTCCTTTAATTTTTAACATTTCAAAAACCCCGGCAGGCGTTTTTGTTACCAAATCTTCAAGGATTTTCATTTTGCCGGTAGAAACAATTTCAATAATTTTTTTTGCGATCGCTTCTCCGATTCCATTTATCATAGCAATCCTTTTTTCAGAAAGCGTTTGTAGGTCTACCGTTAGTTGGCTTATTTTATACGCAACAATTGAATATGTTTTTGACTTAAAACCATTTTCTCCATGAATCTCCATAAGTTTGGAAAGAAGAGAAAATTGATTGGCAATTTCTTTATTACTCATGTGATTAAAAGTAACAAATTTAAAACCTAAAAATACCGGCGATACAATTAGAAATTTTTAAACTGTAATAATTTTATTTTTTAAGAGAATTGCCTGAAAGTGCTATTTGGCGTATGTTTTACGTTGAAACAAGATAAAAAAAAGTCCCGAAATTTTCGGGACTTAAATTATCTGTAAGAAAAATTTGATTATTTTTTCTTAGCAGCAGCCTTTTTAGGAGCGGCCTTTTTTGCAGCGGCTTTTTTAGGAGCAGCTTTCTTAGCAGCACTCTTTTTAGGAGCGGCTTTTTTAGGAGCAGCCTTTTTAGGAGCGGCCTTTTTTGCAGCAGCTTTTTTAGGAGCAGCCTTCTTAGGAGCAGCCTTTTTAGGCGCGGCTTTTTTTGCAGTTGCTTTTTTAGGAGCAGCTTTTTTTGCAGTTGCCATGTTTTTAGAATTTAATTGTTAGTAAATAAAAAATAAAAATAAAAACATTTTGTTAACTGCCAAAACTTATTTGAATTTTTTTTATGCAATTGCTTCTGAAGGATTGACAGAAACGACAGTTTTATCTCCTTTTGTCTTCCTGAATTCAACTACCCCATCAGCAGTTGCGAAGATGGTAAAGTCTTTTCCAAGACCTACATTTTTACCAGGATGGTAAACAGTGCCACGTTGGCGAAGAATAATATTTCCTGAAGTGGCAGCCTGGCCACCGAAAATTTTTACGCCTAATCTTTTGCTTTGTGAATCGCGTCCGTTTTTTACTGAACCTTCACCTTTTTTATGTGCCATTATTCTTAAATTAAAAAATGATCGTAATTAGAAATGAAATCGTTTTTCACTTTGTTTAATAAAAATTGCTTACGCAATTCCTGTAACCTTTATATGAGTATATTGAGTGCGGTGACCGTGTTTTTTTCTGAAACCTTTTCTTCTTTTCATTTTAAAAGCGATCACTTTTTCTCCTTTTACCAACTCATTCAATATTTCTGCTTCCACTTTTACATTTGCATCGCCACCAACAGAAATTTTTCCGTTGTCATCGTGCAAGAGCACTTCAGAAAATTTTACTTTATCACCTTGTTTTCCAGCAAGATGAGGAACATATAAACTTTGGCCTGGTGTGACTTTAAATTGCTGACCGGCGATTTTAACTATAGCAAACATACTTTTCCAATTTTTGGAGTGCAAATGTAAGATAATTTCATGCAAATTCTAATACTAAATCTTATTAAATAACCTAATTTTCAAATTTTTACATAAAATATTGTTTTCCAACTTGTAAAGGATACTCGTTTTGTATATTCAACTACCCTTTTTTATTTTCGTACGATAAAACCTGCCATGACGATTTTAAAAAAAGTTTTTCGTTTTTTCTTCAGCATTTATGGCTTTGCAGTTTTTTTATTATGGATGTTTCTCCTCATGCCTTTGTTTATTTATGCTTTTTTGCAGGATAAGGTAAAAAGCGGAAATCTTATTTATAGCATTTCCAGGTTTTGGGCAGACGCATTTTTTTTTATGGTTGGAATCCGGTATTCAAATATCGACGAAGAGCCTCATGATATTAATGATGAATATATTTTTGTTAGCAACCATATTTCCTACCTGGATATTCCGATGATGATGAAGGTAGTAAAAGGACAAAAAATGAGAATTCTTGGTAAAGCAGAAATGACTAAGATCCCAATTTTTGGGTCGATTTATAAAAGAGGGGCTGTTTCAGTTGACAGATCAAGTGCAAAAGCACGTTCAAAAAGCATGAAAGAACTTATCGGATATATTCGTAAAAAAATATCCGTTTTTATTTGTCCGGAAGGAACATTTAATATGACCCATCGTCCTTTAAAAAAGTTTTATGATGGCGCTTTTCGAATTGCAATTGAAACGCAAAAACCGATTCTTCCAATTTTATTTTTAGATACGTATGACCGGCTTAGTTACAAAACCATTTTTTCATTAAATCCCGGTAAATGCCGTAGCGTTTATCTTTCGGGAACGATTACAGAAGGATTAACAATGGAAGATTTGCCTGTGTTGAAAGAAAAAATATTTAAGCAAATGGAAGAAGCGCTTATCCGTTATCACGCAAGTTGGATCAAAGAAAAGTAGATTATCTTGCTTCCATAAAGGCCTTGTCAGCCACTCTAAATATCTTTGCAATAATGATTTCTGAAAATCAAGCTGATCAAAATATATTTTATCAAAAAGAAGAAAACTCATCAACATGGCTGGAAGTAATTCTTCCTTTAGCTATTCCAAAAACATATACTTATTCTGTTCCAGGAGAATTAGTTAAGAAGATAAAAATTGGTTGTCGCGCAGAAGTGGTATTTGGAAAAAATAAAAAATATTCAGGAATTATAAAATCGATAACCCATGAAAAGCCTTCTTATACCACAAAGCCTATTTTAAATGTAATAGACGATGAACCCGTAATTTATCCGCAACAATTACAACTGTGGAAATGGATCAGTGAATATTATATGTGCAGTGAAGGAGAAGTGATGGCCGCAGCTTTACCAACGCATTTAAAATTAAGCAGCGAAACCATTTTGATTTATAATGAAGAATATGGTGAAGATTTTTCTGATCTTGATAATGAAGAATATCTTGTGGCAGAAGCGCTACTGATAAAAAAAGAACTCAGGATTACAGAAGTGCAGCAGGTGGCGAGTTTGGTGCATGTTTACCCTTTGATTAAAAAATTAATTGAAAAACGGGTTTGTTTTGTTTGGGAATCTTTTACAGATAAGTTTAAAGAAAAAAAGGAAAATTTTGTTTTACTCAATCCTGAATTTGCATCTGATGAAGAACTGAACAAACTAATGGATGAATTAAGTAGAGCGCCCAAACAATTAGAATTGCTGCTAAGCTTTTTACATTTTTCAAAAACAGAAGGAGAAGTTTCTCAAACCAAGCTTTTGAAAAAATCAGGAGCGAGTTCAGCGCAGTTAAAAGGGCTTGTTGATAAAAAAATTCTTTTTATTGAAAAACGAAATACAGACAGGCTTCCTTTGCTTCCCCGAAAAATGGATGTTCATTTTGAATTGAATGAATCGCAACAAATGGCGCTCTCCGAAATTGATAAAGCATTTGAAAAAAAAGAAGTTTGTCTTCTTCATGGAATAACGAGCAGCGGAAAAACGCAATTGTATATTAAACAAATAGAGAAAATTGTGGGTGAAGGAAAACAAGTTTTATATCTTTTACCGGAGATAACTTTAACAGCGCAAATTATCCGAAGGTTACAGCTTTATTTTGGAGGAAATATTGCAATTTATCATTCTAAATTCAATAACAACGAACGAATAGAAATTTGGAATAAAATAAAAACAGGCGAACTTAAAATTATTCTTGGTGCCAGGAGCGCTTTGTTTTTACCTTTTAAAAATCTTGGTTTAATTGTTATAGATGAGGAACATGATCCTTCATTTAAACAACAGGATCCGGCGCCAAGATACAATGCGCGCGATGCGGCAGTGTATTACGCTTCGCTATTTAAAGCTAAGGTTTTGATGGGAAGCGCCACTCCTTCTTTAGAAAGCTATTATAATGGATTAAAAAATAAATATGGTTTAGTAACCCTCTCAGAAAGATTTGGTGGAAGCCAATTGCCCGAAATAAAAATTATCGATACAAAAACTGTAGCCGCTTCTAAAAAAGGAAAAGTGATGATTTCGCCACAATTGAAAGCGCAAATTGAAACCGTTTTGCAGAATGACAAACAGGTAATTCTTTTTCAAAACAGGCGTGGATATGCTCCTTTATTAATTTGCGGCACGTGCGGATTTATTCCTCACTGTGAAAATTGTTCTGTTACCCTCACATTGCATAAATATTCTAACAAACTTCATTGTCATTATTGCGGAAACACATATCCAAAGCCGATTTCTTGTCCCGCTTGTGGAAGTGTGAACTGGATGGAGAAAAATTTTGGAACCGAAAAAATTGAGGAAGAGCTTGCAGAAGATTTTCCGAATAACAGGATTGCGCGAATGGATGTAGATGCGGTAAAAGGAAAAAATGCCCATGACACACTGATCAAATTATTTGAACAACATAGAATAGATATTTTAGCAGGAACTCAAATGGTGGTTAAAGGATTGGACTTTGAAAAAGTGAGCCTTGTCGGAATTTTAGATGCCGATGGATTATTATCCTTTGCTGATTTTCGGGTAAATGAAAGAGCTTTTCAATTGATGGAACAAGTGAGTGGCAGAGCGGGACGAAAGACCGAAAAAGGATTGGTATTGATTCAGGCATCGAAGCTCGATCATCCGGTTTTATTATTTGTGCAGCAACATGATTATGAAAAATTTTACGAGTATGAATTAGCAATGCGTAAACAATTTTTCTATCCTCCTTTTAGTCGTTTGATTCGTATCGTAATAAAACATTCCTTGAAAGAATTGGCTTTTGAAGCGGCAGAAGTTCTTGCCAATAACCTGGAAAAAGATTTTGACTATTTGGTTGGTCCTGCTGCACCTGTTGTGAACCGCATACGTAATATGTATCTGATGGAAATTTTGATCAAAGTTCAAAAAGATGCGATTCAATTGCAAAGCCAAAAGAAAGTAATCCGCAACCATATTGACCTCGTGAAATCTGAAAAAAAATATAAAAGAGTTGTATTTATCGCTGATGTAGATCCTTTATGATTAAAACAAAATAAAAACACCGGAAAATTATTTGTTCACTGTTTGGTTGAATTCACAAGTTCGGCGCTTTCTTCTTTCCCCGACATTAGTTCGCGCGCCATATCCATCATCTCACCATAGTAGTAATAATGAACCCCTGTTTTATCCTGCTTGCTTTCATATACCATTGCTCTTGCTACATTGTCGGCACCAATTGCCCGATATTTTTGTAAAGGGCCTAAGAGTAAAAATGAAAGAAGATCCATTACAGTTTCTGCAATTTGCTCCGTCACCCGTGTTTCTTTTCTTTTTCCATTTAAAAGCGATGGTTGAAAAATACTTAAGCTTTCAAAAGGAAAACTCTTCAATGAATTTTCTGTTTTGCCTTTTAGCCTTAAATAAAAATTGGAAGAATTTTCATTCGCACCAACGGAAGATATGATAAGAAACTTTTTAAAATGATGTGAGATTCCTGCTTCTGCTGCATTTACCGGTATGTCATGATCGATTTTTTCATACAGGTTTTTGTCACCTTCTACTTTCTTTTGAGTGGTGCCGATACATGAAAATATCACATCGCCTTCGCCAATTTTTTTTGAAAGATCTTCTTTGTTACTAAAATCAACAATTTGTTGCTGCAATTTTGGATGAATGATAGCCAAAGTCTTTCTTACCAATACCCGCACAGTTTTATAATCTTTATCGTTTAATAATTCATTTACAAGCAATCCGCCCGTAAGTCCTGAAGCGCCAAGAACAACTGCCGTTAGTTCATTCATATTTTGGTATTTTGCCCTTAATTTTATTACTATGCAAGTTCCTCAAAATTATCCACTACAAAAATATAATACATTTGGAATAGAAGCGAATGCAAAATACTTTTCTAAATTTTCTTCACCTGAGAAATTGCAGGAACTTTTGAATGATAAAATTGCTGAAACAAAATTAATCCTGGGTGGTGGCAGTAATGTTTTGTTTACAAAAGATTTTGACGGATTTGTTTTAAAAAATGAAATACCTGGGATTGATGTCGTGGATGAAGATGATGAACACGTTTTTGTCAGGGCTGGTGCCGGTGTTTCATGGCATTCTTTTGTTACTTTTTGTGTCAATAATAATTTTGGAGGAATTGAAAATCTTTCGCTGATTCCCGGCAATGTCGGTGCGTCTCCTATGCAAAATATCGGCGCTTATGGAGTTGAAATCAAAGATGTTTTTTTCGGGCTTGAAGCATTTCATTTAGAGGAAAAAACAATTGAAAAATTTAATGTGGGTGATTGTAATTTTGGCTACCGCGACAGTGTTTTTAAAAATAAATATAAAGATCAGTTTGCCATTTTAAACGTTACTTATCGTCTCAAAAAAAATCCGGAATTCAATATTTCTTATGGAGCTATTGGAGAAGAATTAAAAAAAATGAAAGTTGAAAAACTGAGCATTAAAGCAATTTCTGACGCAGTTATCAGCATTCGGACTTCTAAGTTACCAGACCCTGCTTTGATTGGCAACGCCGGCAGTTTTTTTAAAAATCCGGTGATAGGAAAAGATAAACTTGATGCACTTAAAGAAGATTTGAAAGATGTAGAATTTCCGTATTATAAAAGTGGCGAAAATTATAAAATACCCGCAGGTTGGTTAATAGAACAATGCGGTTGGAAAGGTTTTCGAAAGGGAGATGCGGGCTGTTATGACAAACAGGCTTTGGTATTAGTCAATTATGGAAATGCAACCGGGAAAGAAATTAATGATCTGAGTGAAGAAATAAAAATTTCGGTGAAAGAAAAATTTGACATCGAGTTGCAAAAGGAAGTAAACATTTTCTGATTATATAAATACAGTTTTAAAAAAAATAAAATCAAAATTTATGGTAGACGAAGATTTAATCACTTCAAGCAACCAGCTCGAAGGTTATAGAATTACAAAACATCTTGGAATTGTTCGTGGAATTACGGTAAGATCCAGAAGCCTTTTTGGAAATATCGCGGGAGGTTTGCAAACTTTATTTGGAGGCACCATCTCGATATATGTTGACCTTTGTGAAAAGACAAGGGTGGAAGCTTACAGGCACATGATTCAGCATGCTAATGAAAGAGGCGCCAATGCAATTATCAATATCCGTTATGATGCAAATGAAGTAATGAATGGAGTTACAGAAGTATTATGCTATGGAACAGCGGTGCAGGTAGTTAATTTATAAATGTCGGATTGGCAATTAAGTAAAGAAATAAATTTCGCTGATTTTTATTTTGTGAAACTTCCAGGTCATTTAAAAAAGCAGGAAAATATCGTATCAATAATTTTCATTCCTTTGTATAACAATCGCGATTGCTTGCATTTTGTTGCTTCAGGCTTTACTTTTCGGTAAAGCAGATTTAAAATTTATATTATGAGGATCAGGATTTTAGTTACCGGTGGCACTTTTGACAAGGAATATGATGAACGCTCCGGCCAGCTTTTTTTCAAAAACACTCACCTTACTGAAATGTTGAGACGGGGAAGATGCAATGTGAAAGTGGCGGTAGAAACGCTCATGATGATTGATAGCCTTGATATGACCAACAAGGAGCGTGGTATAATTGAAAAGCGCTGCAGGGAAGCAGAAGAAAATCATATTATCATTACCCATGGTACAGATACGATGGAAGTGACCGGAAAATTTTTATCTAAGGAAGCAATTCCAAAAACTATAGTCCTTACCGGAGCTATGATTCCTTATAAGTTTGGAAGTTCTGACGGATTCTTTAACCTGGGAAGCGCACTTGCCTTTGTACAAATCTTACCGAATGGAGTGTATGTTGCCATGAACGGTCAATATTTTGATGCGGCTAAAGTGAGGAAAAACAAGGAAAAAGGGATATTTGAACCATTGTAAGGTAGTCAAATGGTGCAGGTATTCAAAAAGAAAGCTCTCCCATTCTCATCTGTATCGGGTTCATTGTTTGAACAGCCCTTAGTGGTTGGAATCTTTCAGAATTTGTTTAGATAGTAAGGCTGTTTCAAATAAAAAAAATTGAACTAACATTGCAGCCAAAAGTATTTTCGATTTTAGTGCTTTAATATGAAATATTACAAAGTTATCGGCCTGCTTGCCTGTATCGCGCTTATTGTTAGTTGTTTTCTGCCGTGGGCTTATTATCCTGATTTGCAAAAATCTTTTAGCGGGTTTTTTTCTGAACAAAATGTTTATGGTAAGCCGGGAATCGCTTTTACTTTCTTTGCAGTAATATCTGTGTTACTTATTTTCATTAATAAGATATGGGCGAAAAGGACATTAATATTTTTTGCAGCACTTAATGTCGGTTACCTGTTAAAAACGTATGTAATTTATACTTCCTGCTATAAAGGATATTGCCCTGAAAAGCAGTATGGACTTTACTTTCTCATCATCAGTTCTATCATATTATTGCTTATTTCCTTTTTCCCCGATGTGAAATTAAACGATAATGAAAAACCCGAAGCTGGTAAATTAATTGAAGAATAGAAAACATAATCCGCTAAGCTAACGGTAAAGATTAAACGCAAACTGCCAAAATAAAAAATCGGATTATTTGTTTATTCGCTATTCACCATTCACCCACTCAGCCATCTCCTACTCAAATAATTCCGCCCTGTTTTTTGGCCTTTCCGAATCAAGCCACTTAAAGATTTTTAATTTCTTCTGATCCTCCGGGATCTGGTCCATTGGATATACTGTGCCCTTGACAGCATTGATAAAAAGGATTTTCTTCAAATCGTCGTGCTCAAAATAAAGATCGATTACATCTCCCGTTGCCCGGTTCATCCCAATGTAAGCGCTGTCTTCATTTTGAATATAATAAATACTTTCAGCCTGTGTGCCTTTTACCCGCATGTAATCAATTTTACCATTTATAAAATATCCGTTGATCGTTTTGCCCGACATCTGGTTAAAAAAACCTTCTTTTGTTTCGTTTACTATCAACCCGCTTTCAAATACATACAATCTTGCCGGCTGTTTATTTTTTGTGTACAGATATATCGTATCACCGTTTATTTGTGTATTTCCGCTCCAAACAACCGGGTTGTAATACAACCTGAAAACTGAATCTTTCGACGATATAAACATACTATCACAAACACTTTGCAGCGAATCATTAAAAATCTTTACGTGGTGAAAGGCGAGAAAATATCTTATCGCCGTATCAGACTTATTTGTCGAATCGTTAATGTGCTTGCTTTCTGCTTTTAGACTATCAGGAAGTGGTTCTGTCAACTTTTTTGTAGAGTCTGTTCGCAATGAATCAGCGAAAGTACTATCGGTAAATATTTTATTTTTTATAGAATCTGAGATAATTGTACTGTCAATTTCTTTATACATTGAATTTTTAATTGCAGAAGAATCGATTGGGAGTTTTTTCAAAAGCAATTGAGAAGTGTCTTTCCGTGGAATAATTACTTTTTCTTTAAACTTCTTCCGGCGCCTGGAAACCTGAGGAGTGACTTTTTGTGCCGAATCATTGTCGCTGGTTGGTGGAGATACCAACCGGGGTAGTGCGTGGTGGGCACTGTCCGCACCGCCTACAATAAGAGAAGAGTCCACCGGTTTTTTTAAAATTAAATGAGAAGAATCTTTTTTTGGAACAAGCAGATTTTCTTTTATCACATTCCGCTCTTTAAAAATTTCAGAAGTATCTTTCTGCGAACCGTTTTTTATTGAATCGATAGCTTGCTGATGTTGTTTCAGAAAGAATTGCTCCATTGTATCGCTCGAAATTGTTTCCTCCACCTTCCTGTTTTCTGAAGTATCAACATTGATAGTCGAATCATTTTGCAACACTTTGTTTTTATTTTTTACGAAAGTATTAAAGCCTGAATAAATGGTATCTGCGGCAATATAAGTGCTGTCGTTTTTTTGTTTAATAATCAATACGGGTTTTCTTGTAGCAAGGAAAGAATTCTTTTTCTTGTTCATGAAAACCTGGTTAGCAATGATGGTATAACCTCCTGCAGAATCAATAATAACAGCATTTCCTTCCAATTGGGCATTACCGGTTTTATTTTCAAGCGCCATGGTATTTGCTGAATATAAGCGTCCGCTGCTGTCTTTTACTGTTGCCCGGTTGGTAAAAAAAGCATTGCCGGTATTAAGGTCGTAGTTCCCGTTGACTGCCGTTCACTTCCACTTCGGGAGTTTTAATATTGTAGGGCTTATAAAAGTAGTTTGGCGTGTTTGCATATTATACAAAAGCGAATCTGCCCGAATGTGCTTTTTGGGCTCATCCAGCTTTACATTCTTCTTAAAATAAATATCTTTTGTATCGTCATAATAAGTTCCCTCCATCGCTCGTAATTACGCTTTTATTTTCTATTATTTTTCCCCCGTTATGAAAATTTCCAATACCAGTTCCCAAATTGTAATCAAGATCATCAGTAAAAAGAGTGCCGCTTTTATTAGTAAGTTTTACTTTGTTTTTGAGATAAGCAATTTTTTCAACACCCAAATATTTAAGATATTGGCTGTAAGTATGAACGGTATCCGCCTGATTAATTTCAATATTTCCAAAGGCTTCCATTACGTGAGTAATCGGGTTTATGACTGCGCTGTCGCTATGAAAAATGGTGCTTCCCTGTTGAATGATAGCGCCTCCGGCAATGGTTTGAAGCGTGGTGTCTGAATCAATTTTTATCGCGCGCATACTCGGGCCGCGGATAATCTCAAATTCTCTTATCGTATCTGTTGGAGGTGGAGCCTGAGGAGGTGTAACCTGTGCAAATGAAACATAACCCGACACTAAAAAAAAAATCAGGCAAAAATATTTCAGTTTTTGAAACATGTTATTTCTTTACCACTTTTAAGGTATCATCAATTAAAGGTGCAGTCAGGTAATTGCCTTTATCTTTTTTGCCAAACACTGAAATATTTACATATCTTTTTGGATGAACCCGGATATCATCCAGGAGAATATTTAATTTATCGGAAGTACTTTCAAGATTTTTGTACAAAGTTTTATCATTAAGCAGAAGGCCAAGCGATCCATCTTTACTGTTGATCTTTTCTGCTCCTGCTTTAAAATTATTAATGGCTATCTGAAATGTATCAATCGTTTGTTCAAGATCAAGCTTTGAAAGTTTATTGTGAAAACGCTTCCGTATTCTTCATTATACTGTCCAGTTGATTATTATTGTTGATTCAGATTGGAAGTAAACGATTTCATGTTTTCCAATGATTGGCAAGCGCTCCGTTTTGAATATCCATCAATTTTTGCAATGAATGAGAAGTAACCACGAAAGAAGCCGTGGCCGCATTCACATTTGCCAAAATACTTTTAATATTATCTTTAGTTTGTACATCAAAAACTGTTGTAATTGTAGTGAGAACAGAATCCAAAGATTTTACGGCATTTTTAACTTCATATAAAACCGGGTTTATAATTTTCATTGCTTCATCAAACGCACCGCCATTAAGAGTTGTAAGTAATGTATCGCCATTTTTTAAATAAGTACTGGCATCTCCAAGCTGAATTTCCATAGTTGGGCTTCCAAGAAGATTGGGATTAATAACAGCCAGTGAATTTGATGGAATGTTTACATCTTTGGTAAGAGAAACTGTTACCAAAATCCGTTTCATATCCTTTCCTCCATCCAGGCTTGCTATTCTTCCTACCTGAAGGCCGTTTATCACTACCGGGTTTGATTGTTTCAATCCCTGCACATCAGCATAAACAGCATAAATATGATTTTCTTTTTTAAATATCCCACTTCCCTTTCAAATATTTAAATCCTATGATCAACATCGCCACCCCGATAACCGCCATCACGCCAATCTTTGTTTCATTGCTTATTTTCATTTGGTATTTTTTCGTAATAAATAAATTAAAGGTTTATTCCTTTAAAAGTATTATGCGAAAATAGGAAACTTCATTCGCAGTTAGTAACAAATGAATTAAGAATAAAATGGCTTTAACTGCATTAGTAAACGGGAAATTCGATTATAAAAATCGGAATCATTATTGTTGAAGCACTATTATCGTTGTCGAGCGTTCGCAAGCGTTTTAGGAGTTTCAACCATTTTTTTATATTTAACCAATGCATCTGTAATTGCCTGTGCAATTTCTTCCTGGCCCTTTTCACTGTTCAGATAACGCTCGTCATCGTAATTGGCAACAAAGCCGGTTTCAATCAATATGGCAGGCATTTGTGTAGCATGAAGCACCCATAAACCTTTTTCACGCTGCCATACACCAAGGTCAGGCCTTCCTGTTTCCTTTGCCACTTCGTCCTGTACCAGCGATGCCAGCTGATAACTCTTTCTGAAAGTAATTCTGTGAATACAAAAGAGCGCTGGCTTTATATTCAGGGCTCTCGTAATTAACATTGGCAGTGCTGTCATCATCGTCTGTATTAAATCCTAAATCGCCTTCTTCCAAAGCTTTGATCTTATCATTGGTTTGCCTGGCGGCAAAATCAAAGTACTCGTGCCTTTCCGGCTGGTTGGTATTTTATAATAATGCCTTATAGGAACTCTGCGGGTGTGCTTTGTATATACTTTTTTTCTTGATCTTTCCCTTACCTACATAATGATAAGTATGATAAGTTTCGTTTTATAACCTACGATTCTTGAACCTGTTTTTAGAGCAACTGCATCTGCATGAATGCAAACAAAAAGATCTCCATGATGATCATTCGCAAATTGCGCTTTTTCATGAACATTCATAAACACATCAGTAGTTCTTGTGGGAATTATATTTACGTCAGGCATTGCTTTCTTAAGATCGGCCACCAGTTTCATTGAGATGGCCAACGTAATATTTTTTTCCAGTGAACCCAATGTTCCTTCATATTCACCATGTGCGCCATGGTCTTCTCCACCATGCCCGGGATCTATAATAATCGTTTTTATTTTACGCGGAGCCTGCGAGAAAGTATTGGTATTAAAAAACAATATGAGAGTAAGCGAAAAAAGGACAATTCTAAAAGGAGTAAAAAGCTTTGATTTTTTAAATTCAAACATTTGCAAATATTGGTTTTAAATGGGTCAATACAATTCTTTCATAATCTTCACATAACCTTAAATGGATTATCTCTATTTTTGTTGCCTTACTGCTATGCAAAACAGAAACGAAATTAGCCACAAAAATATTTTACCGTTTGCTTTTACAGCTTTCCTGTTTCTCTTTGCTAATTCGGCAGTAAAAAGCAGCGGTCAGAATTCTAAAAAAATTATTTTTTCCTGCGGTTCAAATAATTCCATTTCTGAATTATTTTCTTCAAAGGAAAATCATTTTTTTGTTGCAAAAAAGCAAAAATTTTCAAATGATACAATCCCCTTGAAAAATAACATTTCAGCTGATTCAATTCCATCAAAAAACCAGGATTCTCTTTCACAAAAAAATGATTCTCTTTCACAAAAAGATACTTCTATAACTATTAAAAGTGCCGACACAATTCATTACGATCTTGCCAAAAATGCGCTAACAGCACCGGTAGATTATTCGGCGGAAGATTCAATGGTTATTGACGTGCCTGGAAAAATGGTTACGCTTTATGGAAAAAACGTGACGACCAATTACCAGGACAATAAACTTACCGGCCCTGTCATTGCTTATGACGAAGCATCGGGGAATATTATTGCTACAGGTAAACGCGACAGCACTGGCAAAGTGATCGCGTTTCCCACTTACAAATCTGCTGATTTTACCTCTCAAAGTGATTCTATCCGTTTTAATATGAAAACCGGTAAAGGACTTACCAAGGGAACTTACACGCAGCAGGGAGAAATGTATGTTTATGGCCAAGTGATAAAGAAAGTAAGCCCGGATGTATTTTATGCCTTGCGCGGAAGATTTACCACCTGTAATCTTGATACACCTCATTTTGCGTTTATGGCCAATAAAATAAAATTTATCAATAACAAAGTAGCCATTTCAGGCCCTGTTCATCCTGAGTTTGAAGGAGTACCTATACCGATTTATTTTCCATTCGGTATTTATCCACTCAACCAGGGAAGGCATTCGGGTTTTTTATCGCCGAACTTTACAGTAAACCAACAAAAAGGGCTTGGGTTTGGAAGGCATTGGTTATTATAAAGTGATCAATGATTATTGGGATATTGTCGTCCGGTCGGATATTTATTCGTATGGAGGCTGGGCATTGCATTTGAACCCGCGGTATTCGAAAAGATACCATTATGCCGGCAACTTCGGCGCTCGATATTCAACAATTTAATTTGAATTTTAAAGGCGATCCCGATTTCCAGAAAAACAAATCATTTCATATCACCTGGAGTCATAGCGCCGATACCAAATCACGGCCCGGAGTAACTTTTTCAGCAAACGTAAATGCCGGAAGCAGTAGTTTCAACAGGCAGGTACCGAATGATCCTGTTGTTAATTTTCAAAACCAGTTAACTTCTTCAATATCTTATTCAAAAACATGGCAGGATCTGCCTTTCAATTTGACGCTAAGCGCCAATCATTCCCAGAATACCAATCAAAAAGAATTCAATATTAATCTTCCTACCCTTGGTTTTACCATGACAACTATTTATCCTTTTAGAAGAAAGGACGCTGTTGGGGAATTGAAATGGTATGAAAACCTAGGTATCGGCTATAACTTAGATGCAAAAAACCAGTTTTCATTTAGCGATTCTACAAATCATCCAAGTCTGACTCAGCAGATTCAAAATAACCTGCAATGGGGCGCACATCACTCGATTCCTATAAGTTTATCACTACCACAAATGGGAGTTTTCCAGTTGTCGCCTTCGGTAAGTTATGATGAAACCTGGTACCAAAGCAAAGTAACTATGAGATGGGACAGCACTGCGAAAAAGTGGATACCTCAATTCAAAAAGGATTTTATACAGCAAGGCAAATGGGATTTGGCATAAGCATTTCTACAAGAATATTCGGAATGATAACCGCTAAAAATAAAAATGCCAGGATCCAGGCAATTCGCCATGAGATCAGGCCTACATTATCACTCAGTTATCAACCCAACTTCAACAGCAAAAATTATTATACGACTACTTTGGATTCAACCGGAAAAAAAACAATTCTGCCTTTTTTTCCCGGCAATTATAACCTCAACGGCCCTTACACAAATGGGCGTTTTGGAGGATTTAGTTTTGGGCTTGAAAATAATCTTTCCATGAAAGTGCGCGACAAAAAAGACACCGGAAATACTTTAAAGAAAGTATCGCTGCTCGACGCTTTCAGCATTACGGGGAAGTTATAATTTCTTCCCGGTAGATTTCCGGCATTTCTCAAATATTTCCGCAGTTGCTTCCACCAATTTATTCAACAAGATCAATTTTACCAGCAGCGCTAATTTTGACCCTTATGAAGTTGACAGTACGGGAGCAGACATAAATCGTTTGATCTGGAAAAGAAAACCAATTTCTTTGGGAAGAATGACCAACGCTAATATTTCCTTATCCAGTTCGTTCAAGGGGGAAACAAGAAAACGGGCGAAAAAGCCGGAGTAAAACCAGATCAAACGGCTGAGGATGAAGCTTTATATGGCCAGGACCAATATAACAGCGATCTTGCTTATATCAGAAACAATCCAGATGAATTTGCCGATTTCAATATCCCCTGGTCGATCAACCTTTCTTATGCATTAAGTTATTCCAAAACTTTTGATCTAAAAACAAGGATTCACCGGAATTTTTACCCAAAACCTGAACTTTGGTGGCTCTTTAAATATCACTCCAAAATGGCAAATGGGTATTAATGGTTACTACAACATTTCCCAGGGACAACTTAATCC
Organism: uncultured Chitinophagaceae bacterium; assembly: GCA_963815085.1. Classification (GTDB taxonomy): domain Bacteria; phylum Bacteroidota; class Bacteroidia; order Chitinophagales; family Chitinophagaceae; genus Ginsengibacter. Next base: position 31,798 of record CAWFFT010000026.1, on the reverse strand, counting down.
TCTGACTATGTCTATTTCGCGGGATTTGCATTGCTGGCAAATGTCTATCAATATTACACCGCTTGGTATTTACCGCTATTACAGCATTAACCTCAGCCCTAAATCGCCAATACTCCGCGACCTGAAAGTAAACAGGACCAGGTCTTTTTATAATCAATTATAAAAAATAAAAAATCTGTTTTAAAAGTTCGTTTACTGTTATATCTATATTTGCTCAAGTCATTTTGTTGAAAAAGTAACAATTCAAAGTTCCTTTACATTTTCAGTCGGATTAATCAAATTTTTCAATTCGTTTTTTACTAATCACTTTTGGAAGTATGTACTGTTTCTTTGCGCTGTGGTAATTGAGAGAGCAGCAATGTTTTCATCCTACATCTTTTTAGAAGAAGTGCGCAAGCAGTAATTCTTTATTCCCAATATTTGATTTTCTAAATTACAACCTTACTAACGGAATGTTTATTTTTGTTTATAAATTTAAATTATGTCAACATTTGAAACGGTCATGCTTATTCTTATATTGATCCTGCTTTTGGGTTTTATCTGGATATTGACAGAGTTTTCGTCGATGAAAAAACAACTGGAAGAACATAAAAACAATGATCCCGAAACTTTACGGCTGCGCTTACAGGCATATGAAAGAATTACTTTACTTACAGAAAGAATTGCGCTGCAAAATTTATTATCGCGTCATACAAACCCTGGATTAACCTTTCGACAAATGCAAATGACGTTAATAGATTCTATCAAACAGGAATATGAATATAATATGAGTCAACAAATCTATGTGTCAACGGAAGTGTGGAGGGCCGTGAATAATTTAAAGGAACAAAATATTTACATCATCAACCAATTGGCTGCCACGCTTCCGGCACAGGCTTCAGGCATGGATCTTAACAAACATATTATTGACTATCTCATCAACAATTCCAATGCTTCGCTACATAATATTGTTTTGGAAGCGATCAATTATGAGGCAAAGAAGATAATGTGATACTGTTCCTAATTAGCTAATTAGCTAATTAGCCAATCAGCTAATTATACAACATGAAAAAAACAGAAACTGATTCAGGAATAGAAATAAAAAAGGTTTATACCGCCGAAGATCTTCCCAAAGATATTGACCGGGAAATGCCCGGAGAGTTTCCTTTTACACGCGGTGTACAAGCCGATATGTATCGTGGCAAAATGTGGACGATGCGGCAATATTCAGGTTTCAGTACTGCTGAAGAAAGTAACCGGCGCTATCATTACCTGATTTCGCAGGGTGTAAGTGGCTTAAGTGTGGCCTTTGATCTTCCCACTCAAATCGGTTACGACAGTGACCATCCTTTATCTGAAGGAGAGGTGGGAAAAGCGGGAGTTGCTATTGATTCTATAGAAGATATGGAAGCTTTGTTTTCGGGAATTAAGTTGGATAATGTTTCTACTTCCATGACAATCAATTCTACGGCTTTTATTCTACTTGCTTTATACGTAGCGATTGCCAAAAAACAAGGCGCCAATCTTTCACAATTGAAAGGAACTGTGCAGAATGATATTTTGAAGGAGTATGCTGCACGGGGAACTTACATTTATCCACCCAAACCTTCAATGCGCATTATCACAGATATTTTTGAATGGTGCAGCAAAGAATTACCCAAATGGAATACTATTTCTATTTCAGGTTATCATATTCGCGAGGCAGGAAGCACGGCGATTCAGGAAGTAGCTTTCACACTCAGTAACGGGAAAGCTTACGTAAAAGCGGCATTAGAGAAAGGCCTGGATATTAATGTTTTTGGTAAAAGATTATCCTTCTTTTTTAATTCACACAACAATCTTTTTGAAGAAGTCGCTAAGTTTCGTGCTGCACGAAGAATGTGGGCGAAAATAATGAAAGAGCTGGGTGCAACTGATGAAAAAGCCATGATGCTTCGTTTCCATTCGCAAACAGGCGGGAGCACACTTACTGCGCAACAACCGATGAACAATATCAGCCGCGTAACTTTACAAACCCTGGCGGCAGTGCTTGGTGGTACTCAAAGCCTTCATACGAATGGCTATGATGAGGCACTCAACCTTCCTACCGAAGAAGCGGCTGCTATTGCATTAAGAACTCAGCAGATAGTTGCGTATGAGAGTGGGGTGGCTGAAACTGCCGATCCTCTTGCGGGAAGTTATTTTGTTGAAAATCTTACTGCAAAGGTGGAAAAGGAAGCGTGTCAAATAATTGGAACGATTGATGCTATGGGAGGAAGCGTAAATGCCATTGATGAAGCTTTTATGCAAAATGAAATCGCGCGAAGCGCCTATGCTTACCAACAAAAGATAGAATCGAAAGATAAAATAATCGTTGGAGTAAATTCGTTTATTTCTGATAAAGAAACTGTGACACCAGCTTTTAAAGTGGATGACAGTATAAGGATGGTTCAGACAGACAAACTTAATGCGCTTAAGAAAAAAAGAGACAATCAAAAAGTGGGTGAATGTTTAAAAAATATCAAGAGTTATGCACTGAACGACCAAAATCTGATGCCTGTAGTTATTGATGCCGTTGAAAACCTTTGTACCCTTGGAGAAATTGCTGACACTCTCAGGCAGGTGTTCGGCGAATACAAGTAATCTTTTAAAATTTTTATGAAGTACCTTTTTATTATTATTCTAATTTGCGAGGCGTCGTTAGGAAAATCACAAAAATATGTTTTGTTGGATGAAGCGATTTCACAGCCGGCAATATATACCAATCATCTTAATGAAACGGAAAAATATAAGAAGTTTTTCCCCGTTGCCGTCAAGGATATTCCACAGTTTTTAAATGTGTTGCAGGAAATTGCCAACCGCTTAAGCAAAAATAAAGTTACCGGCCCTGTCAAAAATTATAAAGTGGGATGTGCTCAGTTTAAGGGTAAAGTTTTTCCTCTTGCTTCCGGTGAGCGCATTGATTATGTTCTTACCTCTGATTGTGATGGACTAAAAGTTACGATGCACCTGGTCGATGCCAAACTAAGCAATGCCAACAATGCTTATTTCATCGACACCTGGATAAAATACATCAAGAGTACAGTTAAAGCGAATTAGTAAACTAGCTTTTTCTTACAAAAAAAAGAGGTTGAATCATAGATTCAACCTCTTAAAATTTAATGAACTTAATTACTGTGCCATTTGCATCACTTCCTGTGTTCCGCTTGCTTTATTATTCTGGCGTTTGAATAATGACATATCCAATTTACCAAACTGATAAGTAAAGCTCACACGAACGGTTTGTGGATTATTCAGGCGACTATAATTCTGAATAAAATAAGGGCTTGCTGAATACTGGTCCTGTGTGCGTGTGCGGAAGATATCGTTCATGCTAACACTAACACTAGCCGCGTTGTTTTTAAGAAAGCTTTTTTTCACTGCTATATCGGTAGACCAGGAGGAGTTAATATATCCTTGTGAAGAACTTTGTGCCTGTGCAAAAGAACCACCACCGCCAGTACCACCCGGGTTGTTACTTATGGGCAGGTTTGTTTTACTTTGATAATTGGCAGACAATTGAATGCTGAAAGATTCAGGCAATTTAAAAGTATTGTTTAATTTGCCAAACCAACTAAGCATTCCCTTTTGTGAAGCTGTGGCTGCAATGTTGGAACTATTGATCTTTGATTGGTACACATTCACATTTGATGTCAAATCCCACCACTTAGCCAGCTTATTAATAGAAGTCACTTCTGCTCCGTAAGAATAACTTGAATTAGCGTTGACATAAGTATTAATTATATCTTGCTTACCGGTAAAAGGGTTTGTGCCGGGACTCAGGTAGCGGGTGATTAGGTTGTCTGAATGTTTGTAATAAATGGAACCAAGCAAACTGTTACCACCTTTAAATGTTTTGCTATAACTCATTTCCAATGAATTAGTGAATTCGGGAACCAGATCCGGATTACCACGGGTTATATTCAAACTATCTGTATAATCAGTGAAAGGAATCAACTGGAAGAAATTAGGCCTGTTAATACGCCTTGTATAACTCAATTGTAATTCCTGTTTGTTTTCAAGTTTTTGGCTTAGGAACAAAGAAGGGAACAAACTTACGGGGTATTTATTGCTGAACTTTTCGCCTGTGTTAATAAGTTCGCCATTGTAATTTGAACTTTCAGCTCTTACTCCCAATTCATATCCAAAATCTTTGATACTGCTCTTTACACTTACATAAGCTGCATACACGTTGTCAGTACTTTTATAATCATTCGTTCCTCCCGGAACTTTTACAAGAGTTTCTTCGGATGCACCTGCAAAGTTGTTATTATTATTGGTGTTTTGATGTTGTTGTGCTCTTAAACCAGCTTCGAGAGTAGATTGTTTTTGTTTCCCAAATGGTAAAGAATAATCGGTCTGCACGGTCAAAAAATTTATATTACCATCAGTTGCCACTTTTTGCAATTGTGTACCAGCGATACTGTTGCTGTTAAGGTAGTTGGTAGTGTATAATGAATTGCCAATATTATTTTCGGAAAAATAGCTGGCATCCGCAGTTAATTGTTCGCCATCTTTTGGAAAATTGTAAATATAATCCAACTGCAAACCATTGGCGTCAAACGTTCTTGAACCGGAAGTATACCGAACACTGTTAGCGCTTTTAATTCCACTGTTGAATAAACTGTCAGTAGTTGAATTAATGGTTTGATTCGGGTCAAATTGACCATGGACTTTTATCAATCCCAGTGAAACGGTTGCGCGGTTCGTTACATAATAATCAAGTCCTAATTTTCCAAATAGAAAGGCGCCGTTTGTCTTATTAATATCACTTTGATAAACGTGTGTTTGTGTGTCTGCAAGATTTAATCTGTCAGTAGTTCCGGTACTGGTACCTTTCATCTGGTGCATCATGCCGGAGGCGGAAAAGTTGATTTTATTTTGCCTTATCGTAAGATTGGCGCCCGCATTGATGCCACCGCGTGTATCAACACCGGCAGAAATATTTCCGTTATAACCGGTGGCTCTGTTTTTTTTCAAAACAATATTCAATATTCCTGCATTTCCTCCGGAAGCATCATATTTGGCAGAGGGATTGGTAATCACTTCTACGCTCTGAATAGCATCGGCCGGAATCTGGTCAAGTGATAAAGTTGTTGGCCGTCCATCCACATAGATTTGAGGGGAAGCATTTCTTAATTTTACATTTCCATCAATATCTACCAGCACGGATGGCACATTCCGCATCACATCTACAGCAGTTCCACCTGCGCTTACAATGTTTTTCTCTACATTAAAAACTTTTTTATCAATATCCATTTTTAATGCGGGAGGGGCAGCAGTGATAGTAACTGTGCTTAACATCTTTGCATCAGGCTCTATTTTGATATTGCCAAGGTCTTTATCGAAAGAAGGAGCAGCACCGGATGCCGGTTTTGAAAACGGTGAAAAATCCTGTTGCATAGATTTGTATCCGCTGTTGCTTATCCTTAATTCAAGTTTACCCATAACAGGAACAGATGTAAAATCGAAATCACCATTGCTTTTTGTAATCAATCCACTCAGTAAAATCATTTTCATTTTCTTGCTGGCGGAATCCATTTTTTGATTGAGCAACAAAACCGAAGCACCTTCAACAGGTTTACCATCTGCATCAGTTATTTTGCCATAAACGTGGCCGCTGCTTGTTATTGAAGCAGGCATTTGGGGGTATTGAGCAAAGGTTTTTGCTGTAACAAAAATCGCAATTGCTAAAAATAACTTTTTCATTTTTTATAATTTTAATACAAATCTATAGTTGGATAAATGCCTTTTTTAGCAATTGCGATGAGTGCTTAAAATGTTGCGACGAAATGGGAATTGTTTTTATAGAATATGACAGCTTTCCTTAAATTTTGCCTGTCAGGGAAGAAACGGCATCACGATAAGTATCGCTTAGAGGAAGTTCCAGTGAATCAACAAATACACTTGATTTTCGTATTGCTGTGATATAAGAAACAGAAACAATGTAAGATTTGTGAATGCGAATAAATTGGTTAGCAGGTAATTCTTCTTCAATTGCTTTCATTAGCATTCGCGTTACTACAGGGTGTGGGGTGCTTTTTAAATGTATTTTGATATAATCTTTTAAACCTTCAATGTAAATGACATCTGCCATATTTATTTTAATCAGCCTGTAATCGGCATTTACAAAGAAATAGCCGGGATTCGACGAAGGAGAATCAGTGTTCTTTTGATTCGATTTTAATTCAAACAATTGTTTTGCCTTATTGCATGCCTTTATGAAGCGGTCCAGGGAAACCGGTTTTACTAAATAATCAGTTACATCAAGGTTATATCCTTCAAGCGCATATTGTTTGTAAGCAGTTATCAAAATGATCATCGGCTTTTCAGTCATGCTTTCGATAAACTGTAATCCTGTAAGCCCCGGCATTTGGATATCCAGAAATATCAAATCAATCTTTTCCTTCTCCATCACTTTCATTGCATCCGTTACACTATCACAGGCCGCTATCAATTGCAGAAAGGGAACTTTACTGATATTGTCTTCGAGCAATTCCAGTGCTAACGGCTCATCATCTACAGCTAAGCAACGTATCATTAATTGAGATTTATTTGAAGTGAAACGGTGAATATTCCGTTTTCTTCAGTGATGATAAGAGTATACTTTCCCGGATGTAACAGATCAAGCCTTCTGCGAACATTTGCCAGGCCAATTCCACTTGCTTTATCTTTTAGCTGCTGCAATTCCGGATCGTAACTATTGCTTACACGAAAATAAAGAATATTATCTGTTGCCTTTAGCTCAATATCGATCTTAGGATTTTCTACAAAACCGGTTCCATGTTTAAAGGCGTTTTCTACAAAAGGAATAAGCAGCATTGGATCAATTTCATAAGGTTTATCGGGTTTGCACAAGTTGACTGTTACGGTCACTTTTTTGCTCAACCGTTGTTGCTGAAGATCAATATAACTCTGCAAATATTCTTCCTCGCTTTCCAAAGAAACTTTTTCTTCACCTGTTTCGTAAAGCATATAACGCATCAAAGAAGAAAATTTGATAAGTGAAGGTTCCAGTTGATCTGAATTTTTGCGTGCAAGAGCTACCATATTGTTCAACACATTGAACATAAAGTGCGGACTGGCCTGCGAGCGTAACAAAGACAATTCAGTTTTAAGGTGTTCTGTCTCTTTTTCTTTGGCTATCCGTTCGGAAATAAATTTGTCTCTTATCGTTTTGTACGCGATACTGCACGCGAAAATAAACACAAAAATAAAAATGCTTACAAGCACGTGTGTTTTGAATAACATATGCCTGCCGGCTTTTGTAAAATTGCCCCACAGCAACCACATGATAATTACATAAAGCAGGAAATAAAAAATAACGGAAAGAGGATAGACGAAATATTTTCTTTTATATAAAAAACGTGGAATTAATACAAGTGCATTCAGATAAAAAAAGATAATGAGTAATGCATCACTTATACGTGAAATAAAAAAGAAAATCGCAGGGCTTACAGGAGATGGAGTTTCCATTTCATTAGGATTGTGCGATGGCCGCAACAATGCAGGAAGAGAAAATAACAGCATCCATGCAGCAGCATGCATAAGAACCGTCATCCATTTTTTTTCATACCACGGTTTTTCCATTTTGCAAGAAATGTCTTTTATAAAAAGAATTCAAACTTATGATATTAATTCTTTTTTCATGGAAAACTGCGACAAACAGTCGAAAAACTGCGACAAAACAGGCAAAAAACAGTATTTGCATTTGGAACCAAATAAGCGGAATTTGATATTCATATGGCCGAGCTGAACTACAGTAAATCCTATATACGACAACGGCTAGCAGTAAACGAAGAAAAAAGCAAGATTTGTTTTGGATAATAGCGTGAAAACCAAAATTTAAAGAAAAAGTTGAGTCAACTGGATCATCTAAATTACTGGTAATTCATGGCCCTTCTTGCGCTGAGAACGATTCTGGTACTTTTTTCAGTAGTTACGATCATAAGCAAAAACTAATACCTGCAGCTAAAAGAGCGGCTTAAGAATATAGTAAAGCGGAGAGAGAGGGATTCGAACCCCCGGAGGTGTGACCCTCAACGGTTTTCAAGACCGCCTCATTAAACCGCTCTGACATCTCTCCGGCGCAAAAGTAAGGTTTGGAACGTAATCAAAAAACAAATTGCTCATTTTTTTTTAAAGGAATTTTAGATAATTTCTATCTCAATTTTAAAGGGAAAAAATATAATAAAAAACCGTCTCCAAATGGAGACGGCTTTTAGATTGCCAGTCAAAATAAAAATTGTGACAATAAAATAATTACAATTTTATTATTTTGTTGAATCTGCGCTCATTGTATTTGTAGAGTCAGTAGTAACCATGTTTGTTGAATCCATAGGTGCTGCTACTGTTGTGGTTGTGTCCATTGTGCTAACAGTTGTAGAATCTGTAGTAGCTTCTGTTGAAGAAGAGTTACCATTACAAGCTGTTAAAAAAGCAGCAACTGTGAAAACGAGCAATAATTTTTTCATTTTGTTTAATTTTAGATTTTTAAATATTTCTTATTTATACTCATAATTTTAAAAAGTAACCCAACTATAAAATTTTTTTAAAAATTTAATTGGGTTACTTTTCCATTTTATACGTATTAATTATCAGTTGAGTGAAAACGATTGAACAGGAAACAGTTTTATTAAAAGGTCTTGCAGACAGTGATACAGATGCCATTGAAACGATTTACCGGGATAATTTTACAGCAATCAAGGTTTTTATAATAAAGAATAATGGTTATACGGATGATGCGCTTGATGTTTTCCAGGAGGCAATGATCGTTTTATTCGAAAAAGCAAAATCAGGTTCTTTTACATTGACTTGCCAATTGCAAACTTACCTGTATTCAATTTGCCGCCGGCTTTGGTTAAAGAAATTACAAAAGCAGAACCGGTTTAATCCTTCAATAGAAACTATTGAGGAAATTGTACCTGTTGATGATGAAATTGAATATCATGAAAAAAAGAACAACGATTTTTTGTTTATGGAAAGTGCCTTGCAAAAAATAGGAGAGCCTTGTAAAAGTTTATTAGAGGCCTTTTATCTTGAAAAAAAATCAATGCCCGAAATAGCTGATTCGTTCGGATATACTAACGCGGACAATGCAAAGACACAGAAATATAAATGCCTTGTAAGATTGAAAAAAATATTCTTCGCACAATATAAAAATAAGGACTAATAATGGAAGACAATCTACTTTTTGACGCGATTGAAAGATATCGAAATGGTCAAATGGATGAGAAGGAAAAATTGTTTTTTGAGGAATTGAAAAAAAATAATCCTGAAATTGACCAAACGGTTGCAGAACATTCTTTTTTTCTTGCAGAGCTTGAAAGAATGAGTGAACAAAAAAAACTGCGTCATAATCTGAATGAAGTTGAAAATAAATTGATCAATGAAGGAGCTATTTCCGGGAAAAAAGGAAAAACAAAAGCTAAACTGGTTTATTTGTGGAACCGCTATCAGCGCACGATTGCAGTAGCTGCAGCTATTGCATGTATCGTTTCCCTAAGTACGGCTCTCTCTATTTCCAAATATTCTGAAAGTAAGAAGGTTGCAGTTATTACACCATTGGTCGATCATAAACTGACACAGTTTGAATACAAACTAAATGAAATTGAACATAAATTAAACGATGCGACTACTGCAACGGCCAAGCCAAAGTTTGAAGCGAATTTCAGGGCGACAGGTTTTTTAGTGGACGGAAGAGGATATTTAATTACAAATGCCCATGTAGTCCAAAATGCAAAAAACCTGATTGTTGAGAATAAAAAAGGGGAACAGTTTTATGCCGAACAGGTTTATTTGAATCCGGCAACGGATCTTGCAATTTTAAAAATTGCCGATACTTCTTTCCAACAAATGAACGATCTTCCGTATACTTTTCCTAAATCTGCTGCAGAACTGGCTGAACCCATATTTACTTTAGGTTATCCACGTGAAGAAGTAGTGTATGGAGAAGGTTATTTAAGTGCCAAATCCGGTTATTATGGGGATACAACTTCTTACCAGATCAGCATTTCAGCTAATCCGGGAAACAGTGGCGGCCCGGTTATCAATAAAAATGGTGAAGTGATTGGAATCATCAGCAGTAAAGAAACGAACGCTGACGGCGTTGTGTTTGCTATTAAATCAGAAAATATTTATGACGCTTTGAAAGAGGTGAAAAAAGAAAAAGATATTACTATTAAAATGCCTACCGTAAACACTTTAAAAGGCTTGGATCGCGTGAAACAAATTAAAAAATTAGAAGACTTTGTTTATAAAGTGAAAGGTAATTAAGCCTTTCATTGAATTAAAATGGTTGACAAAAAAGAGCGCCGTGTTTTCGGTGCTCTTTTTTTATACAGTAAACCAATTTTTTTAGCAATTTTTATTTTGCTGTTGATGCAGCAAATAGATGTTCCGGATAAACACCCTGCGCTATTAATTTATGAATGTCTTCTTTTACTTGCGGCGCATCTTCTTTATAAGTAACACCAAACCATTGTGCAGAAGTAGGAATCACTTTTATTGCTCCTTTGCCTTGAGCGATAAAAGCATCTCCTATAATCGGAATAAAAAATTCGGCTTTTGGATTTTTACCGTTTTCCTGTAAAAAATGGAAAAACAATTTTTGGATGAATTCAAAAACATTTGGATCAAACCCCCAGAAATTCATGCTTACAACCGAGTCCCCAGGCAAAGGCACTTTTAGTGCATCTTCTGTGTAATAAATTTTTCCATTTTCAGGAAAGATTTTCGTGCGTTCATTTATATGCAATAAGTTTCCTTCAAAATCCACTTCGCAAACACCACGGCTTACGGTTCCATTTTCAGAAATCGTTTTTGAAAGTTCATAACCGATGATACAATATTTTTTAGGAGAAACTTCTTCTGTTAAAAATTTAACTGCTTTATCAAACGCATCTCTACCATAAAAATCATCAGCGTTAATAACAGCAAACGGCTCTTGAATTGCCTCTTTTGCACAAAGTACAGCATGGGCAGTTCCCCAGGGTTTTGTGCGCTCTTCAGGAAGTTGAAAACCTTCTGTATAAGAAGTCAGTTCCTGAATTACATATTCTGTTTGTATTTTTCCTTTTAATTTTGGTTCAAATAAGTTCTTAAAATCTTCTGCAAAAGCTTCGCGAATTACAAATACAACTTTTCCGAAACCGCTTGCTATTGCATCATAAATGGAATAATCAATAATGGTTTCGCCATTAGGACCGAAAGAATCCATTTGTTTAATTCCTCCGTAACGGCTTCCCATTCCTGCTGCTAAAACTAAAAGTGTAGGTTTCATCTTTAAGATCAATTGAAGTTTATAAAGTTTTTTTAATAATTATATTGCTGCGAAAATAAGCAAGAAAGATTTATGCCACAATCCGACTTTACTGACGTTTTAGCTGGAATTGAATTTAAAGAGCCTGAAATAGTGCAACTAACAGATGAACTTTTTGAAGAAAAATGAAGTGCAGGCTTTTTATGTTGAGACTTGATGAAATTCACGCTACAATTTCAGGCAATAAATTGTTTAAGCTGATTTATTTTTTGAAAGAAGCAAAAGAATCTGTTCATAAAACAATCGTTACATTCGGTGGCGCATATTCTAATCACCTTGCTGCTACTGCGTTTGCATGCGAACAAATGGATTTGGAATCTGTTGGAATTGTTCGTGGAGAAAAACCGAAAATACTTTCACACACTTTACAATTTTGTATTGAACACGGAATGAAACTGGAATTTATCAGTCGTTCATTGTATCAAAATATTAATGCGAAATTTCTTGCATCATCTAAAAAATAATTATGATGCGAATATTTTAATCCCTGAAGGCGGTTTTTCTATAAAAGGAAAACAAGGCGCTTCACTCATCAGTAATTATTTTGCTGACAAAAATTTTACGCATATTTGTATGCCCGTCGGCACTGCAACTACTTTTGCCGGAATGGTTGATGGAAATAAAAGTGAAACACGAATTATTGGTTTTGGTGTATTAAAAAATTTACATGATATCGCTGAACGATTTGAAAAACTAAAAGTTGATCCCTCAAAAAAATATTCTTTTATTGATGATTATCATTTTGGTGGTTACGCAAAAAAAACTGATGAATTACTTTCCTTCATAAATTGGTTTTATCAAAAACATTCAATTCCTCTGGATTTTGTTTACACAGGTAAAATGATGCTTGGAATCTATAGCCTCATCAATAAAAAATATTTTAAACCTGGATCGAAGATTTTATGCATTCATACTGGCGGCTTGCAGGGAAATGATTCGTTGACTAAAGGGGAATTGGTTTTTTAGAGGGAGAGGTTTTACTTCAAATAAATCGAATCCATAATTTCACCCGAGTGAAGATTTTTTGGATCGCTTTTACCTTGGTAAGGATTATTAATTTCACGCGAAATACTAAGCCAGTTGGCCGGTTTGTCTTCACCAAAAGCGTTTGGACTATTTTGCCAATAAAGTTTTTCACCTTCATAACCGACAGTCTTCAAAAATGGATACAAATTTTCAGAAACCATACTAAAGTCATGACGCATTTCAGTAATGTCATTTTCCCGCAAAATGGGATTGGCGTTCGCTTTTATGTCACTTACATTTTGCTGAACTGCCATATAAACAGAAGAATCTTTTTCCTGTAATTCATCGAGACGAAGGCTATCGGCAGAAGCGATAAAAGTCTCAGTTTTTGCTTTTATCGCTGAAGTATCTGCATCTACAAAAGCATTCTTCATTGCTATATAAGAATCAATAAGCGATGAAATTTGCCGGTCAAATTCAGGTGAATGTTTTTTTGCTGTGTTAGTTGTTTGTGTTTGTGCTACAGTTGGTTTATTGGCACGTTTAAAAAATAAAAACCATAAAATCAAAATCACCGCGATGACGATTACAACTGCCAAAATTCTTTTCATCTCTATTTATTTAATTCAGGAAATCAAGAAAGTTTCAATAGCCCGTTTTTGATTCTTTTAAAACCCTCTTCGATATTTTCCATGCTATTGGCAAAAGAAATCCTGATATAACCTGGCTGTCCAAAAGCATCGCCGGAAACTGCTGAAATATGAGCATAGTTTAAAAGGTACATACAAAGGTCACTTGAATCATTGATCACTTCTCCTTCAAAGCTTTTTCCGAAGTAATATCTTACATCAGGAAAAACGTAAAACGCTCCATGTGGCTCAGTACATTTTACATTTGGTATGTCTTTCAGTAATTCCATCACCCTCTGTTTACGTAGCGTAAATTCTTTAACCATTTCGTAGGAAGCAGTCAAAGGTGCTTCCAGTGCGGTTACCGCCGCACGTTGGGTTATTGAATTAGTACCACTTGTAAATTGTCCCTGAATTTTTTCATTCGCTTTTGCAATTTCAGTTGCCGAAGCTGTGTAGCCTAATCTCCATCCCGTCATTGCAAATCCTTTACTTAATCCATTTATAATTATTACACGTTCTTTCAAATCAGGAAATTGAGCAATACTTTCATATTTTCCTCCTGTATGAGAATAATTAATGTATTCATAAATCTCATCACTGATGATAAAAATATCCGGGTGTTTTTCGAAAACTTTTGCAAGCCCTTCCAGTTCATCTTTAGAATAAACAGAGCCTGTAGGATTGCAAGGTGTAGAAAATATAAACAATTTTGATTTTGCAGTAATTGAATTTTCCAATTGTTCAGGAGTTATTTTCCAATCGTTCTCCGGTGTGGCATTTACAAACACAATTTTTGCGCGACATAAACGTGCAATTTCAGAATAAGAAACCCAATAAGGTGTTGGAATGATAATTTCATCATCGTCATCCAAAATACTCATCATCGTGTTGGCAATACATTGCTTTGCGCCGGTGCTAACCACAATTTGTTCAGGTGTATATTCAAGGTTGTTATCTCTTGAAAGTTTTTTGCAAATAGCTTGCTTCAGTTCAGGATAACCTGAAACCGGGGTATAATGACTATAGTTTTCATCTATAGCTTTTTTTCCGGCTTCTTTAATGTGCTCAGGCGTATTAAAATCAGGTTCACCGAGGCTAAGGTTAATAACATTGACTCCTTTGGCTTTTAATTCCCGTGCCAGTTTGGACATTTTAATGGTTTCGGATTCGCTAAATCTTGATAGATTGGAAGAAAGTTGCATGGTTTAGAATTTTTAAAATCTGCGCAAAAGTACATTAATTAGGTAATGAGCCAATTAGCTAATGTGCTAATTTTATAATTAGGTTTTCAGCAAACAAAAATAATTGAGATTGCATTTGTAATAAAATAATAAAACAACCGTCGAATTTAAAATGAACTGGATTAAGTGATTACCGGTTAAGTATTTACTTTTGATAATTTCCCCTTTAACCGATAATTTTGCGTTTCATTTTTGAAAACAGATTGAATTAATTTTCGAGGTATTTTAAAATAAATTTCGATTGATGAAAGAAATAGCATTCAGAGAAGCATTGCGGGAAGCAATGCAGGAAGAGATGAGAAGGGATGAAAAAGTTTTTTTGATGGGGGAAGAAGTTGCGGAATACCAGGGTGCTTATAAAGTAAGCCAGGGAATGTTGCAGGAATTTGGAGAAAGAAGAGTCATAGATACTCCTATATCTGAGCTTGGTTTTACTGCTGTGGCAGTAGGAGCGGCTCAAAATGGCCTTCGCCCGATTGTAGAGTATATGACGTGGAATTTTGCCAATCTTGCCCTTGACCAAATCTTAAATACTGCTTCAAAAATGTTGGCAATGAGCGGCGGACAGGTAGGCTGCCCGATTGTATTTCGCGGCCCTAGTGGAAGCGCCGGTCAGTTAGGTGCGCAGCATTCAACGGCTTACGAATCCATGTACGCGAATATTCCGGGGTTGAAAGTGATTTCTGTCAGCAATCCTTACGATGCAAAGGGTTTATTGAAAAGCGCTATTCGTGATAACGACCCGGTGATCTTTATGGAAAGTGAAGTAATGTATGGCGATAAGGGTGAAATTCCTGAAGAAGAATATTTAATACCTATAGGAAAAGCAAAAGTGGTACGCGAAGGGAATGACGTAACAATCGTTTCTTTTAATAAAATAATGAAAGTGGCATTGGCAGCCGCTGAGGAACTTCAAAAAGAAAATATCAGCGCGGAAGTGATTGACCTGAGAACGATTCGTCCTTTAGACTGGCAAACGATTCTTGAGTCAGTAAAGAAAACAAACCGTTTGGTTATCGTAGAAGAACAATGGCCTTTCGCTTCTGTTTCTTCTGAGATAGCCTATCGAATACAAAAAGAAGGATTTGATTATCTTGACGCGCCTGTTCGCAGAATTACTTCTCTTGACGCGCCAATGCATTACGCGCCCAATTTAGTAGCAGCTTATTTACCGGATGTGCCGAGAACCGTAAACCTGGTAAAAGAAGTTATGTACTTAAAAAAATAATTTAGAGCCGGATACTCCGGCCTCTTATTTTATCCTATAATTATCCCAAAGATATTTGAGATAAAAATTATTTACAATGAAGATTGGAAATTTTTCTTACACGATTCCGGCAAATGAGCCGGTTTTAAGTTATGCTCCGGGAACGAAGGAAAGAGAACTTTTAAAGAAGGCTTTAAAAGCACTTAAAAGTAAAAAGATAGATGTGCCCATGTCTATTGGTGGCGAGGAAGTTTATACAAATGATAAAGTTGAGATTCATCCTCCACACGAAAAAAAGTTTGTGTTGGGAACTTATAACCAGGGAACGGCTGCGGATGTAAAAAAAGCAATAAATGCAGCTTTGAAAGCCAAAGAAAAGTGGGCTGCTTTAAGTTGGGAAAACCGTGCGAATATTTTTTTGAAAGCAGCCAATTTGATCGCTGCGAAATATCGTGCGGAAATGTGTGCTACGACCATGCTTGGCCAAAGTAAAAATGCTTTCCAGGCTGAAATCGATGCTGCCTGTGAGTTGATCGATTTCCTGCGATTCAATGTTCATTTTTTGAATGAAATTTATAGCCAACAACCCATAAGCAGCGCGGGTATTCACAACAGGATGGAATATCGTCCGCTTGAAGGTTTTGTGCTCGCTGTTACTCCATTTAATTTTACAGCCATTGGTGGAAATTTACCAACCTCAGCAGCAATGTGTGGCAACGTAGTCGTTTGGAAATGTGCCAATACACAGGTTTACAGCGCACAAATGTTTATGCGGATTTTGAAAGAAGCGGGTTTGCCAGATGGCGTAATTAATTTGGTTTTTGTAGATGGTCCAACTTTGGGTGATGTTTGTTTTAATCATCCTGATTTTGCGGGAATTCATTTTACCGGAAGCACCGGCGTTTTCAATACAATGTGGAAACACATTGGAGAGAATACAAAAATTTACAAATCTTATCCAAGGATTGTGGGCGAAACCGGCGGAAAAGATTTTGTTATTGCTCATAAAAGCGCCAATGTGGATGTGTTGGTAACAGCGCTTTGTCGCGGTGCTTTTGAATACCAGGGACAAAAATGTTCAGCTGCATCGCGCGCTTATATTCCCTCAAATATTGCTGCGGAAGTAAAGAAGAAACTGGTTGCTGAAATTAAAACGATGAAAATGGGAACTGTAGAAGATTTCAGCAATTTTATAAATGCAGTTATTGATGAAAAAAGTTTTGATAAACTGGAAGGTTATATCAAGCAGGTAAAGAAAGATAAAGAGGCAAAAATAATAGCAGGAGGCAAGTGTGATAAAAGCAAAGGCTATTTTATTGAACCTACAGTTATTGAAGTTACGGATCCGCGATATGAAACAATGTGTACGGAATTGTTTGGTCCAATTCTTTCCATTTATATTTATGATGAAAATAAATTTGAAGAAACTTTAAAATTAGTAGATTCTACTTCACCTTATGCGCTAACAGGTTCAATTATAGCGCAGGATAGAAATGCGGTTGAACTGGCAACGACAAAACTTCGCAACAGCGCCGGTAATTTTTATATCAACGATAAACCAACAGGCGCGGTAGTAGGCCAGCAGCCTTTTGGAGGTGCAAGAGGAAGCGGAACAAATGATAAAGCAGGAAGTATTCTCAATTTATATCGTTGGTTGAGTGCAAGAACTATTAAAGAAACTTTTGTTCCTGCTACTGATTACAGGTATCCTTTTTTAAAGGAGAAGTAAGAAAAGTATTAAGTTATAAGTATTAAGTTATAAGTTGCGATTTGCAAAAGCAGCAAACAAACAAATAATCAATATTTTCGTTTTACTATAATATAACTGTAACGGCTTAAACGAAAAATATTTTATAAGATTTTAGTGAATACGATCCTTAATAAATATCAACTTCAAATTACGATTGAGCGGCTTGCCTGCCAGGTGGTAGAAAATTACGTTGATCTTTCTTCTGTTGTTTTGATTGGGCTGCAGCCGCGTGGCATTTTTTTAGCTGATAAAATATATGAGCAGTTAAAAAAAATAAAACCTGATGTCCAATTTCAATATGGTAAACTTGACATTACTTTTTACCGGGACGATATTCGTAAAGAATTGCACGAACCCAATAAAACCGAAATCCCTTTTTCATTGGAAGATAAAAATGTTGTTCTTATCGATGATGTACTATTTACCGGGCGAACAATACGGGCAGCGTTGGATGCGATTCTCTCTTATGGACGGCCTAAAAAGGTAGAACTTTGTGTTTTGATAAACCGGCGCTATAGTCGCCAACTTCCCATTCAGCCTGATTATTGTGGCAAGTCTATCGATTCCATTATTTCCCAAAAGGTGAGAGTAGAATGGGATAAAGAAGAAGTGAATTTGTATTAGCCTATTTTTTTCTTTAATTATTTGATTAAATAAGTACTTATATTTGTACTTAAATAAGTACATTATGGAAGTTTTAAATTTTACCGAGTTTCGAAAAGAACTTAAAGCATCTCTTGATAAAGTGAGCAATAATGAAGATGTTATTGTTGTTTCCCGCGGAAAAAATAAAAATGTAGTTGTCATTTCTTTGACTGAATATAATTCTTTGAAAGAAACGATGTATTTACTAAGTTCAGACAAAAACAGGAAAAGATTACAGGAATCAATTGATGAGATGAAAAAAGGTAAATTTTCTTCACACGCGTTAATTGAAGATTGATGGAAATTGTGTGGCAAAAAAACGCATGGGAAGATTATTTATTCTGGCAAAAAAATGATAAACAAAAATTGAAAAGAATTAATGAATTGATAAAAGATTGCCAGAGAAATAAATTTGAAGGAATAGGAAAACCTGAACCATTAAAAGAAAACCTGGCAGGTTTTTGGTCTAGAAGAATTGATAATGAACATCGGTTTGTTTATAAAATCGAAGAAAACCGGTTGCATATAATTCAATGCAGGTTTCATTATTGATTCATCTTTCCCGTCAGTAAAGTTTTTATTAGCTTTTATCTTTTTTGTCACAATACTTTTTTTCATTTAGCTTTGACATTTAATGCAACTATCCACCAAACATCTCCTGGGCATTAAAGATTTACAGCTCTCAGATATTGAATTAATTCTATCAACCGCTACCCAATTTAAAGAAGTATTACAAAGGCCGATTAAGAAAGTTCCTTCGTTGAGAGACACGACAATCGTTAATTTATTTTACGAAAATTCAACACGAACAAGAATTTCTTTTGAGCTCGCTGAAAAAAGACTGAGTGCCGACACGCTTAATTTTTCCGCTTCAGGATCTTCTGTTTCAAAAGGAGAAACTTTGCTCGATACGGTAAACAATATTCTTTCGATGAAAGTGGACCTGGTGGTAATGCGCCACAGTGCCAGCGGTGCTCCTCATTTTCTCGCAAAGCATATCCCAGTCGCGATTGTAAATGCCGGAGACGGAATCAATGAACATCCAACACAAGCCTTGCTCGACGCTTTTTCTATTAAAGAAAAACTGGGAAAACTTGAAGGAAAGAAAGTTGTATTGATTGGCGATATCATGCATTCAAGAGTGGCGCTTAGTAATATTTATTTATTAAAAAAAGCAGGCGCAGAAGTAATGGTCGCAGGTCCGCCAACACTGATTCCAAAATACATCAGCAAGGCTTTTGATATAAGAGTTGAATATAATTTGGGAAAGGCTTTACAATGGTGCGATGTGGCGAATGTATTACGGATTCAATTGGAAAGACAAAACCAGGTTTTGTTTTCTTCTCTGAGAGAATACAATCTTGCTTATGGAGTGAATAAAAAATTGCTCGATAGTTTGAATAAAGAGATTGTAATTCTGCATCCAGGTCCGATAAACAGGGGAGTGGAAATTGACAGCGATGTGGCTGATTCCAAACAATCCATTATTTTGCAACAGGTAGAAAATGGCGTGGCTGTTAGAATGGCGGTTTTGTATTTGGTAAGCAATAAACAATCTTTTACTTAAGATTTTCATCAACAAATAATCTTCATGAAACGAATCTGCTTATTTCCCGGAACCTTTGATCCTGTTACACTCGGGCACACAGATATCATCGACAGGGCGCTTCCTCTTTTTGATAAATTGTACATTGGTCTGGGAAGAAACAGTAATAAAGTTCCTATGTTTTCTGAAGAACAAAGACTCGAATGGCTTCGGGAAATTTATAAAGATGAGCCAAAGATTGGTGTACTTGCTTACGATGGATTAACGGTTTCATGTTGCAAAGAAGTAGGTGCTGATTTTATTCTTCGTGGAATCCGTTACGTAAATGATTTTGAATATGAAAAGGCAATTGCCGATATGAACAGAAGCCTGAAACCCAATGTGGAAACGATTTTCCTTACAACCCTTCCAAAATATACTTCAATTGCAAGTACATTAATTCGTGATGTTCTTCGCAACAACGGAGATATTTCTGAATTCCTTCCGGAAGTGGTGAGAAAATCAATTTATTCGAAAAAGTGATAAGTTATAAGTCATAAGTCGTAAGTGATAAGTTGTAAGTAATCCGACTAATTAACGAATAAACCAATTAACTTTTAATGTCCATCTGGTTCCATAAAAATATTTCTGTTCAGGATTTGAAAAAAATCGCTGAAAATACAATGGCAGAATTTCTTGATTTGAAGTGGGAAGAAATCGGGGATGATTATTTAAAAATGTCGATGCCGGTTAACAATAAAACACAACAACCTTATGGTTTTTTGCACGGCGGCGCTTCTTGTGTTCTCGCGGAAACTGTTGGTAGTGTTGCTTCTGCTTTGGTAATTAACCAGGAAAAATTTTATTGTGTAGGCCTGGAAATAAATGCCAACCATTTGCGAAGTGTAAGCAATGGAACCGTTACAGCAATTGCAATGCCTCTTCATTTAGGTAAATCGACTCATGTTTGGGATATTAAAATTTACGACGCTGAGGAAAAACTATTTTGCGTCAGCCGGCTTACAGTTGCAATTCTTCCTTTAAGAAAATAAAACATACTTATCTTTTTAAGTTATATGCAGTTGATAAAATGCTCGATCCCGAACCGGTTCCTAATCGCAAAAAAGTGTTGGAACAAATCCAGGGACATATTCTTACCGAAGCCGTGCTAAAAGGAATTTATGAAAAGCAAAAAGAAACTGTGTAGTTTCAAACAACAGTGAACCGATAAATAAAGCCAAATTTTATTTTTGGTTTGGAAAAGCTTTACAATAAAAAGCCATTTTCTTTTTTGGAGATGGTTTTTTTATACTTATTCTTTTGGTTGCTGTGATATTTTAATTTAGGCTCGTATTAAAACACTACTACTATATGAAACCAGCCCCTCAACACCTTCCGGCTTTTTGACACTACTTTATTAATTACTATTCTAATTTTCTAACTGCGGAAAACAGGCATTTTTACTTTACTAATTCCCTCAGCATTTACTACCGCCTCTTTTGGAAGTCATTTATTATTTGTGATAGCGAATGCAAATAATCTGCGTACATTGTAGTGACTAAGCACATTATAAAACTGTACAATGGCCTCTAAAAATGATCTCGATTTTACCTATACCACTATTGATGAGATATTCAGGTTAAGCGTTGGAGAAATGGGTGATTACAGTGGCGCTATGTTTGACGGCGATTTTTCAATGACATTGGAAGAAGCGCAAAAAAAGAAACACACATTTATTGCAGACAGTCTCGGTATAAAAAATAATTCCCGCGTACTTGGATATGGCGTGCGGCTGGGGTCCTTTTCTTCAATTTATCAAAGGGCGCGGTGCCAACGGTTCCGGTGTTACTCTATCGACCGGGCAGGCTGCGGCTTGTGTAAAAAATGGACTTGATGTTCATGTGATGGATTGCAGGTATATTAAGCCAGAAAATTTTGGCACTTTTGATGCCATTAGTTGTATCGGCGGCCTCGAGCACTTTTGTTCTATTGAAGAATATAAAGCAGGCAAGCAGGATGAAGTGTATCACAATTTTTTTAAAGGCCTGAATGATCTTTTGCCAACGGGCGGAAGATTTTATATGCAAACAATGGTTTTTGATAAGAACATGATGCCGCTGGAGGAAGTAAGTGTGGATGCAGATAAAAATTCGCCTTCTTATGCAATGGCTTTGATGGTGAAACAATTTCCCGGTTCATGGCTGCCTTATGGTGATGAGCAGGTGATCAGGAATGCAGCGCCTTATTTTAAATTAATTTCCAAAAGCAGTGGCCGGTATGATTACATTGAAACCATCAAAAGATGGAGAAAGAAATTCAGGAAATTTAATTTGAAAAAATATTCTTTATACGCTTCTCTTTTACCGAAATACCTTTTTGATAAAGAATTTCGCCACCTGGTAGAAGTCTTCAAAATCAGCCCTAACAAAATTTGTTTTGAAAATGAAACGATGGATCATTTCAGGATGGTATTCGAAAAAATATAAAGGACAGGTAGTTGTGTTTTTATTCGTGTTCAACCAGCTATTAATTCTGGCGACAGGCCCGCTAATTTCCTTTCTTCCTAATCTTTTAAGAAAACGAATGTGAGACGTGATGGCACCCGTGAAAGTAGGGTTGGCATTGTATCGCAGGCTATATTCTTCTGCGGTTTTTTTAACGATATCAGAAATGTGCTTATAATGCACATGGCAAATACGCGGAAATAAATGATGTTCTACCTGGAAGTTTAAGCCGCCACAGAAAAAACTTAAGTATCGCGTTTTCTCTTCCAAAGTCGGCAGTGGTATACAATTGATGAACCGCCCATGAATTCTCAATATTTCCTCTTTCGTCAGGAAGCGGAAATTGTGTTTCTTCTACTTCATGCGCCAGCATAAAAACGATAGCCATGGTAATTCCTTCGCAAAAATGCAATACCAAAAAACCCAGCAATACCTGCCACCACAAAGCATTTATAAATATCATCGGCAACACCAGGAAAATAGTGTAATACACCAGTTTGAAAAAAAACAAATTGAAATATTCAATGCGGGGATGTTTTTTATTATCGTAGTTTCCAATTTTCTTTTTAAAAAACTTTACATAGTCTTTTACAAACACCCACGAAAGTGAACCCAAACCGTAAAACAAAAATGCATACCAATATTGATGTTTGTGAATTTTTCTTAACTTTTGATGGGGCGACATTCTCAAAAAGGGCACAGACGCAATGTCTTCATCATGTCCCTCAATATTGGTATACGTGTGATGAACAATATTGTGCATAATGCCCCACAGATAGGCATTTGCCCCAATAATATTAAAGCTGTAGCTGAGCAATTTGTTCATCTTTTTATGGCGTGATAATGAACCGTGAATCGCATCGTGTGAAATATTAACGCCGATAAATGCGGTAAAAAATCCGAGCACCATCCATAAGATAAATTGCAACCAAAGCGGGTTTGAATTTAAAATTAAAACCAGGTACGCTGCTATAAATACCGACAGGTAAAAGATGGTTTTAAATACCATTAAAGAATTGGCAATTCTTTGATAAATTATTGCTGGTAAAATATTCATCCACCCTCTTATTTAGTGTTGAATAAAAATCAGTATGGTTTGCCTTTGCAAACTTTATTTTGATTGACATGAATGAAAAAGTTGTTTGTAATAAATTGTTTAAAGCAGTAGCTGTTATCAAAACGCACGTACGCGTGTGTTATAGACGCGTTTTTGATTTTTTTAATCTAATAATTTTGGAGTATTGGAGTGTTTACTTATAAAAAGCCATGTCACTAAAACAATAGCCTTCCATAGATTCCCCGTGCGAAAACGTATTCACTAAAAGCAATATCAGTTAGCGGGAACTTTTGAAAAGTGGTTACAAAAACCAGTGACAATAAAGAAAACAGGAGAATAAACATCAGAATTAAATTAAAGAAACTACTGTAAAATACGCTTAATTATTGGTAATCCGATTACTGGTCTGTTAAGTTTAACTTATGCAAAAAAGTTTTTTATCTGCCAATGCATCATGAGAATAAAAAAATCAAATAAAACTTTGTTTACTGTTTCTTTTTCGCGGGATAAGAGGATTTGAGGATTGTAGTTTGCACGCCAATATGATTAGAAGATGTAGCAATCTTGTAAATCCTCTTATCCTGTGAATCGTATTCTGACAATTTATTTCAATTGATTACCTAAAGCTTAATCCTGGAAACCGCTTCCGTCAATCGGCTCGTCCTTATCTGTGTTTCTGTTTGGATGCATTTTATGAACATTGTCAGCCAGTTTGTCTTCACCATCAATGTATTTCTTTGTCATTTTCTCATCTTCCTTTATATCCTGGTTTTGCATGGTGGAAGATAAACCTGTTCCTTCGCTTTTATTTGTACCACCCGGTTGTCCTTTGTGTTCTTTATTTTGTTCTTCTTTACTCATGATTTTGTTTTTTTTAAATGATAGATTACTGAAAAAAGTACAATGAATATGCCAGAGTAAAATCGTACAACCAGACTTTAAAAAATAATTAAAGGGCCTAAGCATATCTAAATATCGTAGCCCACGAAATACCAAAACAGCAGCAATAATGATATAATTTGATTCCTTAGCCTTCGTTACATACTACCATTCATAATTTAATTTATAATTGATTAATGTTGCGAATCTCCCGGAACCTCCGGGATGCCGGGATCGTCAAGGATTTGCACTGCCGTAGCAGGGCCCAGGTCCTTCCAATCCCATAAAACCCAAACTACTTTTTTGGCTGGAGTAACCTCCACCAATTGAGGCCCTTTGCCTTCGTCACCCCGGGAACAGATAATTGTATTGCCATTTGCTAAACGTGTACAACTTTGTGTATTAATGAAACGATATTCTTTCGGAATGTCTTCCCTTCTAAGCTCCCAAACTGTTTGTTTTGCAGGATTTACTTCCCTGGTCAATATGTCTTTTTCATCGGTGATAAGTGTGTTTCCATTTTTTAAGCGTATAGCTGCCCATGGCCGGTTGATGTTATAGCTCCATAGCTCCTTAAAATTTTTATCATATTCTACTACTTTATCCATCAGCATAAAAGGGACAAGATAAGTGCCCTGTGCTGTATATCTTACCCGGCGAAATTGAGCATGCACACCTTTTAAAGAATCATAAGGCATGTCATGCTCTACCTCCATTTTGTTGGTTTTTATATTAAATACTATTAATTTGGGAGGAGTTCCGTTTTGCATAAAAAGCACTTTATCCAGGCCTATTGGCTGGCAGGCATGTATCTCTGTTCCCTTGGGGGCATCATAACGCCATACCACTTCTTTTTTGGGAGTTATTTCGGCAATGTATTGCATTCGGGTAAATAAAATATTACCGTTAGAGAGCATCCATACATCGTCATATTCATTGCCACCACCAGTTGAATAAGTCCAAAGTATTTTTCCTTTATTAGTCAAAAACATTTTGTTATACCCTTCTCCAATATATAACATAGGGTGTTGCGCTATGCCGTTACCTGGCAAGTTTGGAGGAACAGGAACAGAAGAATCCCATTTTTTTACCGGCACTTCATTTTCTTCAGGCCCTAAAACCGGCACATCCGAAGCAGTGAATTGATTTAACAACCCCATAAGTGGAGTTGCAGAGGATGGATTCCCTGAAGTTACTTTTTGTCCATAAGTTTTACTACAAAAAAATAAAAAAACAACTGCAATGCTGAGTGATGCAAAATGAGCCTGATTTCTTTTCTTCATAATTTTTCTTCGTTTTTAAGAAGATGAATTGATTAATTGTCTTTGATCTATTTTCATAATCGGAGGGATTGATTTTTAAAAATCTAATGATGATAAAACTATTTAAGCAGAACAATAAATGTTGTAATGAATTTCGATTTTGATCTCATATCTATTGTTTAGCCAACTTATTTTATTGGAGGTTTTTCAAGCACAATGCATTCTTGATTCTCAGATGTTCTTATACATGAAATTTTATCACCAATCCGGTGTTTGCAGGAAATTCAACTGAAAATTGTTTTTCTAAAGCATCATAAATCCTGTTAATCTTTTCATCCTGTTAATCCGCATTCTGACAATTATTTGCAGTAAACCTACAATTATTTTAGATTTTTATTTTGGAACGGTGCAAAAAACTGTAGAAAGAAAATGGCTCCTGTAAGAAAGGCCTTCAAATCATCAGAGAAACAAAACAGCAATAAAAAGTCTTTAGAATAGCAGACGCTGGGTCTTCTCGTTTACGCCGGGTCCCTTTCAGGAGACTCGGCTGGGACTGAAAATTCTCCCACGCCATGGTTTTGTTTCTCATTATTAATGGCAGGCCGGATACCGTAAATTAATAAATAACCAACCATCCACAATTCTCCAACTGTCGCTGGTATCACAAGAATATTTGCATAAGAAGAAGTAACTCCCAGGCAGTTAATAAAAGTTTGTAGCAGATAGCCTATTCCTCCAATAATTAGTATCCTCCCGAGCCAAAGGGGCATTCTTCGCGAGCTGGTAACAATATACCCCATCGGGATAAGCCAAAGGCCAAAAAAAAGACCTCCAACTGACCAGGCATTGGTTACTATTTCCGTCAAAAGTTGTATCGATACAGCTTTCTCCCGCAAAGTAGGGAAAGATGAGTTCGCAATCTCAATGGCAGCACTCATTGCTATCGCACTAACCACAATTACAACAGCATTGACGGTTCCCCAAATACCCAATGTAGCAGCAGCCCACTTATTAATGTGATAAAATAATTTGTAAAACCATACGGCAGCAAGGGCTTGAGAGACAATAATAACTAACTCAAACAGAAGCCTTATTCTTGCAACGGAACCGAGGTTGATCAAATTATTTACCGTTTTCTGTGGGTCGTCCGTTACAAACACCTGTGGATGAAAAATTACAAATCCCAAAATTCCGGAAACAGCCAGGATCAAATACCACACCCCGGTAATTCTTGCCGTCTTAAGTAGTTGTTTTTGCTCCATTATCGTTTTAGTTTAAAATGGTCACTGGTTGGTGAAATCGTTTGGTTGACCTGCTATTTATTCGCTGCCCGCCGCATCTTATCGTTTTTCCATCTTATTTTGTACGCAATTATATTAATACAAATTACTATTACAACCAGGACGATTTGAAAGTTATAAGTAATGTTTTCCTGGTAAATAACCGGAATAAGGTACCTGGTAATAAAATCTTCTTTATAAGTAGATAGCCCGGCGTGTTGGCCAAAATAGTTTTCAAGGGCAGTAAGTGGGCATATTACGCCCGGCGATAGTTCTGCATATACAGCCCAGGTAAGTGAGCCCAAATGTATAATTCTAACCCAGCGTTTTTTATGTATGAAAAACCCACCTGCAATAACAAATAGAATGAATAATATATGAAAGATTACTGTGAGTTGTGTCAAGAAAAGATAAATGTATTTACTCATCTCGAATAATTATTATTACATGTTCTAAAGTTAATTAGTTTATGCCAGCCTGGCGAAGAATTGTTAGTGGCTTCGGACCTTCGAAAAATCTTCTTCTTTCCAAGCAACGTCTCACGTAGTGGACGTTGCGCTAATATGAAAATACGAAATAAAAGTTAGTTTACTGTACCTCTTAATGCCTGGAAGCATTCAGTCTAAAATTTACGGAACGTCCCGTGCCGGAGACGTTCCTGAAAAAAGACAGGACAGCGGCTTTTTATTATTTGATATTCTAGTATAGCGGGGGATTTAAAAAATATGCCTAAATACGTTTTTGATCCAGATGATAAATCCACTTTCTTCATTCTGCACACTTCCCCCGTATTTTTTTTCAATATGGTCAGATAATAACTCGTTTTGAATTTTTAAGGATTTGACACCACTCTCCATTAAATCTTTCAGCTTATGTCGTTGTAGTGAGAAGAGTAAAGACACAACAATCACTAATAAAAATATGCCCAACATAAGAAATGAAAAAATTTCAATTGCTCTCGCAATAGTTCCGGTTGGTTTAAGAAAATCGATATTACTGAAAGTAATAGTTTTGAGGGTATAATAAATAAAATCGAATACTGACGGAAATTCGGAAAACGAAAATTGATGACTATTAATTTGAAAAACTTGGTAATTCAAAAATGAAAAATATGCTACTGTAATGAAAAAATATAAAAACAATTGAAAAATGCAGAACAGAATATAGCTTCTTTCATTTCTAAACCCACTTAAACTTTGTATCAAATATTCATACACATAGTTGGTGTTAATTAATCTTTCCTTTATTCGGCTTTCCTTTTCCTCGCAGGTTCCAATTTTTCATCTTCTTTTCTCACCTCTAAATTTGTTATAAATGATGGAGTTGTCGAAGAGTCTACTGTTAGAAACTTTTCGATTTTATTTTTGGAAGATGATTCAAAGAAACTATCGGGTTTGAAAATTTCCTTCAAAAATAATTTAAAGAATAAAAAATACAAGTATGAAAAAAATAATAGTGAAAAGCCTCTTAGCCATACTGAGTTCCCCATCGAAAGGAGAAGCACTAAAATTATCGCAACAGTTGCTATCATAATATTTTTCTTGTAGTTCCGAATTATCTTGAAAATAAAATTTATATAATAAAGGAAAATGTAAATTTTCCCATAAAAAAGAATCCATTTGGGAATAAACCAAAATAATAATAGGAAGGGATAAAAGAAAAAAGCTAAAGTATAATACCAGCGTTGATTTATTATCCAAAGAAATAACACGAATAAATAAATCACTGGAATGATAAAATCGATATTGAAAGAGCTCAAATGAAGCGAAGAATATAAAAGCTGTATCAAGTCTAAAAAGAAAAATTGCTAATCCAAAAATCCAAAACAGGATATAAGATAAATGCTTTAATATAAGTTTTTGAGGTAGCCTTTGATCTACAGAGAAGTTTATAAATTTCATTTTTTGAATTTAGTTTTTAAAATCTAAAAAGTAAATTGAAATAAAAAAACCTCCATTCTGGCGCAAGCGTCTCGCTTGTGCCTTCAGCCTTAAGCCAGTTTCTAATTAATAAAGGATAATTCTATCGCACCTTTTCCATCATAGTAATCTTTCGCACTGCTATACAAGTACTCTTCCTGTTTTTCTACAAATCCTGCTTCTACAGGGTTTTGATGTATATATTCCAATTTTTGAAAAAACATTTCTTTATTCAATAATTCAACCGGATGATTGTGCTGTTGCCACAATTGCCAATCAGTATTATTGCTGTTTTTCTTTCCGGCTCTTTCCATTCCCGATGAATCGGGACAGGCTATCCACAGCAGCCATTCTTTTCTGCTCTCTGCCGCGTTATTTCTTATCTCTTTCCTTAAGCTACGGGATGTGAAACTTTTCATCTCACCCACAATTTTGTCCAAATTCCTGCCTCTACTTCCAATGATCATATGAACATGACTTGTCATAATGCACCATCCGTAGATTTCTAAATCTTTTTCCTTCTGACAGTATTTCCAACTTTCAATTAAAATTTCTCTGTATTCATTGCGCACAAACAAGTCAATCCAATATACAACAGCAAAACTTATGAAATGCAATTTACCGGGATCACCAAACCTGTACTTTCGACTCATTATCCGAATATAAAGAATATTCACGATTTATGGCACAAGCGAGACGCTTGCGCCAGTAGGGGAAATTCATTCACTGAAATATAAGATGATAATTCAAAAACTGTGGTTCGTGAGACACGAACCATGGCGGGATTCTAGGGACTGATATCGTTATAATCTTTATATTTACTTTTAATAAAGAAAAGTAAAATTTATAATCGGATTCCGAAAAGCGAAATAATACCGAAACTCCCGACAAAATTCACTATCAGTACATAACTAAATTCTTGCTTTGGGCACTTGGAATTTTGGGCCTGCGCTTAGAATTGCAGTGTCATCTGTAGCTATTATATTTCGTATAAGGATAGTAGAATCCATGAAAGAGGAATATGCAAGTACTATCAAAGATTTGCGAGAACAAATAATTGATATTAAAAATGAGGCAACCGGAACAAGTAAAAACATAAATCAGATTTAAAAGATGAATAGTTTTACCAAAAAAAAATTCTTATAATGAATTGAGTAGAATTCAGACAGCAAACCTCATAGCTTATAAATGAAACAAAAAAGAAGTTGAAAATATATTCCAAAGCGACAAAATTCAAAACATCATAGAGAATGAAGCAATCCTTGAAATTAAGAACAGAGTATCTGATATAGTGTACGATGAAACTAAAAATATTTCGTAACATTGATGATGCTGCATCTGAAATGAGAATTGGATGTCCAACGGGAATGGTAAAATTAAAATCATACTTTTAACATCCTTCCAATGTAAATGACGAGTATTCAAGCAAGTACTATAATGACAGAATTACAAGCGATTACAATACTATACTTGTGGAACCAACAAGCACTCCCTAATGCAATTCAAAATGTTATAAACAACGGCTTTTATGAGGAAAGAAGCTCATTTAATCCCAATTCATATCATAGATAACCATTTTCCAAAGGATTTAACCGAAATGAAAGAACTTAGAAATATTATGTTGACAATATATAGAAAATAAGGATTATGATTTAAATGATGTAAGTAAAAATATTTATTTACTTTCTAAGTTAGCTAATGTTGATTTTAAGGCATTTAAATTAAAGAAATAGATGAATGGTTTAACGAGATTACAAGAATGGAAATAATAATATGAAAATACGAATAAAAGTTAGTTTACTGTACCTCTTAATGCCTGGAAACATTCAGTTCTGAAATTTACGGAACGTCCCGTGCCGGAGACGTTCCTGAAAAAAAGAATAGCCGGGTGCCGACCACGTTAGCCCAATTGAAAAACTATAGCCGAAGTTAAAAATTTTATTAAATGAATAAAGATTGCTGTCCAAACTTTCTAAGTCGCCACTGATTTTGTCCAATGTGTTCGCCAATATCGTCTAATACTTTTGAAATCGTTTGGTTTTCTGGTGTTGTTCCGTTTTTAAGAAGCGGCAAAATATTCATAACGATTTCGTCAAATGTTGGATTTGTGTTTTCTCTTTCCATACGTCGTAAGTAACTTATTAAATAGTAACGAATACGAAGTTGGACATCAACATGAGTTCTAAATTTACTATCCTTGCGAATAGAAAATATCTCTTTCACATCGTCATAATCAAAGTATTCCAGTAAGATTGGCGTCAAGTCACTGTATTGCTTTTTTAGTAAGTCAAGAAACCCTAACTCTAAACCTTTAATAATTAACTCATCGTTAATTTGTTCAAGTGTCGCACCATGGTTTTTTGCAATAATTCCTTCATATTGTTTCCATTACGATTTCTGCAATGTTCATTCCCAAATTAGCTTTCATTATAGCTCTTGGGTTTTAACCTTTCGGAAATTGATAATTAATTGTCCTGATAAAACTGTAAATGGATTTTGCCTTTTTTTAAAACTTGATTGTCCGTTTTTTTGAGGAACTGCACCAATATATTCAAAGCCACAAGTTTCTGCTGTTTCAATGATTAGATGCCAAAATTCGGGGTCTTTATGTGCAAATACAAAACTCATCCAACGGTCAAATTTTAGGACACGATACATTTCTTTAATACTTTCAGCCATTAAATTATTATAATCTTCTTTGCTTTTTTTGTGCTCGCCGCCTTCAATAGCTTCTTGTTCAAAATCTTCTTCGGTTACTTTAGAGTCGAGCCATGCATTCCACATTACTGATAAATCAAGATAGGGGATTTTTTTCCCGTAAGGCGGGTCAGTGTAAATGTAATCAACGCTTTCCTTTGGAATACCCTTTAAACTTGTTGCTGTGCCTTTAATAATTTTTGCGTTCTTTACTGTTGTTTCATTGATTTTAAACTGTATTTCCTGTTTTGCGTTCAATACTTTTTTAAATTTTGTTTCATAAGAGTTCCAAACGTCTAAATCAACTTCATTGACCGCAATTCTATAACGATAATACCTGAATGCAGCAGAATCTCCAGCATTTTCATTGCGTTGTTCAGAGTTATGATAGGTTCTGTTTATTTTAGTTATAGTGCTTGAAAAAGCTAATAACAAAGATTGCTGGAGGTTTTTATTGCGTTCCTTTTTTATTAAAAATTTTAAAAAGCCTAACTGGGCAAGTTGCTTGTCTGTAAACAAATCTTCCATAACTGCTACATCTGAACCAGTTGGTAATGATAGTCCTTTTGGATATGGATATTTAGAAAGTGCCGCTTTTATTTCATCTTCTGTTGTTGGTACTTTGGCAGTATAAGCTGATTTTACTTTATTAAAAGCGTCAATAAATTCACTTTGATTGACTGGTGCAACTAAAGCTTGCACCATAAACACAGACATCGGATTTAAATCAATATGGATTCCTTTTCTATCATTCATCAAGGCTTCAACCACAGTTATTCCAGAACCACCGAAAGGGTCTAAAACCAAATCTCCAGGTTTTGAATAATTTTTTATGTATTCGGCAACTACATTCCATGTTTGTTTTGTAAAATAACCATGAACACCGAAGTGTCGTTTTGCTTGTTGCTTTTTTACAA
>CAWFFT010000025.1:0-86622 GCA_963815085.1 uncultured Chitinophagaceae bacterium | reverse complement strand
ATCGCCGATCACGCACAGGGTTGCAGCGCCGCTTCTCGGTGGTCGTCTCATCTGGGATGCCTCGGTTGCGTTTACAGTCCCGGCCAGGCGACATAACCAATGCCTCCACCCAGAAAGATCCGGGTACCGATACCAATGGTTCTATAGTAAGGATCTTTCATTAATGGTGAAAGCTGCCCGCGCACTGAATAACCGGCACTGCCCATTCGAGGTTTTAATACACCCATATAAGTGTAAATTGTTTTTTCTGAGAGGTTTACTGCCACATTATAATTTTGATAAGCGTTTCGCATGTTGAATAGTACAGCTTCATTAAGGTCTTTGATATTAATCCAGGTTTCAAGTTTCTTGCGAGGGTAGCAGTCTGTTCCATAGGCAGTAGCTGAAAGACGGATATCGTGTCCGGCTACCAATTCTTCGATTACGTGGCCGCCGCCGTAATTGAACTCACCCGGATGGTTGCGGTTGCGCGGGTCGTCATCGGGAAGAGCGTTTGCGCCTATAAATAGTCGGCGGCAGCAAATGCGGCATAAGCTGGCACATCGTTTAGATAAGACCTGCCACCTCCCAGTTTGATGCGGGGTTTGGAGATGACCGATATTGAAGTAGGCGCCGGAAGAACACATTGGGCCGAAAGTCCCGGTAGTAACCACATCTACTTTCTCAGCGGCTTTCTTGACTCCGTCCTGTTTGGCGATCTCGATTATCTCCGCAGCGGTGACTACTACGGCTTTGCCTGCTTTGATCTTTTCGTTGATTTCCTCGATAGTTTTTGTCATAGCCTTATCCTGATAATAGTCTTAAAGGGTCGATTGTCAATTTCGGGACCGAACGAAATCCCAGGCGGGACCGGGAATAAACAGCTAACCCTGATATAATTTAATCAAGCCCGTGATTTTGTTTAGACTGAGGACTTTCGCTGAACCGTATCCCCTATAAATGGTTGGTTGCGATCGCCTTCGTGGCTGGATTTTTCATGGACCTGAGGACGATACCGACGGCTAAACGTCGCGCTTCCGACCCTTTCCAGGGATTTTCATGTAGGGGACACGACGCTTGAATGGGTGGTAAACGGATACCGTGCTAAGCCTTGCCATCTGGATTCCGGCTTCCGGCTGGCTGGGTGATAAGTTCGGGACAAAGAGGGTCTTTCTCTTTGCGCTGGGCACGTTTACGCTGGGTTCTATCCTGTGCAGCCTGGCGCCGAATGTCCAGTTGCTAGTCATTTTCCGGATCGTGCAGGGGATAGGCGGGAGGAATGCTGACTCCCGTCGGAGTAGCCATGCTTTTCAGAGCTTTCCCCCCGGACGAACGCGCCAGAGCCTCCTCCATACTTTCATTAGCGGCCGCGGCTGCGCCGGCGATTGGGCCCACGCTGGGAGGGTATTTGTCCGACTCTCTGGGGGTGGAGATGGATTTTTCTGGTTAACGTGCCCATCGGTATTGCGACGTTCTTCTTCAGCCTGAAAACACTTAAAAGACATAAGGAGAGCGATGTCGGCGGGTTCGATTTTGCCGGTTTTTTTCTCTCCGCCAGCGGACTGGTATTGCTGCTCTACGCGCTTTCCAGCATTCCCACCCATGGAGCCGGGTCTCCTCAGATCGTGGTTACCGGACTTTCGGGACTGGCTCTCCTGTCGCTGCTGGTTTGGGTAGAATCAAGAGTGAAAAGCCCCATTCTGCCCTTCTCGCTGTTCAGAGACAGGTTATTCAGGGCTGCCAACTCAGTCATGTTCTTTGCTTTTGCGATGTGGATAGGGTTCCTTTTTGTCATACCCCTCTTTTTGCAGCAGTATCTCGGGCATTTCGGCTTTCCATTCGGGTCTGACGACCTCTCCACAAGCCATTGGGTGGTTTGCCATGGCGACGGTAGCGAGCAGGTTTTATCATGTGGTGAAACCGAGAAAAATGATAATCATCGGCCTATGCGGCGCGACGCTGACGACGTCTTGTTCTTACTGTTTAACGCCGGCGCCAACTTGTGGGCAATCCGTTCGATTTTATTCTTCAGAGGTCTGACAATGGCATTTGCTATTATCCCCATGCAAGCGGCGACCTTTACCAACATTTCGTCAAAGGACACCGGACGGCATGCTCATTTTTTAACACCAACCGGCCAGTTGCCTCGTCATTCGGGGTGGCTGTACTGGGAGCGGTGCTTTTCGAGCTATTGGGAAACAAGTCAGTGCCCGCGGCCACCCAGCTATTGGCATATCATATCGCCTTTATCGCTGCGTCCGCCCTGGGCGTGCTGGCCGTACTTTTTGCCCTGAATATTCACGATGAAGATGCCGCAGCCTCTCTGAAACGCAAAGACGTACCGGGGGTTGAGTAGAGTTCTGGCTTTGGGCTGCTGGATTGTGTCATCCATGTATCAGGTAGGTAAGGGAACCTCCGGTCGTCGTCTCGCTGCGGAAAGAGAGGATCATGTAGATCATGAACCAGTAATCCTGCTGGGTATACAGGTCGATGCTGGCGGATGTATCGCCGGGCTTGAGAATATCGCTGCCCCAGGTAATATATTGCGGCGGGTTGGCGGTGCAGTCCGAGAGTATCGATATCCACTCCGTCGTAGATTGAAAAGCCGCCGGACAAATAGGAATAGGAGTTCCAGACGTTATTGGGGCTGACCTTCGAATTACCGGATGAGGTAATTCCATCCCACAGCCTGGTGCCGTTCATGGAAAAAGTAGAAATTCCCGGACAACTGATTGTCGCCTTCGGTCACGAAACAGGTCAGTTTGTGGTGGTCGGAACCCGCCGCTGATCTCCTGGGGCACGATGAATCCGTTGATCGCGCCTCCAGGTACGCCATCCCTGTCCCAATCGACGTGCACGCCTCCCGAGTCCTGGCGGGAACCGAAAAATTTGTCGTAGAGATAGAGCTGGTGCCCCAGGGTTTCGGGGCCGGTGAAGACCGTGACCAGCGACCACCCGGCATGAGATAGCTGCTGCCCCGTGTCCCCCAGGTCTCCAACGGCCGAATAGACAGCGTGCCCGTTATAGTTAGTATCCGGGCTGACGGGCTGATGAGCGTACGCCAGGACCAGGGGCGTGACATCCCTGAAGCAGGACTCGGCAAACCCGTTGAAAGTGGGAGCACTGGAGCCCGAATATGAATATGTGAGCAGCACCTGAGTCCGCGTGGAAATCACCTGGTTAGCGGGATTGGAGCTGAAGGCAGCATCGCCATCGGCGTCAAAATACACGACTTTATCCCCGCTGCCGTCATTGATCTTGAAGGTGAGGCCCGTGTCCGGATACAGGGCATTGATCCGGATGTTGTCGACGTTGCAGTATTGCCCCGGTCCATCTCGGAACCCGGCAACATACAGCTTAAGCCTGAAACTGGCGGAGAGATAGGTTGCCGGGATATTGTACTGGAAGGTGGCGGTGGAGGTGAATCCGGACGTGCCTATCTTGTCTGCGGTAAAGGCCGTGATATAGTCGCTCCAGGTAGTACCCCCATCGCCGGAAATGGCGAACTTAAGGGCGCTAGATGAAGTGTAGTTGGGAGCGGGGACGTTGACGTAGATGTTGTCGATATAGCAATAGTGATTATTGGAGCTGAAGCCAACCAGAGAAAACTGTATCTTGAAGTTGCTCGTCAGGTAAGTGGAAGTGGATAGGGTATAGGTGAAAGTGCGGGGGACGTGCCGATGCCGGTGCCCAGGTCTGAATAGTCCAAGGCCTTGATGGGGCTGCTCCAGGTAGCGCCCCCATCGGCGGAGAGCTCGAAATTCAGCCCATCACCATTGCTCATATTGCTTTCCCACTGGCTCCAGGAGAGAGTGACAGTATTGGCATTATACGAGCTGAGGTTCAGCACGTTTGACAGAGGAAGGTCCCGGCTATAGCCGCTGTAGTAGTGGCCTCTGAAATGGCCGCTGTATATGCTCCAACTGGTTTGTTGTAAGACTGATCCCAGTTATCGAAGTTGGAGCAGGTATCCGGGTCCAGGGGGGCCACAGTAGTGAAACTGGAGACCCACTGTTCCCAGGAGAGGGTGGCGATATAGGGAGAGGAAGAGTAGCTGCTCAGATCAAGCGAGTTATGCAGCGTCAATTGCCTGGCAGAGTCCGTGCCACTGGAATAGTGAGCCCTGAAATTCGCGTCCGGGGTGTAAATAGACCAGGCGCTGCCATTGTCGAAATTGCCGCCTCCAGAGTAAAATTTTGAACCGTCGTCTGTCAATAACGTGGTGCACCTTCCAGTGGTGTCTGATCAGGTGCCCCAGTAAAGAAAACCGGCGGCGACATTGGCGTCATCAGGGGCTCCGTTGTCCGCACCGGCCGGGTTAGGCGCAGTCACTACCGGAGTCATTGACCCTGGTCTCTTTCACGCCGTCGCCATTCAGGTCTCTCATCAGGGAGTTCCCCGTGGCATAATAACTCACTGTTGAGGGCTCCGCCAGTCATCCTCATCGACTTTTAGCGACGTATGTGTTCACAGTGGTATCTTCGGTATCGCTTGTCCCCTGGTGGGCTATGGAGGTGATACCATATACCCTGACGTCAAAATCCCAGGAAAAGTGGTTCCCCAGGAAATTCCGTCGTTATCAAGATCGACGCCCTCGGTGATTGCCCAGGCCACGGCATCAGGCCTGGCGCCGGACTTCTGGGTTGCATAGTCAGGAATTGAGGCCGTCATGGGTGAATCGGTGGTCTTTACGCCGGGCAGGGAGGTAAACAGGACCGGTGAAGCGAAGGTCCACATGATCGCTGCGACCCTTATAGTCCTGGATGTCCGGCTGCAATTGCTGACCCAGGCTGCAGTTGCCGTCGTAGGTGAACCGGGTGGCAGCCATATCCCGATCTTATCGACGTACAGATTCTCGTTGGTCTGGGCGGTGTAGGTCAAGACCAGGTTGAAGCTGGTGGTCCCGAAGGCCCCTCCGGTAACCAGGAACCTGGCTGATTTTCCGGTTTCAACTATGGCGTGGGCGGTGGCTTTGGTGGGAGCGGGGATATCTTTCGGCATCCATTCGTTGTCAATCCTTATCTCAACATCCACCCGTTTGACCCGGGGACTGCCGCCAACCCGGGGCAACGTATATTGCCAGCAGGGAGTAAGATAGTCGAAGGCATCGTAGGGCGGATCATCGTTGGCGAATGTCCCGCTTAAATGGTCATACTTGATCTGCCACATGGCGTCTTCGACGCCCGCGTCGGCGGAGTACAGGCTTGCGGTCTTGCTATTATTGACCATCCCGGCTTTCAAACCTGTTCCCATATATGAAACCAGAGGTACGATGAGGAGGAATCCCAGCAGCATGAAGGCCAGGGTCATCAGGATAACCTCTCCCTTTTCTCCCGTATGGGTTCCGCGTCTTATCGCCGCGATTCCGGGCGCTTTCCGCAAAAACTTGTTCATCATGAACCCGGCCTGGGAATTACGCTTAGCTCGCGTGTTTCGCTGGCCTGTCTGGAACCCGAGGTTATAGTGCTGTTTATGTCGATAGTCCAGCGCTTCGAGGAGGCAAAGCCGAAGGATCGGGCGCTGTGGCTGACAGCGAGCCTACATCTCTGGCAACGGTGCTGCTGTTGACTATGGTATAGCTGGAGTCACTAAGCCCCCTGGCTACTTCTGTTCCAGTTCGCCGCTGTCCAGTTGATAGATCACCTTATACGTATAGTTATCACTCCATTCAGTCCATTTTAACCTGAGCCAATAATCCCCGTAGTCTTCGTCCACGCTGTCCTGTTCTACCAACTGGGCCATCTGAATATCCCGGTTGAGATAATGGACCGCGTTTTCGACCTGCTTGACGGAGTTCATATGGGCATTATCGATATCACTGACATTCCTGATCTGGAACAAGGCAGTAAAGATGCCGCCCGCGATCAAGCCGGTAATGGCCAGGGTCACCAGCAACTCGATCAAGTGAAGCCGGATTCGGACCGTCGCAAAATATACATTGTTCGCAGGGCCCTCACCTTTTGACCTTGCAATCTTGCAGGGTGGCAGTTTCCTTCCCCTGGAAAGAAATCACGATATTTATTTTCTGAATCAAAGAATCTCTTTGAGAAGGTGTTGAAGGCACAATGCGCCACTGGTCGGTGTGAACCGCGTTGATTGTGTAGCCGGGATAATCTTTAAATTCATTGGAGTCTGCAACGAAGGTATTTGGATCGAGAGGGTAGGAAGCGGCATATTTTTGCTCTTTCAGATACTCCATCTGGCTTTTCGCGCGAGGGTGCGGGCCGTATCCATCTGGTCGGCCTTGATGGCAGCGCGGGAAGAGGTGGTCATTGCGCTCAGATAACCTACCGCCACGACGCCGATGATCGCCAGGGCCACCAGTATCTCGATCAGGGAAAAACCGTTCTCTTTTCTTACCATCAATTGCTCGTCGACTAAAACAGACGTTTCCAGATAATTATCGGGTTTTGCGGGCTGGGAATTATGAGCTTATGGGCACTTAATAAGGGGATTACTTTCGTCATCCCGGACTGAAAGTAGACCAATTTACAAAAGAATATTAACGGGGTAGACTGGGGTATACCCAATACGACGCAGTTTCGGAGGCAGTGAATAATTAATTCGATTATCTCTGCCGGATCGAACATCCGGCGGGTGATTTTTGACCGCTACAAGCCCGGAATCTGGAACGTCACCTTTGTCAGCTTCCTCAACAGCATGGCTATTTCGATGAGCCTGCCTTTTCATGGCCCTGTACCTCTTTGAAAAAAGAGGAGTCTCCATGGCAATGGTCGGGGTCGTAATTTTGATTGCAGGTATCTGCTCTGCCGCGGCCCAGCTCCTTGCGGGATCTATCGCGGACAGGTTCGAAAGGCGTCCATTACTGATGGTCACCCTTGTCGGCAGCTTCGTGATGTTTACAGGCATGGCTTTCCTGATCGGTTCCGCATCTCCGGTCGCCGTCATCGCCGCCGCATTCACTCTGTTCGTTCGGTCCTGATGATGCAGCGTCCGGCTATCCAGGCCATCGTGGTCGACCTGGCGCCGCAGGACCGTCTCACGGAGACCTACGGCCTGCTGCGCATTGGCGGAAACCTGGGATTTGCCGCCGGGCCGGCCATTGGCGGTTCATGGCCGCCTCTCTTACCTATGCCTGGCTTTTCGGGCTGGCCGGGATAATCACTCTCCTGGCCCTGGTCTTTGTATTTTTTTCTTTCCGTGAGTCCTATGCACATACACTTTCCAAGGTCAGCATCGCCAGCGTGGTTTCAGCCGGCAAAGATAAGAATCTCCTGATTTTTACTCTCCTGAGCCTGCTGGTCTTCCTGGTGATGGGACAATTGGCACGACACTTTCAGTCTATACAGTCAGCTATGCGGGTTTCAGCACAACTCAATTCGGCTTTCTTCTGACTCTGAACGGCCTTATAATAGTGATCTTCCAGTATCCTTTGACCATGGTCCTGAGACGGCGGCCAATGTACGTGTCATTGATTCTTGGAGCCCTGCTTTACGGTGTGGGTTACCTGACCATGAGCTGGGTGGGTGGATATCCGCTGGCGATAGCGGCCATAGCCCTGGTCACCGCGGGCGAGATTGTCTTTGCACCCACAACTTCCGCCGTGGTGGGTGAAATGGCCAGTGAGCTGTGGAGAGGACGCTATATATGGCTTTTGCCGGCCTGAGCGAGACTTTGGGATCTCTGGCTGGGCCCTTTGCTGGGGGGCGTTTTACTGGATGCTTTCCCCACTCATCCTCTTTACGTCTGGGGCACGATCTCCGCTTTAGCCTTCATTGCGGCGATCGGTTTCAGGAGCTGGGGCGCGGGGCGCAGGCGGGCGTCCTTCGAGGAGAAAGGCTGTCTGATACGGCCCCGCGGCCATCTCAGCCGGGCCTTTGTCAGGCGGTTAACCGAGGTCCGGTTGAAGCATTTGCCATAATACGATATAATCAGTTAGGGTCTTGTTTCCTAATCGCCGGTACAGGAGGCCATTTTTTTTGCTCAAAACTAATAATTGCGCAGAACTGAGTAAACAAAATATCGGACAAAAAGTAAAGCTGGCCGGTTGGGTTGACCGCCGGCGGGACCACGGGCAGTTAATATTTATTGACCTGAGAGACCGGTCGGGAGTTGTCCAGGTTGTATTTAATCCGGAAACTTCCAAATTCAGCCACGAAATTGCCAGTCAATTGCGCAGTGAATTCGTGGTGCAGGTGACGGGACAGTGTCTCCGCGTCCCGCAGGGACCGAAAACACCAATCTGACCACCGGAGAAATAGAAATCCTGGTAGATAATGCTGTTATTCTTAACACCGCCAAAACGCCCCCCTTCTATATCAATGAAGATATCGATGTAAACGAGAATGTAAGGTTGAAATACCGCTATCTGGACCTGCGGCGGGAAAGAATGAAGAATAATCATCATCCTGCGGCATGAGGTCATCAAATTCATGCGGGAGTTCCTGTATGATAAGGAGTTTCATCGAGGTTGAGACACCCGATTTTGATCAAAAGCACCCCGGAAGGCGCCCGGGACTATCTGGTCCCCAGCCGCTTATATCCGAACAAGTTTTATGCTTTACCCCAATCCCCCCAGCAGCTCAAACAACTGCTGATGGTGGCGGCATCGAGAAATATTTTCAGATCGCCAAATGCTTCAGGGATGAAGATTCACGGTCTGACCGCCAGCCGGAGTTTACTCAGCTGGATATCGAGATGAGCTTCATTGAGGAAGAGGATATTCTGAA
This sequence comes from uncultured Chitinophagaceae bacterium, assembly GCA_963815085.1. Lineage (GTDB taxonomy): Bacteria > Bacteroidota > Bacteroidia > Chitinophagales > Chitinophagaceae > Ginsengibacter. The sequence goes on along the minus strand of CAWFFT010000025.1, from coordinate 77,953 downwards.
TCTGCTGGAAGAGCTTTTCACCTCTATGATTGAGAAGATCAAGCCGGAACTGAAGTTCAATAAACCTTTTCTCGCGTCTTCCCTTTGCCGAAGCTATGGAGAAGTACGGCTCGGATAAACCGGATTTGCGCTTTGGGCTGGAGATAGGCGACATTTCGGATATTGCCGTCCAGACTGAATTTGGCGTTTTTAAAACAGTGGTCAACGATGGCGGCAAAGTGAAAGGCATCTGTGCTCCGGGCTGCTGCGCACTATACCCGCAGCCAATTGGATGAACTGAATTCGCTGGTTCAAAAGCTGGGGGCTCAGGGCTGCTGACCATTTCCCTGGGAATGGCCCGGAAATCTGGACGATTTGACTATGGAAATGGTCAAGTCCAGGGCCGCCAAGTTCCTTACCCTCGATCAGGTTAAGCAGATGGCCGAGCGACTAGGCGCCAGTATGGGCGACCTTCTGCTCATAGTGGCCGGAAAGACGGATACGGTCAGCTCGGTGCTGGGTGAATTGCGCAAAGACATGGGCCGCCGCTTGAATCTAATTGATCCTAATGAATTAAAATTTGCTTTTATCGTAGACTTCCCTCTGTTAAACTGGAATAAAGAAGAAAATCGCTGGGAAGCCATGCATCATCCGTTTACTCAGCCAGGGAAGATGATTTCCATTTGCTGGATAATGCACCGGAAAAAGTCCACGGCCGCGCACTATGATTTTGTTTGCAATGGCTATGAACTTGGCGGCGGCAGTATTCGTATCCATAATAGTGAACTTCAGCGGCGGATTTTCCGGCTGCTGGGACATTCACGGATGAAACCATGAACCAGCTTTTCGGGCATCTGCTGGAAGCTTTCGAATACGGCGCTCCTCCTCATGGTGGGGTGGCACTGGGAATGGACCGCTTTGTGATGATTTTGCAGGGAGAAGCGACCATCAGAGATGTGATCGCTTTCCCGAAAAATCAGAATGCTTATGATATGATGCTGGATGCTCCGGCTCCAGTCAGTCAGAAACAAATAGATGAATTACATTTGATAATGCGGGAGGAAGTGTGAAAATAACTAAAGATAAAATCGAGGCCGTCAGGCCTATCTGACAATGGAAATGGAGCCGGCTGAGGTCGACGAAGGCTTAAACAAGCCTATAATCGCCTGGTGAAAAAAGCCAATATTCCGGGTTTCCGCAAAGGTAAAGCCCCCGTCCTATTCTGGAACAATTTCTGGGGAAAGCGGCTTTGATGGAAGAAGCCGTTGAGCATATGGCTCCGGATGCCTATGAAAAAGCGGTCAAAGAGCAAGAACTAAAACCTATTGCCCGACCGGAAATACAACCTGGAAAAAATGGAGCCGGTAACTTATAAAATGGTGATACCGCTGGAGCCGACAGTTAAGCTCGGTGATTATCATCAAATAAAAATTTCTCCGGAAAGTATAGAATTAAAAGAAGAGGATATTAATAACGCTATAGAACACCTGCGCCACCAGCATTCCGTCTGGGAACCGGTTGATAGGCAGGTAAACGGCCAGGACATGGTTATCACTGGATATTGAGAGCAGTGTAGGCGCTCAGCCTTATATCAACCAGAAAGATGCCGAATTTGAAGTAATCAAGGAATCCGAATTCCCGATGAAAGGTTTTGCCGAGGAACTTATCGGCATGAAAAGTCGGGGAAACAAAGGAATTCAAACTGAGTTTCCCGGAAGACTATGCCCGTGCCGAATTAGCCGGGTAAAGAAGCTTCCTTTAAGGTTACTGTTAAGGAAATTAAGCAGGAAAAGCTGCCTGAAATTAATGATGATTTGCGCAGTCAGGTTAATCCTGATTTCAAGACAGTTGAAGATATGAGGAACAAGGTTATCGAGAGCTTAAAACAATCCTCTGAAGAAAAGGCGAAAAAAGATTTTCAGCAGAAGGTTATAGATGAAGTAGTCGCCTAGTCGGAGGCGGAATATCCGCCGGTGATGGTAGAAGAAGAAATAGATAATCTTATCCGCCAGGAAATGCGGCGTTGTCAGATGGATGAAAAAGGCATGGATGAATATCTGCAGAGCATGAACAAAACACCGGAGCAGTTTCGCGATGAATTACGTCCCGTGGCTATGCGGAGTGTCAAACAGTCGCTGGTATTAACCGAGGTCGCCAGGACCGAAAATATCCAGATCGATGAATCCGATTTCAAGAATGAAATTGAGAATATGATCAAAGGTATTACCGATGAAAGGAAAGAACAGTTTATACAGCTCCTTAGCTCGCCTCAATCTCAGGCTAATATTGCGTCCGCTATAGCGACCCGGAAAACCGTAGATAGACTGGCTGAAATAGCCAACAGGTACTCCCGGTCTGACGAACGGAGGCTAAATCTGAAGCTGCGGCTGAAGAAAAGAAGAGGAAAAGCGCTGAGACCAGACAGAGATCAGACGACAAGACTGAAAATACTGAAACACACTAAATCGAAGCCGAAGGAGGTTAAGGAATGATGGATCCAAAGAACGTTATCCCGATGGTTGTGGAAACTGGGACACGAGGGAGTGAGCGAGCTTTTGATATCTATTCTCTGCTTGCTGAGGGAACGTATCGTGATGTTAAATATGCCTATTAATGATCAGGTAGCTAATATAGTTATCTCACAGCTTTTATATCTGGATAGAGAAGACCCGGATAAAGATATCAGTCTCTATATTCATTCCCCGGGCGGTGTAGTTACAGCCGGACTGGCAATTTATGATACCATGCAGTTGATCCGTCCTGAGGTGTCCACTATTTGTCTGGGCATGGCTGCCAGTATGGCTACTATTCTTCTGACAGCGGGCGCCAAAGGCAAACGCTATGCCTTGCCCCATTCTACAATTCATATGCACCAGGTACTGGGCGGAGCGCAGGGTCAGGCTGCCGATATCGTGATCGCCGCCAAAGAGGTTATGCGGCTGGACGATATTATTCGCAATATATTGACCAAGCACACCGGTCAGACTATGGAAAAAATTCAGCATGATACCGACCGGGATTACTATCTGAACCCGACACAGGCTATCGAATACGGCCTGATCGACCAGGTCCTTGAGAAGGCGGAGACCAAAAAGAAGTAGATTTCCTGGTGCGGAATAGTCCGTTCCAAAACAAACATCAGCAAGGGCGGGCCGATTTGTTCGGCCCGCCCTCGTTGTTAAATTGCCGTCTTTTCTATCTCGTCCGCAGCCCGCGAGGCATCTTCCGTGTCCGGGTCATTGATCGACCTTGCCTCTTCAACCCCAGCACCGCCCCCGGTCTTCCCGGATTGGGCTAACCGGTCTTAGCCAGCGATGTCGTGGCGGGGGTCGGTCCACTTATAAGAATATTGACAATCGGTACGCTATAATACTAGAGTTGAAAAATAAAACATTATCATAATTATATTATTGTCTACCTTAAAGGAGTGAAGCGATGAAAGGACCTCTGGATGGAATTCGTATCCTGGAATGCGACGGTTATCTCAGTGCTTCAACCGCCGGCTATATGCTGGGCGACCTGGGGGCCGAGGTAATCAAGGTGGAAGACAGGGTAAAAGGAGACCCTGCCAGAGGCGTGGCTGAAATCTTCGGCCAGTCCACTGCCGCCAAGGCAGGTATTAACGTCCTGTTCGAGACAGCCAACCGGCACAAGAAAAGCCTCACTCTCGACCTGGATAAACAAAAAGGGATGGAGATACTGCACCAACTGGTCAAGGTATCCGATGTCTTTTTAACCAACTATTCTCAGTCGGCCATCGCCAAGCTGGGCATTGATTATGAGAGTCTCAAAAAATTTAATCCCAAACTGTGTTTATGCCCTGGCTACCGGTTACGGCACGCAGGGTCCTGAAAGCCAGAAAAGGGCTTTCGACACCATCGCCCAGGCGCGCTCGGGTATGATGTATTCCGTAGGTGAATCCGAGGGTGTTCCTTCGCAGATGGGCGGCATTATCTTCGATCAGATGACCGGGAACTTCTGGCCTACGGCGGATTGGCCGCCCTGATCGCCAGGGACAGGCAGGGGGTCGGACAACAGGTGGATGTCTCGCTGCTGGGCGCCGGAATACATCTTCAGGCATATGGCGTTAATACAGCTACACTGAAAGGGCGGACGATGAAGTCCTCCCGGTCCGGGTTAAAAAATCCCATGGCCAATCATTATGAATGCTCCGACGGCAAATGGATAGTCCTTTCCGAGTCTCAAACCGACCGTTTCTGGCACAATTTCTGCGATGCCCGGGAATCCTGGACCTGGAAAAGGATGAAAGGTTTGTCACGGTAGTGGAGAGAAAGAAAAACTTCCGTGAGCTCACCGCCACGATCGAAAATGTGTTCAAGACCAAGCCCCGCGATGAGTGGGTCAAGCTGCTTGAAACCAAGGGCGGGGGACTGGCCTTCAGCCCGATCCTCAAATTAACAGAGCTGGCCGATGATCCCCAGGTGCGGGCCAATGAATATGTGACCACTGTCCAGCATCCGACCCTGGGCCCGATCAACGTGGTGGGCACAGCGGTCAATTTGAGTGATACCCGGCTTCCGCCAGGGGCTGGGCGCCTGAATTCGGACAACAGACCGAGGAGGTGCTGCAGGATGTGCTCGGTTATAGCTGGGACGACATCACCAAACTCAAGGAGGCCGAAGTCATATAGTCGCACAGCCAGCCTCTCTCTTTCATAAAAGGGAGATTGAGAGGGATTTTAAAGGTTTTTAGGATAAGATAACCTTGAGGGTATTAAAAACCCTAAAGTGAGCGCCTGCGGTTGATGATGTCCTCCCAGCACCTGCAAGGCAGGGATAGGCCGGCCGGTTCTGCCGTATCGCCGCCCAGGGGTTCATTGGCCCTCAAGAAATTGTAATAGGCCAGCCAGCCGGCGGCGAACCGGTTGGCTGATTCCAGGCTTTTCAGCCGCTTCAAGACAGTGGTCCTGTCTTTAAGCGTGGCGTGAAAAAGATCGATGCGCCGCGCATCGGTTTCCAGGCTGAAGGTGTTGACCGGGACTTGCCAGGCATCAGCCCCGGACCCGTTTTCGCTCTCTATCAGGTAGGAAATGTAGCTGTCGGTGATGATCGCGGCCGGAGTTTTTCCTGCTTTTTGATAAGCCTCCTGTAGAAAGATGCGGGTTTCCCGGGCTGAGCGTGAAGGCATTATCCGGGTGGCCAGCAAGTAACGGGTCTTTTCATCCTGGATGTCGAATATCCAGACCTTTTGCCCCGCGATGCGTATCATGGTCTTGTCCGCTATCCAGGTATCACCGGTATTCAAGGTCCCGCAGTCCCGGCCTGCGGCGACAGCCAAGTCCGAATATTTATCGATCCACTGGAAGACGGTCCTTTGGCCGGCGAATGTCCGCACTCGGCCCCCAAGATACTTCTGATTTCAGTGACCTACACCGCAGAAATATAGATTCAGACAGCGGCTGATCTGATCAGCGGGGGTTTTCATATGGAACCCGGTCCTCTCGAGAGCGAATTTGCGACAGCAGGACTTGCACCAGTAGTATTGCCGCTGCCGGTATCTGCCATATTTCACGACCTCAATCGAACCGCAATTCTTGCAGGTTATCATGAAAGAATTTGTTGAGGCGAAATCGGAAGCGTTAATAGCATTAAAAGCAATTAAGGCGCTTGAAGAAAGATTTCCAATTACTTATATGATTCCTGTAATCATCGGGAAACTAAATCCACAGATAAAAATGTACCGGCATGAAGAAAAACCGGTTTTCGGTTCAGGAAAAGAAAAAGATGAGCATTTTTGGAATTCCTTAATTCGTCAAATGCTTTTAGAAAACCTGATTCAAAAGGATATTGAAGATTATGGAGTTTTGAAACTAACAAAGGCGGGTGAATCATTCTTGAAAAAATCTTCCTCGTTTAAAATTGCATTAAATCATATTTATGAAACAGACCAGGATGAAGATGAAGATAACGGAGATGCAGGTGAAGCCGGAGCTGCTGATGAAAAACTGGTACAACTTTTAAAAGATTTACGGCAACAGGAGGCAAAAAAGCGCAACTTACCACCATTCGTAATATTCCTCGAAAATAGCCTGATAGATATGGCTACACTTTACCCGACAACTTTAAAGGAATTGGAAAAATGCCAGGGGGTAAGTATTGGTAAAGCGATGAAGTTTGGTAAACCTTTCGTTAATCTTATTGCCCAATATGTAGAGGAAAATGATATTGAAAAGCCTGATGATTTTGTAATGAAAAGCGTAGTGAACAAGAATAATAACAAGATTTTTATTATTCAAAACGTAGATAAAAAAATGCCTCTTGAAACAATAGCAAAGAACCGCACGCTGCAACTTCCGGAGCTTTTGGAAGAAATGGAAACAATTGTGGCGAGTGGTACAAAACTTAATCTTGATTATGCCATTGAAGACTTGATGGAGGAATACGAAGAGGAAGAGATCATTGATTATTTTAAAGGCTGTGAAACTTCGAGCCTTGAAATTGCTAAAGAAGAACTTTCTGATGGCAATTATTCTTTAGAACAATTAAAAATCGTTAGAATAAAATTTTTGTGTGAATATGGAAATTAAAAAAAGGCGAAAAGGAATTTTTATTTTAAACGAATAATTCTATTTTTGCCGCCCATTTGGTGCGGTAGCTCAGTCGGTAGAGCAAAGGACTGAAAATCCTTGTGTCGGCGGTTCGATCCCGCCCCACACCACAAACCCTCTTTATTGGGGGTTTTTTATTTTATGCCCTTTTCAAAAAATAAGCTACTTTTCCTCCCGGAAATTAATATAAATGCATATAAAGGAAAGGTTCCAAAACAACTACGATTTTCTAAGAATTTTTGCAGCCACATGCATTATCTTTTACCATTCTTTTGCTCTTGTGGGAAAGCAAGATCAGGAGCCACTTGTTTGTCTTTCCCATAGCAGAATCAATTTTTCATTTATTGGACTAAGCATTTTCTTCTGTATTAGCGGATATTTGATTGCAAAAAGTGCTTTTAAATCTCCCACTTTGGCTAATTACCTGTGGAAAAGACTACTTCGTATCCAGCCATTATTAATCATAACGTGCTTTTTTACAATTTTTTTTCTGGGTCCGATTTTTACCAGTTTATCTCTTAAAGAATATTTTTTAAACGGCCAGACATACAGCTATTTCAGAAATATTCTTCCTGTTTTTGGAATTCAATTTACTTTGCCTGGGGTTTTTGTTCATGGCTTGGCAGACAAGGGCGTAAATGGATCTTTATGGACTTTAATTGTCGAAGAAAGAATGTATCTCCTGATGACGGTTGTTTTCTTGTACCGAAAAGACAAATCATTCTATTTTATTTTTCTGATTGTTTTACTTAACCTTTTCTACCTCGTTAACCGGTATTTTTTTTATGGAGAAATGCTCCCGTATTTTTCAAACGTTGCGTTCTTTTATGCTTTACTGTTTCTTAATTCTGCTGCACTATACCTGCTAAATTTCAGATTTAAAAAAAATATTTCTTTGACAATTATTTGCTCACTCATTATCTTCCTGGCAGGAATATTATTTCCTAAAATGGATATTTTGTATTTCATCGCGCTTCCTTTACTTATTAATGCCGTGGCAAAAATTAAAGGAAAAACAAATTATGCCGGGAAATATGGAGACTTCACTTATGGTACCTACGTTTTTTCATTTCCTGTACAACAAATTCTTATTCAGGAAGGGATTGTAAATCCCTATCTCATTTTCCTGTTGACGTTTTGTACAGTGTTACCATTAGCAGTGTTGTCGTGGAATCTTATCGAGAAGCGTTTTTTAAAATTAAAGCATAAAGTAAAATAACACTGAAGTCTATCTTCCAAAATCGTCCTGTACCCGTATAATATCATTTTCATCACTAGGATTTTCACTATCGGTATGTTGCCATATCTCTGCAACAACTCCCCAGGTGTCGAGACCGATTAGCCGGTGACGTTCTCCCTGCTTTAAAGTGATAACGTCGTTTACTTCTTTTGTTTTTAAATCTGCTTGGTGATCAGTTTCACTTTGAATGACGCCAACACTGCCGCCTATTACTTTCCATAATTCTGCACGTCGATGATGATATTGCCAGCTTAAACGTTTTTCCTTTTCTACAATCAAAATTTTGGGACTGATTTTGCCGCTGCTTTGTTTTTTTGAATCGTCAACTTCTGAAAAGAAAAAGTCAATAAACTTTTGAGACTGATCTTCATCAATAACAAAAAATCCGCCCCAGGGACGGCTTTCGTCTGAATTGATGATGGTAAATCCTTTTTGGGCAAGATACTTTTTTACTGATCCGAAGACGTCTGTTTTGCTGGTGTCAGGCGATAATTTTATTTCCATATTTTACTTTATAACGGTTATGCATAAACGCAATTAGCGGCCCATATAAACCATCAGAATCTGAACATCACTGGGATTTACTCCACTTATTCTGCTGGCTTGCCCAAGAGTTTGAGGTTTTATTTTCTTAAACTTTTGCCTGGCCTCATTTGATAACGAAGCAACATTTTCATAATTAAAGCTGTCTGGAATGATCTGTTCTTCCAGTAAACGCATTTTTTTTACCATTTCTTCTTCTTTGTCAATATACACCTGGTACTTAATTTGAATTTCTGCTTGTTCAAGTGCATCAGTTGAAAAGGACTGAAGTTTATCCTGGATAGAAGGAATACCCTTAATCATACTTTGCAAAGTGGCTTGAGGTCTTAGCAAGATCTGCGCTGCCTTTACTTTTTGTTGCGTTAACGCCGAGGAATTCTTTTCCAGGTATTTGTTTACTTCCTCAGGTTCAAACTTTAGATTTTCAAGAGATGCCACAATTTCTTCAATTTCTTTTTTCTTTTCTATCACTTTTATCATTCTTTCCTGGGTTGCCAAGCCTATTCTAAAGCTTCTTTCCGTCAAACGAAGGTCTGCATTGTCCTGCCTTAATAAGGTTCTGTATTCTGCTCTGCTTGTGAACATTCTATAAGGCTCATCTGTGCCTTTGTTTATTAAATCATCAATTAAAACCCCAATGTAGGCTTCGTTTCTCTTGAGTGTAAATGGTTTCAGGTTATGAATGTTTTGGTGTGCATTGATACCGGCCATAATGCCTTGGCAGGCAGCTTCCTCATACCCTGTTGTTCCATTTATTTGTCCTGCAAAAAAAAGATTTTTTACCAACTTGGTTTCCAGGTTTATTTTAAGCTGGGTTGGAGGAAAATAATCGTATTCTATCGCATAACCTGGCCTAAACATTTTGCAATTTTCTAAACCAGGGATTTTTTTGAGTGCTTTGTATTGTGTTTCTTCCGATAAAGAGGACGAAAACCCATTCAGGTAAATCTCAATTGTTTCAAGCCCTTCCGGCTCAACAAATAACTGGTGGCGTTCTCTTTCAGCAAAGCGATTGATTTTATCTTCAATGCTTGGGCAATATCTGGGTCCGGTTCCTTTTATTCTTCCCTGGAACATAGGGCTTTCATGGAATCCGGACTTAAGAATATCATGTACTTCAGTATTTGTATAAGTTATCCAACAACTTTTTTGTTCTTTAGGCTTTTGAGTATCAAGAAAGGAAAAACCTGTAATTATATCATCTCCTTTCTGTTCTTCCATTTTTGAATAATCAAGGCTTCTTCCGTCGATTCTCGGAGGTGTTCCTGTTTTAAGACGCGCACTTTCAAACCCCCATTTAACCAATTGTTCTGTTATTCCTTCTGAAGCCCGTTCAGCCATTCGTCCACCTTTTGACTGCTTATCGCCGATATGAATAATACCATTTAAGAAGGTACCATTAGTAAGGACAACCGCTTTAGAATAAATAGAATGCCCTTGTGCAGTTTTCACTCCTCGTATTTCGGCGTCGGTTTTTAGCAAACCAACTACTGAATCCTGGTAAAAATCTAGATTTGGTGTTTTTTCAAGAAGATTTCTCCATGTACTTGAAAACAGCATACGATCATTTTGTGTACGTGGACTCCACATGGCAGGACCTTTACTACGGTTTAGCATCCGGAACTGAATCATACTTTTATCTGAAACAATTCCGGAATAGCCTCCTAAGGCATCAATCTCTCGAACAATTTGTCCTTTTGCAATACCACCCATGGCAGGATTACAACTCATTTGGGCCATATTCTGCATATTCATGGTTATAAGAAGAACCCTACTACCCAGATTTGCAGCAGCCGCAGCGGCTTCGCAACCTGCATGTCCTGCTCCGACAACAATAACATCGTATTCCTGAAACATTGTGCAAAAGTACCGAAATGGAATATTTTATTGAAAATTGTTTCACGTGAAACAAAAGTAAAATCGATGTTTCACGTGGAACTATTAATAAGGAAAGGTAATGATCTTCTTTTTTACGCATTTCCGCCTTTTCCTCCTTTGTTTGATCGGAATATCCACAAAGATGCAGAATTCCATGGATCATTACTCTGGAGAGTTCTACACTAAAAGCAACTTTTAGTTTTTTGGCATTTTCTGTTACCCTTTCAATACTTATATAAATTTCGGAAACAATATCTAATGAGGAATTACCGAGCGAAAAGGTTAAAATATCGGTAAGCGTATTATGTTTGAGGTATTCTTGGTTTAATTTTAACAAAAATTCATCTGAGCAAAAAATATATGAAATAGATTTAAAGCTCACATCTTCTTCGGCAAAAACACGCGCAAGAAACGCTTTTAGCTTAAGCTTGTCTTTTAAATTGAATTTGATATTGTGATTATTAAAAGTGATTGTGCCCAAAAAGAATGAAATTTGACAAGAACTTGAAGAAATATTAAGAGCTAATGAAGTTATCAGAAGTAAAAACCGGTACAAAAGTAAAAATTAAGTCCTTTGAAAATCATGAAATAGTATTAAAATTAATGGAGATGGGCTGTCTGCCTGAGGAAGAAATCACTGTGTGGAAAAAAGCGCCTCTTGGAGACCCGATCTATGTATTGGTATGCAGGATATTCATTGAGTCTGAGATTGGATGAGGCTGAGCAAATTTTTGTTGATCTTATTATAATACTTGAAATTCACAATGAATATCGGATTGTATTTTGGATCTTTTAACCCGGTTCATAACGGCCATTTTATCATTGCAAATTTTATTGCAAATTATACGCCTTTAGATAGAATTTGGTTTGTCGTTTCTCCTCAAAGTCCTTTCAAAGCCCAACAGTCATTGATCAATGAGAACCACAGAAAGCATTTGATTGACCTTGCAATCGAAGGAGAAAAGAAAATGCGATCTTCAAATATTGAATTTAAACTTCCTAAGCCTTCTTATACGAGTGAAACGCTTCTTTATCTGAATGAAAAATACCCTCAACATACATTTTCCATTATTTTGGGAAGTGATAGTTTTCAAAATATTGAAAAATGGAAAAATTCGGATTATTTATTGAGAAATTATTCATTTTACATTTACCAGAGACCTGGCTTTAAAGTAAAACCTGAAATGTTAAATGAACGGAGAATTATATTGAAAGCCCCTTTACTTGAGATTTCAAGTACAGAGATCCGTAAAATGATTCGGCAAAAAAAATCAATTCGCTATTTTGTTCCCGATATTGTAAAAGAAGAAATTGAAAACCAACAATACTATAGTTCATAAGTTAACAAAGAAATTCGCAATTTTTATTTCTTTTCAAAATAAAATTACTTTTTTGGAGTGTTATCGGTTCCTTGAATTCTTATCTGTTGTTTGTTCGCTTCTTATTAGGATTATCAGTTTGTTTTTGCTGGCTTTTTTGAGGTGCATTATTTTTGGAACGGTTTTTATTATGTTACTTGTGTTTTTTCTGTCACCACGTTCTTCTTTTACGACTGTTTTTTTCTAAAGCTTTTAAAGTTATCTGTCCGACAACATCTACAAATTCAGGTTCTACTTCTTTTGGTTTTTCATTTCTAATTTCCACTGTTTCTAAGGCGGCTGGCTTGATTCCCTGTTTGTTTTGATCTTTAATTTTCTTTACAGTTTCAATTGAAAGGGGATAATGTTTGGTACTGTCCGGCATAGAATACCACATTAGATTGCGAAAAATATCTTTTTTTACCAAAAAAGCGCGGCCTTTGGCTACCTCAATTACATCCGCATCATCAGGAAAATATTGTAACGCATCAAGATAAGTATCCAGTTCATAATTTAAACAGCACTTTAGCCTTCCACATTGCCCACTTAATTTTGTTTGATTGATACTAAGGTTCTGATAACGAGCTGCATTTGTATTAACACTTTTAAAATCTGTTAACCAAGTGCTGCAACAAAGCTCACGCCCACAACTACCAATACCGCCAACTTTTCCTGCCTCTTGTCGGGCACCAATCTGCTTCATTTCTACTTTCACCTTAAATTCATTGGCATAAAGACGTATCAATTCCCTAAAATCTACTCTTTCGTCAGCTATATAAAAAAACGTAGCTTTTCTTGCATCAGCCTGAATTTCCACTTCAGTCATTTTAAGATCCAGATTCAACTGCCGCGCAATAGCCCTGCTTCTGACCAGAACCTGGCGTTCTCTTGCTTTGGTTTCTTTCCACTTTGCAATGTCATTATCTGTTGCCAAACGTAATATTCTTTTAAAATCAGCAGTGTTTTCGTCAGTTCTTTTCTTTTTCAACTGAATCCGAACCAATTCTCCGGTAAGATTTACGGTACCAACATCAAAACCACTGATACCCTCAACTGAAACAATATCTCCTTTTGTAAAAAAATTAAGCGTATTATTTCTATAAAAGTCTATCCGGCTTCCCTGGTTAAACGAAACCTCGACAATTTTACACGAACTTTCTATATCATCCAAAGGCAAATTTGAAAGCCAGTCGTGCACATTTAAGCGATTGCACCCGCCAGAACTACATCCCCCGTTGCTTTTACAGCCATTAGGTTTACCGGTTCCACAAGTCGTACATCCCATATTAATAGTTAAAAAAGTAAGTTAAAATAATAAAAGAAAGGATTCAAATCAGAGGCAATGATGCAATTGTTTTATTTAATTCATTTTATGAAAATAGAAAAATCTGATGGTAAAAGAGCTTTTTTTAATAAAAGGTTTAAAATCAGTTACTTATAATTTTGATTACACATTAAAATCTTTTAAAAAGGGTTTAAAAGTGCCTCAAGCGAACCTTTCAATCAATTAATCAAAATTAGCGAATTATCCTTAATAATGTGAAAAAAGCGGATAGTGAGCGAATGAAATAACATTTTTGCGTGCGCATTTCGTTCAACGTAATAAACCGCTTTTTCAAGTTCTTCTACCATTGCTTCTTGCGCTTCTAGTGAACACATTTTATTTATCCTCTCAGAAAAATCAAGGTCTTTTTCAGAAATCATATTTGAGAAATGCTCCGGCAAAAAAGTTGTTCTTAATGCTTGTTCAAGTAAATGAATAAAATATTTTAAGAAGGTCTTTTGCTTTTCTCGCCCTATTCTGCTTATTTCGTCTACCCATTTTATTTGTGAACTAACGCTGTTTTTTAAAATAATATTCAACCATTCACGTACCTGTGCCTGCAAATCTTCTTCAGGATTTTGTAACAATTGCAAGGCTTCCCTAAAATTTCCTTCTGCAATACCAGCGATTTGAGATGCTTTTTCCGGATCGGTGTTATAAGTATTTATAAGCGCGTTTTTTACTTCCTCATTAGATAGAGAAGGAATTTTTATTAGTTGTGTCCTGGAAAGTATCGTGGGTAAAATGGCATCTTCATCTTCTGCTACAAAAATAAAAAGTGTATTTTCCGGCGGCTCTTCGATCAGTTTGAGTAATTTATTTCCTTCTTTTCGAAGATATTCCGGCATCCACATTATCAATATCTTATAATTATTCTCAAAGGATTTTAAGCTTAATTTATGCAGAATATCATCACATTCGAAAGCAGAAATATTTCCTTGCTTATTTACCGGACTCTCAATCTTGGACCTGGAGTTTTCCTTTAAAAAATTGATCCAATCGGTAACGTTATTGTAGGGAAACTGTTGGATGAATTCTCTCCATTCCTCCACGTAATCGGTACTTAGAACCCGGTCATGGCGGCTGTCCCTTTTCAAAGAAGGATATGAAAAATGCAAATCAGCATGCACCAAGCGGTTTACTTTGATGCATGAAGAACATTTACCGCAACTATCTTCCCAAAAATTTTCTGTTGGAGAAATTTCTTCTTCGCCAAAAAGAGCTCCTTCACTTTTGGCAGAAGTGTTTGAATTCGCTTTTTCACAAAGAATATATTGAGCAAATGCAATTGCCAAAGGCAAAGCACCACTACCTTCTTTTCCAAGAAATAAAAGAGCGTGGGAAAGCCGGTTTTTTTGAACAAGTTCTTTTAATTTATGTTTTACTTGTTCCTGTGCTATTATTTTATCAAACTGCATAAAAAGAAAGAATTAAACCGGTCGGAAGATAAACTTCCGTGAAATTAACAGCAAGAGAAGTTTTAATTCAAAAATGAAACGCTGGTAAAAGTTAGGGTTAAGATTTACCTAAGTATTTCATTAAAGTTTGATAAGCTTCTTTTCCCTTTGGATCAGGATTATCAGGTATCAATCTATCCCTGTTGAAGAAAACGGTAAGAAAATTTCCATCTTCATCAAAAAGAAATTTAGTAAAGTTCCATTTAATTGGATCTGAAAAGCCGTTCTTTTCTGCCAAAGCCACTATATACTTATAAATTGGCGCCATGTCATTTCCTTTTACAGAAACCTTTTCTGCCATTGGAAAAGTAACGCCATAATTTTTTTTGCAAAACTCTGCTATTTCGCTGTTAGTGCCAGGTTCCTGGCCACCAAAATTGTTGGCAGGGAAACCTACGATTACCAACTTGTCTTTATATTTTTTATATAAAGCTTCCAGGTCGTCATATTGAGGAGTATTACCACATTTTGAAGCGGTGTTAACCACCAAAATTTTCTTACCCTTAAATTTAGAAAAGTCTATGGTTCCTCCAATCAGGCCCGGCACTTTAAACTGATAAATTGAAGTTTCTTTTAGAACGCGAGAAGTATGAGCTGGAATAATAAAGGATAAAAGAAGAAAAGGAATTGCTGCAAAAATTATCTTTTTCATGACTTTTTTTAATAAAGGTAGTGATTCAAAAAAATATATGTAGTAAAGATTCAG
This sequence comes from uncultured Chitinophagaceae bacterium, assembly GCA_963815085.1. GTDB lineage: Bacteria > Bacteroidota > Bacteroidia > Chitinophagales > Chitinophagaceae > Ginsengibacter. Next base: position 62,900 of record CAWFFT010000025.1, on the reverse strand, counting down.
TGACAATTATCCGAACTTCGCCGCTAAAAAACGAACGATTAATGGATAATGCTTTGCAAAGCCGGATAGAAAATATATTGAAAAGATTCGATACCAAAGCTGTGTTTTTTGACCTTGATGGAACGTTATTAGATAATAATTCCTATCATTTAAAGAGCTGGATTGAATATCTGAAAAAAATAGGACGGGATATTAAAGAAGAAGAATATAATGCGAATATAAATGGGCGAACCAATAACGACGTTATCAGATATATTTATAACAGGGAAATGTCTGATGAAGAAATTTTAAATATACATTGGAAAAAGAAGCGCTGTATCGTGAATTGTATAAACCATTTATTAAACCAATTCATGGTTTAATTGATTTTTTGCAGATTTTGAAAGAATAAAAATATCCCAATGGCCATTGCTACTTCAGGGATACAACCGAATATCGATTTTATGTTTGAAGAAGTTCCTATCAAAAATATTTCAAGGAAGTTGTCAATTCCTCTCATATATAAAAAGGAAAACCGGATCCGGAAATCTATTTAAAAACAGCTTCGCTTTTAAATGTTTCACCAAAAAATTGCCTTGTATTCGAAGACGCGGTTGTTGGGATAAAATCAGCTAAAGCTGCAGGAATGAAAGTGATTGCTGTGGCAACTACTCAACCAAAAGAAGAACTTTCTATAGCGGATATGATTATTGACGATTATCATTTTTAGTAAACATTTTCCGTAGTAAACAAATAAATTTGACTGATTTTTAATTTCGATAAAATCATCTTTCATAACAACCGATATCCGGTTGTGAATCCCGGATTTTATCATCAAATCATAAGGAAAAGGAGTTGCAATACCGGCATTTACTCGCCGGGGAATTTGGATGATTCATAAAATGAAAATCAAAAATATTTTTGGAAACATCAATGCTGTCAAACTGGGGTCTTCATTTTTTATAGATGAAATTAAAATCTGCATTCGAATATTTCGTCTTTCGTTTTGTAGAATACATGATCAAATGTTGCAGAAAAAGCTGAAGTACCTTGTTTGTCAATAGCTATTTCATTATCAACATTTCCGCCATCTCCCCAAAAAATACAATTTTGAAATAACGCATTCATAGCCAAAGTTTGGTTGTGGCCGTTATCAGTAAAATAATTGAAAAGCTGCAAAACCGGCTGCTGTATGGGCAATGTAATTGGTTCCATAAGAAGCAACTGTACAATTTATAAAATGATAATCGCCGCCGTTGCAAGTTTATATTGCTGCCACAATTAGTGATTAAACAATTATCTGCATAAATGCTTGTATTAATTGCCAATAATACCTGCCTCATAAATATTTTCTATTCGCGCATTTGTGAAAGCTTGACTTTTGCGTTTGAATTAGTCAGGAAGGCCTGTTGCGACAATTCCCTGGTAAGCATTTTTTATCGTTGTGTGAACGAGTGAATTATTTTTACTTGAACTTCTGAAATAAATTCCTGGCCATGACTTGCCGGCAAATCTTTATAATCCTCATCCAAACGGTCACCGCTAAATGTTACCGGTTCGTCTTTTGTTCCCGCTTACTATCAAAGTTCCATCTACCAGAAAAGGCGCATCGGCATGTAAAAATATTCTTGTTCCCGCTTCAATATTTAAAGTAGCGTTTGAATCTACCTGTATTCCTCCAATAACAACATAAGGCAAAGTGTTGGTCCAGGTTACATTGCCGGTAACGAGTTTGTTTTTTATAAAAACAGCATTTTGACCATATGCCTGCAACTGCACCCACTTCAGATTTCCGTTATAATTGATTCCAATACTGTCACGCAAAATAAACGGAAGTGTTGCTGAAGAAGGGTTTACATTCACTTGTACAAAAACATAAATGCTGTCATTTTTGTTGATTTCCACGTTATTAACTTCAGAAGAAGCAACACCATCTACATTTATTTTAAAAGGAGAACCAGAACCGCCTGCAAGTTCTACAGAGGAAATTTTAAGCTTTTGATTGTTGTTATTAAAAATTTTAAAAGAACCCGTAATTGACCCAACGCTTGTAAATACCGTATCAAAAGATAAGGTATCGCTACTGGTATATAAGCTTGCGTCGGCACTTGTAATGAACGAATCCTTTTTGCAGGAAAAAAAAATTACCGCTGATAAGAAAAGGGAGATTAAGGAAATTTCAAATCATTGTATTTGACAGATTATAAACGTGTTTAAACCAGTTCTTTTTCTATTTGCTCGAATCCTTCATGAGCAGGTAATTCATTCCATAAAATTCTGTAAATGGTTTCAGCGATTGGCATTTCAGTTTTCACTTTATTATTAATGAGAAACATACATTTACTTGCGTTGTACCCTTCCGCAATCATGCTCATTTCTAATTGTGCCGATTTTACAGAATAGCCTTTGCCGATCATATTTCCAAAAGTGCGGTTTCGGCTGTACAAAGAATAACAGGTTACCAGCAAATCCCCCAGGTAAACAGATGCAGCATAGTTTGTTCGTGCAACTTTTTTCTTTGCAATTGAATGATGTTCAATAGAACCCACTTCAACATTTTCAATTCCCACCTTTCTTAAAAAACCAGCCATTTCATCGGCGCTGTTAGCAATAAGAACGCTTAAAAAATTATCTCCGTATTCAAGTCCATGTGCAATGCCGGCGCCAATTGCATAAATATTTTTTAGAACCGCGGCATATTGAACTCCAAAAATATCTGTGTTACAGATTGGAACTAAATACGGAGTTTTAAAAACTGAACAAATCTTTTTAGTAGTTTTCTCATCTATTCCGGTAAATGTAAGGTAGGACAGCTTTTCAGCGGCTACTTCTTCTGCATGGCAAGGACCAAGTACCGTAAAATAATCTTTAAGCTGAAATTCAAATTCGGTTTTCAGGTAATCATTTAACAGCACGTTCTTTTCTGGTAAAATGCCCTTTACTGCGGATATAATTTTTTTCCCTTTAAAAATATTTTTTGAAAGTGGGTTTAAGGTGGTGGCAACAAAAGCAGAGGGAATCACAATAATAATTATATCACTGTTGTTAATTACTTCTTCCGCGCTGCTTGAAAAATTGATGAGTTTTGTATCAAAAAAAGTACTGCTTAGATAATGAGGATTATGTCTCCTGCTTTTAAAACTATTTATATTAGAGTCACTTCTTATCCACCAGTTGATCTGGTTTTTGTTATCGGTCAAGATTTTCGCAATCGCCGTTCCCCAGCTTCCACTGCCAATAATTCCAAATTTCATGATAGGTTGAGTTTTTCTATGGCTATCTGTGCGGCAATCTGGCTGGCGTCTTTTTTATTAAAAGCTTTTGCTTCGGCTATAAGCACACCATCTACCATAGCACCTATTGTAAACAATCTTCTTCCATTTTCAATACTTTCATCAAGGGTTTCAAACTCCAAAACTTTTCCGTTTTTATTTGCCCACCCGTACAATTTATTTTTTTGATTGATATCAAGATTTTCCAAATCCTGCATGAACAAATGCGGAGTTATTATTCTCTCGGTAACCCATTTTTTTGTTTGATCGTAACCTTTATCTAAATAAACAGCGCCTGCAAGCGCTTCAAGGGTATTTCCAAAAATCTGCGATATTTTTAAAGAATGATCAAAATGATTATAAAGAGTTATTTTTTTCAAACCAATCTTTACTGCAATTTCATTTAGCTGATTCCGGTTTACCATTTTACTTCTCATCTCTGTCAAAAAACCTTCATCTTTATAAGGATAACGCATAAATAAATAATCTGCTACAATTGTGCTTATCACCGCATCTCCCAGATATTCCAGCCGTTCATTATTTTCATCTGACCCTTCGCGTATAGAGCGGTGGCTAAGCGCAATTTGGTAAAGATCCAATTGCCGCGGAGTGAAACCAAGTACATTACGGAGTTGTTTGCTGAAATTCCGTTTGTCGTCAGAAATAAAGATGTTACTTAAAAACTGCACGTGAACAAGTTCATTTATTGCTTAAAATTAAAGAAAATTCATTCCATAAATGCTCCTTTCGGGAATTTAGAAAAACTACTTCTGCAATTCTTCCCAATATTGCTGCAGCGCGAGGTGCGTGGGGAATTGCAATTGTGCCTCCAACAATATTTGCCACTGCAAAAATTTTCATACTTTTTATCAGTGCTTATACCTTGCTCCTGGATTTTTAAAAACGCCCCACATTATTGATGTCGTCATCAAAACTCTGGTCAGGTAATTTATTCAATTGTGCTTTTATTATAAAATAACTGGTGATAGCAAAAGTAATTCCGACCAGGATAATTGACACAACATTATCTACTCCAAAAATCATAACCCCAACAACGACTCCGATGGTTTCCGAAATCAACCAGGCAATAATGGTATATATTTTCCATTTCGTTGGCTTAAGGCCTTTCTTTGCAGCAATTTTACCAATTTCTTTTGTAAGAAAAATGAGTGCAATTATTTCAAGCATTTATCAATTGATTTACTAAAACAGCTTTGTAAAATTATCATACAAGAGAGATATCAAAATTGACAAGCTGAACAAATTCTTCCAGTCTCAAATTGATATCTTCTTTTGAGATTTCTTTTAAACGTTGCGGGCCAAATTCTTCTACACAAAAGCTGGCCATTGCAGATCCGACTATGATTGCTGTTTTCATGTTTTCAAAGCTTATATTTTTCGTGTTGTCGATATGGCCGATAAATCCTCCTGCAAAAGCATCGCCCGCGCCGGTAGGGTCAAAAACTTCTTCAAGGGGCAACGCCGGAGCAAAGAAAACCTTGTCCTTATGAAATAATAATGCACCATGTTCGCCCTTCTTTATAATTAAAAATTTCGGACCCATTTGCAGAATTTCTTTTGCACATTTTACCAAAGAATATTCGCCACTAAGTTGTCGGGCTTCACTATCATTTATCAATAAAACGTCGATTTTTTTCAGAACTTTTTTAAGGTCGTCCATTGCCGTTTCCATCCAAAAATTCATCGTATCTAACACCACAAGATCCGGCCTTGTACGCAACTGTTCAATTACACTCAATTGCAGGCTGGGCATAAGGTTTCCCAACATTAAATACTCGGCTCCCTGGTATTCTTCCGGCACCTTTGGATTAAAATTGGCAAGTACATTCAGGTCGGTAATTAATGTGTCCCGAGTGTTCATATCAAGATGATATCTTCCACTCCAGAAAAAAGATTTTTGATCAGGAACCACCTCAACACCTAATAGGTTTACACCACGTTTTTTCAATTCATTCATTTCTTCTTCCGGAAAGTCATTTCCGACAATTGAAATTTGCTGAATCGGATTGGTTAAATGGCTTGCTGCATATGCCACATACGTTCCGGAACCGCCTACTATTTTATCCGTTTTTCCAAAAGGCGTTTCAATTGCATCAAAAGCCATCGAACCAAGAGTAATTATTGCCATAGAGAATATTTCTTTTTAATCGCTGCAAATGTAAAAGATAATAGTTGATTGCTTCAATAGTTAATTTATTATTGCAGCATCCGGAAGCAGCATACAAAAGATGAAAATAAAATTATCTTTGTATTCTAAATTTTGATTATGCTTTTATCAATACATCCGTTAAATCCACAACCACGGCTGATAAAACAGGTTGTCGACTGTTTGAAAGATGGTGGCGTGATTATTTATCCTACTGATACAATTTACGGTCTTGGTTGCGACATAAATCATCCGAAAGCAGTAGAAAGAATTTGCAGGATAAAAAATATCGATCCAAAAAAATCACAGCTTTCGTTCATTTGCCGCGACCTTAGCCATTTGAGTGATTACACTAAAAGTATTGATACTCCGCTTTACCGCACGCTTAAGTTATGTCTTCCTGGCCCCTACACTTTTGTGTTGCCAGCGAGCAAGCAGGTTCCTAAAATTTTAAAAAGCAAAAAGGAAACAATAGGATTGCGTGTACCCAACAACGTTATATGCCAGTCTGTCCTGGAAGAATTAGGCAACCCAATCTTAAGCGCTTCTCTTCCCGGAGAAATGATAGAAGAATTTACAAACCCTGAAAAAATAAATGAAATTTTTGGCAACCAGGTTGACCTGATAATTGATGGCGGCACGGGCGGAATTATTCCTTCAACGGTTGTTGATTGCACAACTGATCACTGGGTGGTTCTTCGGGAAGGGCTGGGAGAATGGGCTGCTTAAGTTTCTTTTTTCTGCAAACAAAAAACAAGAATTTTTCTTTTGCGGGAACTTTTGATGATTCGGGAAGAAGCCGGATAGTAAACGGACAAAAAAAGAAAAATTTTATTTTAATCTTCTATAAGCGTTTCTAATTCATTTGTAAGGTCGGGCCAGATATTAAAGCTTTTGCGATGGTAGCGACATAAGCCGTGTATTTCAATAGCAGTGCGATGTTCACGGGTTCCATAGCCTTTATTTTTGTTCCATAAATACACTCTGTGTTTTTCGTGAAGCGTTTCCATGTATTCATCCCTGTAACATTTGGCAAGAACGCTCGCTGCTGCAATTGGCGCATACATTCCATCACCTTTTATCATGCATTGATGAGGAAGTTTTTTATATTTTTTAAAGCGATTGCCGTCAACTAATAATAGTTCGGGCTGAGTTTTGAGTTTGTTTAGTGCAAGGTGCATTGCTTTGAAAGAAGCCTGCAAAATATTAATGCGATCAATTTCAACATTGGTAACACTAGCCACCGAAAAAGAATAACACTCTTTTTCAATAATTGGCCGCAGGATATTTCGTTCTTCTTTTGTAAGTTCCTTTGAATCGTTTAATAACGGATGATAAAAGCTTTTTGGAAGAATAACAGCGGCAGCGTAAACAGGACCAGCGTAACATCCGCGGCCAACTTCATCCACGCCGGCTTCAATAAATTTATTATGGAAAAAAGGAAGCAGCAATTTTCAGACTTTTTTTCAAAAATAATAATCACTTTTTATTATACCTTATTAAGTTTTAAACATTCAATTTTACAACAATCTGAAAGAGAAACGTAAGCGGTTGAAGGTTACCTTTGAAGAGTTTATATCCAATGAGTTAACCAATAATGACAAATCCAAAATAAGATGGCTGAGATCGTATTGAAAAAAACAAATAAGAATATTGCCAAATGGCTTTACCTCGGCGTTTTTATGCTGGTAATTCAAATTGTCCTGGGAGGGATTACAAGGCTTACTGAATCAGGATTGAGCATTACTGAATGGAACCCGATAACCGGTGCATTGCCTCCATTAAATCATGCGGAATGGATGGCTGAGTTTAATAAATACAAAGGCACAGATCAGTTCAGGCATATTCATGCTGATTTTTCTTTAAGCGATTTTAAATCTATTTTTTTCTGGGAATGGTTTCATCGAAATTGGGCAAGGTTAATGGGGCTTGTTTTTTTGGTGGGATTTTTCTATTTCCTTATTAAAAAGCAGTTTAAAAAAGACATGATCATTCCGTTTATCATTTTGTTTTTGCTCGGAATGATTCAGGGCGCTGTAGGTTGGATAATGGTCGCCAGTGGCTTGGTACCTGACCGGTTATTTGTCGATCATATAAAACTTGCTACTCATTTTATGACCGCATTGGTTTTATTGTGTTATACTTTTTGGTTTGCATTAAGCATTTCTGTTCCATCAAGAATGAAGACGTTTAATAAGCCCCTGAGAAAAATCACATGGATCATAATGACCGTTCTTTTTTTTCAATTAATCTATGGAGCTTTTATGGCTGGCTTGCATGCTGCTACTGCTGCGCCAACGTGGCCAACTATTAACGGACAATGGATTCCTTCTTCGATGAACAAGCTTTCTCCCGGCTGGAAGAATTTTTTGGATAATAAAATAACCGTTCAATTTATCCACCGCAGTTTTGCTTATACGCTTTTGATTCTTGTAATTATCTGGACGATAAAAGCCCGGAAAATCAGGGGGAGCGCCTTATTTTTAAGAACAAAATACCTTCCATTGTTCCTGGTTTTATTGCAGGTCGCATTAGGTATTACCACAGTTCTTTTGTCTCCTTATGGAAATTACCTGGTGTGGTTTGGTGTGGTCCATCAGTTGGTCGCCATCCTGTTTTTAATGTCAATAATTTTTATGCTTTATATTTTAAGGCCGGCAATTGTGCAACAAACGTATTTTTAAAGCAGTTGAAATAATTCAGATATTCAGATAATGAAAAAGTTTTTTCACAATTTTTATTATTCATTTCCGATTCAGTTACTGCTGCTTCATTTTAGAAAATCACAGGTATTATTAATCCTTTGGTTAATATTATTCCTCACAGTTTCCGGCCATTTTATGGGTTCATTTGGTGCCAACACTTTATTTCTTGCGCCGGAATATTTGGGAAATGTAAATGCTGCGGGTGCTGCTATCACAGGAGTAGCAACCGGGATATTTATTATGAGTTGGAATATTACTACATTTATTTTGCACAGCGGTCGATTCCGTTTTTTGGCCACCAGCTCTAAACCTTTCTTAAAATATTGCGTTAACAACGCTATCATTCCGGTAGCTTTTTTAATCCTGTATTTTCTTGAAGCTTTATATTTTGACCGGGTAAAAGAATTAATTCCTTTGAAACAATTCTTATTCACGATTGCTGGTTTTGCAGGAGGTTTTTCGCTTATTCTTTTGATTTCCTTTTTGTATTTTTTTGGTGCAGACAGAACCATTATAAGAACATTGCCGCCTGTTTTAAAGAATATTGATGAAAATAAAATTCCTGAAACGCAGGAAGAAAAAATTATAGCAGACGATTTTGGCTTGCCGGTAAAAAATTATCTCAGTACTAGGTTGAAAGTGAAAAAAGTAAGGCCGGTAAAGCATTACAGCCAAAATTTTTTAGACGTAATTTTTAAACGTCATCATTTTTCGGCAATGCTTTCTATTCTATTTGCTTTTATTTTCATGTTATTCATTGCTTTTTTTCTTGATAATAAAATATTTCAGATGCCGGCAGCGGCAAGTATTCTTTTGTTTTTTGCCATACTCATATCTGTCATGGGCGCACTTTCTTATTTTTTAAGAAGCTGGAGTTTGCTATTTATTATTCTCCTTTATACGGTCCTGAATATTCTTTATAAGTATGATGTAATTGATCCGCGAAATAAAGCCTATGGATTGAATTATTCAAATCCGCAAAGGCCCGTGTATTCACTTCAAAGCCTGCAATCTTTAACTACAAAAGCAAAAATTGATTCTGATAAAAACAATATGATCACCATTCTTGATCATTGGAAACAAAACCAGCATGAGGATAAGCCTTTAATGATTGTTTTTAATTTCAGCGGCGGTGGAGTAAGAAGTGCAAGCTTTTCAATGAATGTTTTGCAAGCTCTGGATAGTATTACCGATGGCAAAATTATGAACAAAACGATGCTCATGAGTGGTGCTTCCGGTGGAATGCTTGCTGCAGCTTATTTTCGTGAGTTGTGGAGATTAAAGATAAACGGAGCCAGGATAAATCTTGAAAATAAAAAATATTTGAATAATATTTCTAAAGACCTTTTGAACCCTGTTTTTTCTTCCCTGATTGCACGCGACCTTATTTCTCCATCCGAAAAATTTTCGTATAGTCATTACCGTTATGTAAAAGACCGCGGCTATGCTTTTGAAGAAAAACTCAATCTCAATACAGAATATCTTTTGGATTTACCAATTGGTTTCTACCAGAAAGATGAAAAATCCGCCAGGATTCCTTTGATGATCCTGAATTCAACAATCACGCGCGATTTCAAAAAAATGATGATTTCAACTCAGCCGATTAGCTTTATGATGCAGCCGTCATTTAAAGACAGCACAACAGTTATTACCGGGCCGGATGCCGTTGACTTTGGCACTTTTTTTAAAAATATGGAGCCGATGAATTTAAGGCTCTTGACTGCTTTGAGAATGAATGCAACTTATCCTTATGTGTTGCCTGCTGTGTGGCTTCCGTCAAAACCTATCATTGATGTGATGGATGCGGGCCTTCGTGATAACTCAGGTGCAGAAATTTCTTACCGGTTTTTGAATGTGTTTAGAGATTGGATAAAGGAAAATACACGCGGTATTTTAATTATCCAGGTACGATCGAGAATAAAAGGAAGTTGGAACAATGGTTACAAGATTGGGGGTATTTCAGATATAATTACCAATCCATTTACCATGATACAGACAAACTGGTTTACACTACAGGATTATTTTCAGGAAGATGAGCTCTCTTATTTAAAGAACACTTTTGGCAATCAGCTTCATCGCGTTTCATTTATGTATGTTCCAAAAAATCCGGAAGGGGAAGCGCCATTGAATTTTCATTTAACTGCAAGTGAAAAAAAGGAAGTAAGAGCTTCAATGTACAGGGAAAATAATATTGAAGCAATGAATCAAATTAAAAGTTTTTTGAAACGTGATTCAACAGGAAGCACAAATAACTATTAAAACCAGCCCCTTTTTTTAAATATCCAAATCATCCAAACAGGAATTATAAGCATTAATCCTACAGCAATAAAGAATCCGAAAGGATTGTGGAGCCAGGGAATCCTGACAAAATTCATCCCGAAAATTCCGCCGATAACAGTGGCAGGAGCCAGCAGGCAAGTAACTACAGCCATTACTTTCATTACCTCATTCATCTTTAAATTCACGTTGCTCAAATACAGGTCCTGCAGATTGATCATCATATCGCGATAATTTTCTGCAAGTTCGTTTGCCTGCACTATGTGGTCGTAAATATCTTTAAAATATCTTTCTGTTTTTTCCTCGATGAGGTCGGTTTCGCTGCGCAAAATTCCATTTATCATTTCACGTACCGGAGAAATATTTCTTTTAAGAAAGATCATTTCCTTACGAAGGAGGTTAATCCGGGCAAGTGTTTTTGTATTGGGCTGATGAGTTATTGCTTCTTCCAGGTCTTCGATTTTTTCACCCAATTTTTCCATTACCACAAAATAATTATCGACAATAAGATCAATAAGAGAATAAAATAAGATAATCAACCTTACTATCTCTTACTTTACTTCCGGCAATTTTTATTTTTTGCCTCAAAAGATCAAATACATCCCTTGAAGCATCTTCCTGGAAGCTCAGCACAAAGTTGGAACCAAGTACAATACTGATTTGTTCACTTTCAACAGAAGAAACTTCTGTATTAAAATAAAGCATGTTGAGCAGGCAAAAAATAAGATGATTTAATTCATCCATTTTTGGCCTTTGGCCTGAACTCAAAATATCTTCCGCAATAAGCGGATGAATACCAAAATGTTCGGAGATCCTGTCTACATCCGCCTTTTTTAATCCATCAAGATTGATCCAAACATTTTTTTTGCTGTTTAAATATTCAAAGGTTTCTTCTATTGTTTCAATCTTGTTTTGATGCACGCCCATGCTGTCATATTCATACACAGAAATTACTGATTTTGCAGGTTCTTTTCTTAACGGAGGAATCGTAGGATTTACCTGTAGAACCTTTTTTGTAATCAGCCGTTCTAAAGGTTTTATAAACGGTAAATACCTGTCAGTTCTCATCCTTTCAGTTTATTAGTTTAAAAATATTTAAATCTGATGGTTATTGTTTCGGTAGAGTTGAATCTGATATTTTTATTACAGATTCTGGAACAGTACTGGTCCACATATCACGATAGATTTTCCAATTGCCGGATTCCCGCTGCCAAAGTGCAATATATTCTCCTTTGTCTACTGATTACCTTTTTTGTTTAAGAAATGGTACTATCCTTCCTCAACAAGAATACTGCTGTCGCCCTCAATATTTCCAGTGTTCAATTTTAAATCTCTTGACTCCTGTATTGATCATCTTTGAAAAATAAGCTGCAATATCATTTCTTCCTTTATTGGTGCCTGGTTTGCCACCATTATTCGTGCATTGGTTGTAAATGACTGGGCTATTTCACAGGAATCATCCGCTTTAAATGATTTTATTAAATTTTGATTCGACTGTAAAACAGAAGCTTCTCCTTGTTTTATATCAAACGCAGAAGCTGACTTTTCAATTTCCATTTTATCCTGCTGGCTGCAGGAAAATAAAGTAATTGCAAAAATATAAATAAGAAACCAAAATTCGATTACAAAACATTTTTAATTTTTTAATAAAAATAAAAAGAGTAATAAAGATAAAATGAACCTTTTTAAAAAAGATACAATAATTTTTTAGCCTTTTCAAAATCTTCAGGAGTGTCAATAGAAACAGGACTTTCATCTGTGAAAACCATTTTAATTTTTATTCCATTTTCAAGATAACGAAGTTGTTCCAGCTTTTCAATGGTTTCAAGCGGAGTGGGTTTCCAGTAAGTAAAATCCATTAAAGCACTTTTTCTGAATGCATAAATTCCGATATGTTTATAATAATTCGGAATAATATTTTTTTCACGATGATATGGAATTACGCTTCGTCGAAAAAAAAAGCGCATTGCTGTTTTTATCCACCACTACTTTTACGTGATTAGGATTATGGATTATTTCTTCGTTTACTATCGGGATACATTAGTGAAGCCACTTTTGTTTCTTCTTTCTCATCGTTTTCAAAAGCATTTAATAAATTTTCCAACAAAGATTTTTTTACAAAAGGTTCATCACCCTGCACGTTTACTACAATGTCAACGTCAATATCGGCAACCGCTTCCGCGATTCGGTCGCTACCGCTTTCATGTGTGTTTTTTACTCATAACGGCATAACCGCCATTTTCAACAATCTCATTAAAAATGATCTCGCTATCGGTCACAACAATTACTTCATCAAATAAAAAAGTAGCGACTGTATTTTCATAAGTGTGGCGGATGATGGTTTTGTCACCAAGCTTTTGCATCAGTTTTCCCGGAAAACGTGTGGCCGCATAACGGGCAGGTATAAACGCAATTGTTTTCATTAGTTTTTTTGCTTTAATTCAAATTGGTTTCCTCTATATCCACGGATGAATTAAAAGCTTCAGGCAAAGTTTCACTTTCATATTTGCAGGAAGAACATTGATAAACATTTTGGGCAGAAATAGCATAACTACCAAAAATCCATGTAAGTATTGCCGTTGCAAGATTAGCTGTTGTTTGTCGCGGAACGAGTTCTATAGCTTTACTTCCGCATCTTGGGCAAACAGCAGTTTGGCGGTAAGCTTCATCAAATTCTTTCAATAATTCGATTGCTTCCTCCGGCCTGTTCTTTCACTACTACCAGTTTTATGCCTCCAACAGCATTGGATAATATGGGATCAACCGTTACCGTAAATTCATCTTTTAAAAAACAATCAATACCCGTGCTCTCTTAATTTTGTAAGATGCTATATGAGCCGAAAAATAATTTTGAAAAGTCCGGATGGTTACGATGTTCCATTAATCAGGTTTTGAATGTTTTAAAAATACAGAATTGTTTTGATGAAAAATGCAATGAACATTAAAAGATTGTTGTAATTAAAAATGGAGCCCGGTAAACAGACTCCATTTAAATTATTAAACTGAAACCTAATAAAAAACTATTTTTTAACTATTGAGCATTAACGGCATCACCAACATTAATAATTCTTCATTTTCTTCCTGTTCTGACGGTTTAATAATTCCTGCTTTTGTGGGTGTGCTTAATTCTATAACTATTTCATCAGTATCTGCAGCGTTCAACATCTCAATTAAAAATTTCGCGTTAAAAGCAATTTGCAAATCTTCACCATCATATTGGCAACTCATTCTTTCATTTCCTTCAAAACTAAAATCTACATCCTGCGCCGAAAGCTGTAATTCACTTCCGGTTATAGAAAGCGCTACCTGGTTAGTGCTTTTATTACTAAATACATTTATCCTTCGCAATGCATTTTGAAAATCATTCTTATTTACGGTGAGTTTATAAGGATTATCAGCAGGAATTACCACTTTATAATCGGGAAATCTTGCGTCAATTAGCCGGCAAACCATTTCTATTCCATCCTGGCTCACAAAAAGATGATTGCTGTTGTAAGAAACCGTTAGTTCGGCATCAGTATTCGGAAGCACATTTTTTAATAAATTAAGTGGCTTTTTTGGAACAACAAACGACGCCTTTTCCGGTGACGAAATATCTGTGCGGGAAAAACGAACAAGGCGATGTGCGTCTGTGGCAACGGTTGTAACTCCATCTGGAGAAAGTTCAAATAAAATTCCTGTCATTGCCGGACGAAGTTCATCTGTGCTGGTGGCAAAAATACATTTATTAATGGCCGTTACTAAAGCGGAAGAAGGCATTTTAAAAGAATTGGCGCTTTCTGCAAGAGGTTCCTTTGGAAAATTATCGGGATTTTCGCCCATCACTTTATATTTCCCGTTGTCGCTTGTAATTTCTACTCCGTTGTTTTTATCGATATTAAAAGTCAGCGGTTGTTCAGGAATATTTTTCAAGGAATCATGAAGAATTTTGCCCGGAATACAAACTCTGCCACTGTCTTTTGCTTCAACATCCATATGAATTTTCATAACGGTTTCCAGATCAGTAGCCACAATAGTAAGTTTATTGTTATCTATTTCGAATAGAAAATCTTCCAGTATCGGCAAAACCGTATTAGCGCTGATCACCCCGCTTATTTGTTGTACGTGTTTTAATAATTGAGAAGAGGAAACGATAAACTTCATAAAAAATGTTTAATGCCAAAGATAAAAGATTCATATTAATGAAAAGAAATAAAATGTTAACCAGTTATCCAACATTGGTAATGAAAAGAAAACAAATTTTGCCGCTTTATTTGTCGTTTAAAAAGCTACTTAAACCAGATAAAAAAGGCTTATAAATCTTAAAACTTATTTTTGTAATAATAAAAATGTTATGGAAGTAAAAAACAATAGAATTGCGTTGCTTGTTGATGGAGATAATGCACAATCGAAAATGATGGATTTGATTTTGGAAGAAGCTTCAAAATACGGAAAAGTTACAATCCGCCGCGTTTATGGCGACTGGACAACACAACACATGAATCACTGGAAAGGCCAGTTAAATGAAATGGCTTTTAATCCCATCCAAAAGTTTTCGTATACGACAGGCAAAAATTCTACCGACAGCGCACTTATTATTGACGCGATGGATATTTTGCACGCTGATCTTGTTGACGGATTTTGTATTGTGTCGAGCGACAGCGATTACACCGGCCTTGCAAAGCGTATAAGAGAAGCGGGAATTTTTGTGATGGGAATTGGTGAAGAAAAAACACCTTCTGCTTTTGTAAAATCCTGCGAAATTTTTACGTTCGTTGAAAACCTGGAAGCAAAAAAATGAAACAACCGAAACCCCGGAAAAGAAAGAAGCTGTAAAAAAACAAAAAACAAAATCTACGGCCAACGTTAATAAGAAACTCATTAATAAAGCATACGACATGAGTATGAACGAGAGCAATGAAGCATATATTTCTACCATGGGAATTAATTTACGTAAGCTTGATCCAAGTTTTGATGTGAGAACTTATGGCTGTAAAACACTTACACAATTTTTTTCCAAACTTCCCGGTTTCCAGGTGGTTGACAATGTCATCAATGGATTGAACAACCCTTTGGTTAGAAAAAAATAAAATCTTCCAGCAGCTCCGAGGAAAGGCTTCTTCCTAATAAAATATGGAAGGCGCCTGCAGTGAATAAACAAATAACTGACATTTCTGTTCTTTGAAGACTTTAATAAAGCCTGTTCGGCTCCATCGGAGAGCAGCTTGAGGTGAGCCTAAATTTCAGGGGGATTATCTTTCCAGTTCCATAAATAGCGGGAGGCATAAGTTCTGTAAGGACTCCATTTTAAAGAGATCTTTTCTATCTTTTGATATAATAGTTTTTTATCGGTTTCTTTAATATTGTAGAGTTTAATAACACTTTGTTTTAGACCAAGATCATCCATTGCAAACACATCCTCCCGGCCAAGCGTAAACATCAAAATCATTTCAGCCGTCCATTTTCCAACACCTTTTATTTGCGTAAGCAAATCAATTACTTCTTTATTGCTCATTTTAAGCAATTGTGTGTCTGTTATTTTATTATCAATAAAAAAACGGCAAACGTTATGAACATAAGAAGCTTTTGCATTTGAAAATCCGATGCTACGAAAAGTTTCCGCCGAAGTTTCTAAAATTTGTTTTGCAGTTGGTTCTTTACCATTATACAATTCAAGGAATCTTTTGAATAAAACTTTGGCAACCGTTGTGCTCAATTGTTGGCTTAAAATAGAAGAACACAATCGCAAATAAACCTTATTTCTTTTCTTCAAAATAAAAGGCGGTTGCGAATCAATAAGTTTTTTAAGTTTTTTGTCTTTTGATAAATGGGAAATGTGTTTCAATCGCGATCTTTAATTGAATGAACAGTTTCTTCTTCAACAGCTACTGAGTTAATAGGAACAGAATTGAATTCGTTACGATAGATTTTTATCAGCAGAATAAAATAGCTGACGAGTAAAGGACCGAAAACCAGCCCTAAAAATCCAAATAGACTTAACCCTACAATTACGCCGAAAATGGTAATGAGGGGATGAACATCGCCGATTTTGCGGAGCAACGTTATCCTCGCCACATAATCAACGTTAGTAAGAATAGCAAGGGAATAAATTCCCAAACCAACTCCCTGCCACGTATGACCAGAAACAAGAAGATAAACTGTTAACGGAACCCAGATAATTCCGGTTCCGATGATAGGGATTAATGAGGCAACGCCTGTAAGAAATCCCCAAACTCCAAATTCCTTTATTCCAAAAACAAAATAACCAAGCATACCCACAAGCCCCTGGATGATGGCCAGCAAAGGAATTCCGATTGCGTTGGCTCTTATCATCAGGTCGGTTTCTTTACTTAACAACAATCTGTTTTTAATTTTCAATGGAATAAAGTCATTAATATAATTCTCCATTTTTCTTCCGTGAAACAACATGTAGTACAACACGAAAAACATGAGAACAAGATTGGTAACAAAGTTGGCGGTGCCGGTTAAAAACATAGGAAGTTTACCTGCAACATTTTTCATAGCTAACTGTAAATTATCCGCATTGAAAAGTTCTATTCCGGTTGCGTCTTGTATTTTTTGGGAGAAACCCTTTACAGCTACAATCAAGGGAACAGGATTGTTGAAAAGCGCCACCAGCTTGGGTACCAGCATTACAACGGCAAGGTAAACCGGAAGGCAAATGGCGATAGTATACATTAAAATATAAAGCAAAGCCGTCCAGCTTTTTTTCCATTTTCTTTTTTCAACAAGATTGAAGTAAGATTTTTTGCTGAGAATATATAATGTTACTGCACCCAAAACGCCGGGTAAAAAAATGAAGAAATGATTTACAATTAATATTCCTATGAGGATTATAATACCTAATAATATTATCTGCCGAAGGTGATTATTAAATGTATTCATCTATTAAAAATACTAAGAATAGGCTAATGTTTATTTGCTCTTTTTTTAAATGTAAAAATCGGGGCAAGTTAAAAGTTACTTAGATAGTGAAGCAATAAATTCAAAAGATTTTTATTTTCTAAAACCAGCTATAGGATTAATCTTTCCATACAGACAACCCTTCGCTGCAATTGGCACAAATATCAATGTTTTTGCGGCTTGTAGTGAGTTCTTTCCGAAACTGTTTATAATTTTTGTTATGCCAGATCTCCTTAAAAGATTGATTTTTTAAATTTCCAAGTCGATGCGTAGCATCTTTATCAAAACAGCAAGGCACAACTATTCCATCCCACGTAATTACATTCGCTTCCCAAAGTTTGGAGCAATGGTTTTGTAATTTGTTTTTGGCGATATGTTTTCCTTCTTTATCTTTTTTGTAACGGCTGAATTTTTCGTTAGTTGGAATAAGTTTGTTCGGATCATTTTCATAATCGTAAACCTGGGCAGTCTTGAAACGCACTTCATCTACACCTACTTCTTTTGCCAGTTTTTTTACCTCTTCTATTTGATGTTCATTAGGCCGAACGACCAAAAACTGGAAAAACACAAAAGGCGTTTTACTTTTTAATTTCTTTTTCCATTTCACAATATTTCGTGCGCCTTCAATTACTTTTTCAATGTCTCCTTCTCTCCGGTATTGTTGATATACTTCCTGTGTTGTTCCGTCTAAAGAAATAATAAGTCTGTCGAGGCCGCTTTCAACGGTTTTTTTTGCCATCTCATCCGTAAGAAAATGGGCGTTGGTAGAAGTAGCTGTATATAAACCTTTTGAAGAAGCATAAGAAACCATCTCGAGGAAATTTTTATTGAGATAAGGCTCTCCCTGGAAATAGAAAATGAGATATAAAACGTCTTTGTAAATTTCATCAATGGTTTTGGTAAAAAAATCTTTCTTCAGCATACCGCGCGGCCGGCTAAATTCCCTCAATCCACTCGGGCATTCAGGGCAACGAAGGTTGCATGAAGTCGTGGGCTCAAATGAAATAGAAACCGGCAGTCCCCATTGAACAGGCTTTTTAGTAAATCGTGTGATATAATAACTTGAATAAACTTTTGTTGCATTCCATGCTCTTCGAAACGTAAGTTTAGACAAGAAATTAACTGCGTCATTATAATTTACCTGTGGCATACACCAAAGATAACGGCTAAAAATGAATCGTGTTTTTATAGAGGATTTTGGGCAACGACAGTATTGTCGGTATTGGAAGTGTCTTTAATTGCGAGCTGAATTAAGGCTGGTTCGCTAAAATTCAATTTGTGATTGATAAACTTTTTATAATTAGCTGAAATTACATTGAGTGCAATAAATTTCATCACAAAGATTCTTGTTTCTGTTGGCAAATATTTTTTAATATCCCAAAAATCAGGATCAGAAACATTCGCCTTTTTCATTGCAACCTTTACGCCTCCTGTACCACAATTGTATGCGGCAACTGAAAGGAGAATGTCACCTTTGAAAAAATCAAGTTGATCTTTGAAAAATTTTGCTGCCGCAATAGTTGATTTTGTAAAGTTCTTTCTATCATCAACTTTTGAACTGATATGCAACCCGTAATCACGGGCAAGTTCACTCATAAATTGCCAATAACCAACTGCGCCGGCATGTGAGACCGCGTCAGAATGAAAATTAGATTCTAATGCAGGAAGCATTTGGAATTCCTCAGGAACATCATATTCATCAAATATTTTTGCAGCTTTCGGAAAATAATTTTTCCCACGTTTAAACATATAAATGATATAATCTCTTTGCTTGTGAGCAAACTGCTTTACATAATCCTTACTTTCTTCACGATGTTCACGAAGAGCAAGCGGGTAAATAACGCGGGCAGGATTTTTTACGAGCGTACTTCCCATTGAAGATATGGTTGAAATAGAATCAACAGTGGAGTCGGAAAAATTATTACCAGTATAACCAATAATATCTTTTGCGGAGGTGGTAAAGCCAATTATAAACAAAATTATAATCAACGTTAATAAACTCTTTGATCGAATATTTTTCATGACGAATTTTTTCCTGGTCAAATAATTTTTTCACGTTTAAAAACGCTTGGAAGAATAATGGGATTTAAAAATTTTTTGTTTTAAAAAGGTTGAACTTTAGGTTGATTTCCATAGGGATTGCCCCTATAGTGCAAAAACCATGCAAATCTAATCCACAAAAACTTCAGATGCAAGGTTTAGGGCTTGGAATCCGTTAAAAATTATGCTATACAAAAGTTAATAACCTTTATAATCATCTTTTATTCAACGGGTTATTCACAAAAAGGTTTTAACAGCCAAAGTTTTGCAACAGAAATTTCTTTTTTATAAAAATAAGGCTTTTCAACCGGCTTTAAACTTCTAAATACGTCATCTTCAAATAATTTAAATGTAACTATCATCGAATGCGAATAGGATGTAGTACTGGCAGTAAAGGAACTTTAATGGCGAAAAATAATTTTATGGTCAATAACTCTTGTTGTATAAAGTTTCTACGCAACTGTTTTGCACCTGGAATTTATTTTCTGGAGATAGAAACTGATAATGGTATTAAGTTTGCAAAAAAATCCTGAAGCAATAAAATAAGTAATTGCATCAACATTAACCGAACTCTGTGGCAAGAAAAAAGAAACGTTCTTCCGGTACATTTTTCAAAATATTTTTAGTGCTTTGTCTGGTAATAATTGGCTTGTATTACCTCGTTAATTTATTTATTTATCCTCCGCATGTTTTTTATCCCGGCTTCCAGATAGAAATTCCGAATGGATATGAAATTCATGGAATTGATGTGAGCCGTTATCAGAGTACGGTTAACTGGAAAGAGGTGAAAAACATGGAGGAGAAAGGTGTGAAGATTGGATTTGTTTTTATTAAGGCAACCGAGGGAACAAGTATAGTAGACGGACAATTTCGGAGAAATTGGCTTGAGGCCGATGCGCAAAATATTCCGAAAGGCGCCTATCATTTTTTTATTGCTACGAGAAGTGCAAAGAAGCAGGCAGATAATTTTATTGATATGGTGAATTTAAAACCGGGAGATTTGCCACCCGTTTTGGACGTGGAAAAAAGTCTTGGTGTCTCTGTGTTTCAAATGCAAAAAGGTGTAAAAACGTGGCTTGATGAAGTGGAAAAACATTACGGAGTAAAGCCAATTATTTATACTAATATAGATTTTTACGAACATTATTTTCAAACAGGATTTGAAGATTATCCTTTGTGGATCGCTCATTATCTTCAACCGGAAAAGCCAAGGATTGACCGCAAATGGATCTTTTGGCAACATAGTGAAAAAGGCCGTGTTGACGGAATAAAAGCGCCTGTTGATTTTAATATTTTTTATGGCGACAGTACCGACCTTAGAAATTTTCTTATTCAATAATAATAATATTTTTAATAGTTTTTTCTTGCCAATACAATTGTGTTTTTAAACTGTTTCCTGTTTCCTTCTTTATTGAAAATTTCAGTATAAATTATATAAATTCCCTGTGGTAGCTTTCTTCCTTTATCGTCCAAACCATTCCACCTGTAATAACCTTTTATTCCACTTAAGGAATTCTTTTCAAGATAACGAACTGGTCTTCCGGAAGCATTAAAAATAGTTATGTTGGCAACATAACCGGGCGTTGGAAATTTATAAGAAATAGTTGCAAAATCTTCATTACCGTCATTATCGGGAGAAAAAATTGAAGGTGTAACGGTTATGGAACGAAATTCTTCAGTCACGGTTGACTGGGAATTTTTAGAACCGGGAGTTCCATATCCAACCGAAGTAGCTGCAGAGTGAAAATTGCTTTGAACAGAAGGGCCATTGTAATCTATTCTTTCCAAAGAAACACCTTCTGTATTATGAATCAAAGGAAAATGCCAGTTGTCAGAATAAGCAACTTCATCAATTATATTTTTTTCCTGGTTTAAGATGATAACATTGCCTTTGTCATTCGGAAAAGAAGGCATAGAATTTATTTTTAAAAATGCATCAGGGTCAGGAGTAATGTATTGACTTTTTACTATTACGGGATCTATGGAAATTGCAATAAAATCTTTTGGAAAAAATAAAACCGGTTCTGTTGTTAATTTGATTATACTGCTGATAATACTGCTACTATTTCTGTTTGCAATATAAATTTTACTTAAGTCAATTATTTTGTTAGAACGATTGTACAACTCAATGTAATCAACCCCTTCGGGTAAAGGATTAAATAAAATTTCATTGATTACAATATCAAAACTGTCAGCCTTTTCTGGTAATCCAAACCTCGCAATATTTTTTGAACTAATTGCGTTACCTGCGCAATCTGAAATATTATTTGCTGTTACGGAATAAACCATTCCTTCAGAAATGGGATTATTAAGAGAAAGAGAAACTTTGTCAAACAATGGATTAACAGGCATTGCAGCCATTGGAATTAAGTTATTGCTTAACGAATAATTATTTATGTCAGAAGCGCTCAGACTATCAACAGGTTTATTAAAAACCAAACCAATTTTTGTTGGATTTTCTGCATAAGCTTTTAAAAGTTTTGGAGCCACTACATTCGTATTTCTTCCATCAACAGAATTTTTTCTTCCGGGAGTTCCGCCGCTGTTGTCTTTACTGCTGGTCCAGTTGCCGGCGGCTGAACACGAATTCTTCGTATCAATAATTTCAAGAGACCAGCCACCATTTTTCTTCAAATTATTTTCGTACCAGTCAGAAGAATATTGAACTGCATAAATTACTTTGCCACTTTCATCTGTAAGAGAAATTAAATCTCCTTCATTATTCAGCGAAGGGAAACCGGTAATACTAATTGCTTTTCCAAATTGTGATAAAGAAAGCGAGGCGGAAGATGAAGAGACAATTACAAAACTATCCGGCTGCAATGTTAAGTCCGGTAAAGGCCCGCTGGTAGTAGTTGTATCACTTAATTTCCAATCTTTTATATCAATTGGAAAAGGAGAAGCGTTTTTGAGTTCAATCCATTCATAACCAGGCAAACCAACAGCAGGCGTAGGGTCAGGGAAAATTTCATCTATAATAACATCATATCGTTGGGCTTTGTAAAAAGTAAAAGTTGAAGAGGCATTCGTTGGATTTCCGTTTAAATCTTTTACTCCGTTTATCGTTAACGTGTAAGTATAACCGTTAGTAAATGGATTTTCAAACCGGAGATGAACCAAAGATGGATTTCGCGCATCAATATTTACAGAATCAGGCATTCCCAAACCGTTATTGGCTGAATAATTTGAAAAGAGATTGCTTGAATTTTCAACCGGTTCATTAAAAAGTACATCGAGTTGATTTGCTGAAATTGCAGTTACGGCAATAATTTCAGGAGGTGAAACATCTGGAACAAACTTTTTTATTTCAATGTCATCAATAAAGTGTTTTTGAAAAAAAGAAGCAGTACTTTGTTTGACTAAAAAACCAAAATACGATGAACTTTTATAAGTTGAATCGATAATAATTCCTTCGTTTTTATATGAATTTCCTGAGCCTGAGAAGTCAGAATACAAGTTCCACTTTCCAATAGAATCTCTTGTAACTTTTATTTTGAAAATATTATTGCTGTGATTTAACGTTCCGTTTTCTCCGTCAATGATTTTCGTAATTATTCCATTTGAATCTTTCCGGTAAAGTGAAATCTCGTCTTCTGTATTTCCACATCTTACAAAATAACCAGCGTTGGTAGAATCTCCGGGATTTTTAGTTAATGATGTCAAATAGGTATCAACATAATTAGCCGAAGAAGGGTTAAAAGCCAGTCGCATCCAATATTCCCATTGAGTAGAAGTACATTGATAATTGGGAGTTGCTAAATAAAAAGTGCTGTTTTGAATGAAACTATTGCTTTGAAGCTGAAGATTATTGTTTATTACGAAGGAAGAAGTATCACCGGTCCATGTTCGATTTGCCTTAAAATCTCCATCATTAAAATTTTCCGATAATTGTGCCTGCAGGCTAAAAGATATCAACTGCAAAATAGCTAAAGAGACTAAAAATTTTTTTGCCATAAACAGTAGCTTTGCCTTTAAAGATAAAACTTTATGCTTTTCTTTGCATTCCTTATTTAAAAAACCAATTAAAAATGAAAATTGCAGTAGTGGGCGCAACCGGGCTTGTAGGAAGTAAAATGTTACAAGTGCTCGAAGAAAGAAATTTTCCGGTTACAGAATTAATTCCGGTGGCTTCAGAAAAATCAATTGGAAAAGAAATTACTTTTAAGAATAAAAAATACAAGGTGGTATCTGCAGAAGATGCGATAGCCGCAAAACCTGATATCGCATTGTTTTCCGCTGGTGGAAATACGTCACTTGCTCTTGCTCCCAAATTTGCGGAAGCAGGAATTACCGTGATTGACAATTCTTCAGCATGGCGCATGGATCCCTCTAAAAAATTGGTGGTTCCGGAAGTGAATGCAAACGTCCTTACCAAAGAAGATAAAATTATTGCTAACCCGAATTGCTCAACCATACAATTGGTTTTGGTTTTAAATCCTCTTCATAAAAAATATAAAATAAAGAGAGTGGTGGTTTCAACTTACCAAAGTGTAACCGGAACCGGCGTTAAAGCGGTACAACAAATGGAAAACGAACGCAATAATGTGAAAGGCGAAATGGCTTATAAATACCCGATTGATAAAAACGCGCTTCCGCATATTGACGTTTTTCTTGATAACGGATACACTAAAGAAGAAATGAAAATGGTGAATGAAACAAGAAAGATAATTGGCGACCAAACTATTGCATTGACATCAACCTGTGTTCGTATTCCCGTTGTAGGGGGCCACAGTGAAAGCGTAAATATTGAATTTGAAAATGACTTTGACTTAAAAGAAGTCAGGGAAATTTTATCAAATTCGCCGGGTGTTGTAGTTCAGGATGATGTAGAAAATTTCATTTACCCAATGCCGTTGACTGCGCATGAAAAAGATGAAACTTTTGTAGGAAGAATCCGCAGAGATGAAACGCAACCGAATACTTTGAATTGCTGGATTGTAAGTGATAATTTGCGTAAAGGCGCTGCTACAAATGCCGTTCAAATTGCCGAATATTTGGTAAGCAAAAATTTATTGTAAGTTTTCCAATGCCTCGCGAAGTTGCTTTAGCATGGCTGGAATTTCTTCTTTTTTACACGTTCCTACACTGAGCCGATACCAGTCAGAATCTTTTGACGCACCAAAAGCGTAAAAAGGAACTACTGCCAGTTTTGCTTTGTCTAAAATGTAGTTGGTTACATCAGATTGAGTAGAAAGAAAATTTCCATTTTTTGTTGTTTTACTGGTAAGACTTAACTGAATGGTAAGATAAATTGCAGCCTGTGGCGTACATGCATCTACAGGAAATCCTTCTGATTTCAATTGTTGAAATCCTCCATAAATGAGTTGCAATCTTTCATTCAGTTCTTCTTTGAAATTGGAAAGATATTCGTCTACCTGATTTTTTTGAAGAAGAAATTTTGCAGTTGCATTTTCTTCCGCCATCGGACTCCATGCACCTATATGACTGTTGATTGCTTTCATTTTTGAAAGAACGAGTTCCGGCCCTAAAGCCCAACCAACGCGCACTCCTGTCGCGGCAAAAGCTTTGCTGATTCCATCAATAAAGATGGTGTACTCTTTCATTTCAGGCCGTAAGCTAACAGGGTTGTAATGTTTTGTTTCGCCAAACGTAAGCATCCAATACATTTGATCATACATGATGTACAACTTCTTTTCATCTTCTCCCCGCCTGTTGTTCTCCTCAAGAACCATATCGCAAATTTTTTCCAGTTCTTCCTTTTTAAATACTGTTCCTGTGGGATTTAACGGAGAGCACAAAGCGATTAAAACTGCGCCTTCCAAATGCGGTTTTATATCTTCTGCGGTTGGCATAAAATTATTTTCGGCAGTCGTTTCAATTACTTCATGTTGCCCTTCTGTAAAATGAGTATAATGATTGTTGTTCCAGCTTGGTACCGAGTAAATTACCTTATCACCTTTATCTACAATGGCGCGATACAAAGTATAAATAAGAGGGCGGCCACCTGCGGCGATAAGAATTTCATTTGTATTGAAATCCAATCCTTCCCTTTCTTTGATAAATTTTGAAACCGATTCTCTTAATGCAAGAATTCCATCTGCAGGCGGATATGTGGTAAATTTATTTTGATAAGCATTGATTATTTCCTGTTCCAATTGCTTTGGGATTGGGAAAATGGAAGAATCAAAATCGCCAATTGTAAAATTGTAAATCTGTTCCCCGCTTTTTATTTTCTCTTTTATTTCTCCGCCCAGGCGAACGATTTCACTGCCGATCAATGTATTGGCCAGGTGGCTCAGTTTGCCTGGTGACTTTTTTGTTGTGGTATTACTAATGATTGAAAAATTTTAGGTTGAATATAAATATACCTTTTTCTTTTTAAAGCTTGTGATAAAAATAGCTTGGCTTTTTAGAGAGAATTAAAAACTATTTTTCAGTTTTTAAAGTCATCTCGTCCAATGGAACACCGCCTTTAATACCAAAATCCAAAGTTCGTATAGGAAACGGTATCGTGATATCATTTTCATCATATGCTTTCTTAATGCGCATTATAGCCTCACTGCCTGCGCCAAGAAATTCAGGTTGATCTGCAGAATTTATCCATATTCTTAAAACGTAATTGATAGAACTGTCGCCAAATTCTGTATAAAAAAAGGTAATGTCATCTATGGTGGATAAACCTTTCATGCCCGTGAGGCAATCTATAGTAATTCTTTTTACTTTTTCAAGATCTTCTCCATAAGAAATGCCGATCGTCAAATCAATCCTTCTTTTTCCCAGCATCGAATAATTTTCAATCGGGTTTTGAAAAACATTTTTATTGGGAATAATCACCATCTGCCCCTGGAAAGTTTTTAGAACGGTATCGCGCAAATTGATCTCTTCAACTCTACCCATATAATCATTTATCTTAACGATGTCGCCAATGTGTAAAGGCTTTCTGAAAGAAATAAAAATACCTGAAATAAAATTCGCCGCAATATCCTGGAAAGCAAAAGCCAATGCCAAACCTACAACACCCGCACCTGCCAAAACCGAAACAACCGCTTTATCAAGATGAAGTATACTTAATACAGTAAACAACGTGATTCCAATAAAAAATATGTAAACGATGGAAGCAAACAAGCTGTTAAGTGTTGTATTATCAGAAAACCTTTTGATAATTTTTTTAGAGAAGCCCTTGATTTTTTTTGCAATAAACAAACCAATTACTAATGCTATTGCTGCCAACAGAATATTCGGAAGCATTTTTATCAACTCGTCAACCCAGGCAGTTAATTTATTCATTATGAGGTGATATGCTTTGTTTACATCCATATAAAAAGTTTAAATTGAAGAAAGGAATATTTAATCCACGCCTTTTAAATTTAGGAAAAAAATGTAAGAGGCTGAATTTGCGAACAAACGTCTTATAAAAAGTTATCCGTTCTGCCTTTCTTTGGAGCGACAAAAAACGAACCAGTTCCTTATTTGTATGTAAGTGACTGGTTCGCTAAATAGAAATCTTATTTATTTCTTGGTTTGCTGTAAAGACTAATTGCCCGTACTTATTTGATCAGAAAATATACTTTGCCTTCTTCAATTAACTTATCAGCAATAATCGTCTTGCATCTTTGCTATTGAAAGCTTCTGCTTTTGTGAAACGTTTTAACCCAAGCAACATCATTTTTTGTTCGTCGCCCGTTGCAAATGCATTGATGGCTTCTTTACCGGCTTTGGCAACTTTATCAACCGCGTCGTTCAGATAACATTTCATCATTGCTATTTGAATTCTTGAATTTTCTTCCCCGTTTTTGTCTGTCGTTTTTATGACACGAAGCAAAGTGCTTTCAGAAACGAAAGTTTCAATTACCATGTCCGCAATGTTCATAATTATTTCTTCCTCCTTACTCAAATCATTCATTAATTTTTGAACTGCTGCACCAGCAACCATCAGGATGCATTTTTTTAGGTTGGATATTATTTTTCTCTCTTTTGAAAAAGCGCTTTCTTTTCCGTTGCCAAATTCAGGAATGCTCATTAATTCTTTTTGAACATTCATCGCCGGTCCCATCAGATCCAGTTTTCCTTTCATCGCTCTTTTAAGCATCATATCAACAGTAAGAAGACGATTGATCTCGTTGGTTCCTTCATAAATACGGTTTACGCGGCTGTCGCGGTAAGCGCGGCTGATATTATATTCATCGCTGAAACCCACGCCACCATGTATTTGCACGCCTTCATCTACGACAAAATCAAGCACTTCGCTTCCATGAACTTTTAAGATGGCACATTCAATTGCAAATTCTTCAGCAGCGCCGAGAAGTGCTTCGTTAAAGGGTTTGCCTTCGGCTAATAATTCGGCTTCTTTTTCATCAATCCATTTAGCCGTGCGATATAAAGCACTTTCATCTGCAAAAGTTTTAATCGCCATTTCTGCCAGCTTGTGTTTTATCGCGCCAAAATTGGCAATCGCTGTTTTAAATTGCTCACGTGTCTTTGCATATTCTATTGAATTGTTGATGGCAAGTTTTGCTCCGCCCATTGCAGCAGCAGCCAATTTTAAACGGCCAATATTTAAAATATTAAAGGCAATGATGTGTCCTCTGCCTATTTCTCCCAACACATTTTCAACCGGCACTTTGCAATCCTGGAAATACAATTGAACAGTAGACGAACCTTTTATGCCCATTTTATGTTCTTCGGGCCCGCGGGTAAAACCTTCAAAATCACGCTCTACAATGAAGGCTGTAAACTTGTCTCCATCTACTTTTGCAAAAACAGTATACACATCTGCAAAACCTCCGTTGGTGATCCATATCTTTTGCCCGTTCAATAAATAATATTTCCCATCTTCAGAAAGTGTAGCTGTTGTTTTTGCCCCTAGCGCATCGCTTCCGCTTCCCGGCTCTGTTAATCCATAAGAGCCTTTCCATTCGCCACTGGCAAGCTTTGGAATATATTTTTTCTTCTGCTCTTCAGTTCCGAAATATAAAATCGGAAGTGTGCCAATACCGGCATGCGCACTCATCGCCACACTAAAAGAATAGCCGCCACCAAGCCCTTCACTAACTAAAGTGGAGGTTACAAAATCTTTTCCCAGGCCGCCGAGATCTTCCGGAACTGACGCACTCAACAATCCTAATTCACCGGCTTTTTCCATAAGAGAAGGCATTAGGCCCGATTCCAGCTTGTCAATTCTGTCGACTATCGGGTAAATTTCCGTTTTCAAAAATTGCAGGCACATATCTAAAATCATCAATTGCTCTTCGCTAAAATCTTCTGGCGTAAAAATGTTGAATGCGTTATCTTCTTTGATAAGCCACTCGCCGCCTTTTACAGATGTTTTGTTTGATGTAGTATTCATAAAAATTATTTTAAATTGTCATAAACCATTTGTAACACCTCTTTTGCAATTTCAATTTGACCGTTGGTAACGCCTTGCAACGCTTCATTTAATGTGCGGTTCGCCACATCCATGGTTGTTTGTTCAAGGTTTTTTGCTTCTTTGGTAAGAAAAATAAGATTGCTTCTCCTGTCATTTTTTGAAGCCACACGCTTCACCAGTTTCGATTTTTCAAGATTATCAACGAGCCTTGTAATACTTGGTTTATCTCTGAAAGTTGCATCACACAATTGCTGCTGGCTTTGGCCATCTTCTTTCCACAAATGATACAACACGCTCCATTGCTCGATAGTAATTTCTATTCCCGCTTCCTTAAAATTTTTCTGCAATCTTCTTGCTATTGCCGTTGAAGCTTTGCCGGTAATAAAACTGTAGAGTTCGCCTTTTTTAAATTGGTTGTTTATCATATAGTTGTTTATGCAACTACACAAATCTAAATATTCCTTTTGATATTTAAAAATTATTTTTGTGGCCTCATCATTTCTAAAAAAATTTCTGCTCAACAATAATTTTGCATGATTTTTCTATCGGTTTCCATTTTTTTATTAATCAGCTATGTTTGGCTCATCCTTTACTACAGGAAGGCGTGGATGCAAGTTCCGGATTTTAAAATTGAACAGGAAGTTAAAGAAATTGGATTACCCTTTATTTCTATAATTATTGCTGCGCGAAATGAAGAAAAGAACATTGGCGCTTGTATTCAATCCATTTTAAACCAAACTTATTCTACAAATAAATTTGAAATTATCGTTACTGATGATCATTCAACGGACAATACTGTTTCGGTTGTTGAATCCTTTGAAAAGGAAAATATCAATCTTCTTCATCTTTCCGATTTTATAGAGAACCAGGAATTGAATTCCTATAAAAAAAAGTCAATCGATACCGCTCTAAAATTTGCAAAAGGAGAATTGATTGTAACAACAGACGCAGATTGCATTGCTCCAAAAAAGTGGTTAGAAACGCTGGCTGTTTTTTACAAAAAAAAATTGCCTGTATTTGTTGCTTTACCGGTAACCTTCGCACATCCTTTACCCACCGATTCGTTTTTGAAAAAGCTTTTTAAAATATTTCAATCGCTCGATTTTATGTCTTTGCAGGGAATTACCGGCGCATCTGTTTTTAAGAAAATCCATGCGATGTGTAACGGCGCAAATCTTGCTTATGAAAAAAGTGTTTTTTTTGAAATCGGAGGATTTGAAGGAATTGACGAGCTGGCAAGTGGCGATGACATATTGCTGATGCATAAAATTCAAAAAAAGTATCCACATGAAATCATGTTTTTGAAATCAAAAAATGTAATTGTTACAACACAAACTGCAGAAACGTTGAAAGAATTCATAAATCAAAGAATCCGCTGGGCAAGCAAAACTGGTCGTTATACCGACAGAAAAATTATCGCTGTGTTGGTTTTGGTTTATTTGTTAAATGCGTGGCTGCTCCTCCTCGGAATTATTTCTTTTTTCTACCTCAATGCATTTTATCTTTTCTGTATTTCGCTTCTGATAAAAACTTTTGTTGAATTGCTATTTCTTTTTCCTGTGGCCAAGTTTTTTGATAAGCAAAAACAACTTTGGTGGTTTTTACCGGCACAGCCTTTTCATATTGTTTACACCGTAATCGCAGGATGGCTTGGGAAATTCGGAAGTTATCAATGGAAGGGAAGAAAAGTGAAATAAAAAATTGGCTGTGTTCTAGAAATTAAATCCCTTAACTCCCTTTTTCAATAAAAACTTATCTATTTTTATTGCAATGCAAAAATCGTTTTCCTTTTCACAAAATGCCTGGCGAAGATTAAAAAAAAATAAAGGTGCAATGGCCGGATTAGTTGTGATTTGCCTTGCCGTTTTTGTCGGAATTTTTGCTTACTTCCTGGGCAACGATAATACCCCCAATGCAGATAGGGAAATTGTTGAAATAATGGCGTCGAAACCTGGTTTTACTCAAACATTTTTGCGTGTAAAAAAAGAGAAAGAAACTCCTTCAACGGGTTTTTTTCAGCAATTGTTGTTCGGTGCAGAAGACAAATATTTGT
Organism: uncultured Chitinophagaceae bacterium; assembly: GCA_963815085.1. GTDB lineage: Bacteria > Bacteroidota > Bacteroidia > Chitinophagales > Chitinophagaceae > Ginsengibacter. The sequence goes on along the minus strand of CAWFFT010000025.1, from coordinate 32,176 downwards.
ATGTTCCTATCAACAGTTACAAAGTCACTCATGATTCCGTTTCAGTTGAAAAATATATAGATGAAGGCTTGCAGGAAAAGCGGGTTTATGCAAAGACTGAGCTTGCTGCCGGACAAATTTATTGATTCAAAAACTTATTGGCTGGGAACCGACACATTTGGTCGTGATATTTTAAGCCGGCTTTTGTTGGGAGTGCGTGTAAGCCTTGCCGTGGGATTGATAACGGTTCTTATTTCTCTTTCTATCGGCATAATTCTCGGCGCTTCAGCAGGATATTATGGAGGCAAAACGGATAATATCATCATGTGGTTTATAAATGTGATATGGAGTATGCCTACATTACTTTTGGTTTTTGGAATCACACTCACTCTAGGAAAAGGTTTTTGGCAAATATTTATTGCGGTCGGATTAACGATGTGGGTTGGTGTGGCTCGCGTGGTTCGCGGTCAGGTTTTAGCGCTTCGCGAATTGGAATATGTTGAGGCAGCAAAAGCTTTGGGATTAAAAAATATGCGAATTATCGTTCGCCATATTTTGCCAAATATGCTCGGTCCGGTAATCGTAATTGCTGCGGCTAACTTTGCCAGCGCTATAATTATTGAAGCCGGATTAAGTTTCCTTGGCGTCGGCATTCAACCGCCCACACCCAGTTGGGGATTGATGCTTAAAGAAAATTATAATTTTATTATAACCCATCACCCTGCGCTCGCACTTGCGCCGGGCATTGCTATTATGATTCTGGTGCTCGCTTTTAATTTATTGGGAAATGGATTAAGAGATGCTTTGGACGTTCGTGGATAGATCTCACGTTTGCTCGTTTTTTGGATAATCGAAGAACAAAAATTCTTTTTTCGATTGCCGGAAATCTTTCCAGTGTTTTGTTTTTACATTCACTGCATAAATAGAACAAGTGTGCATGTCGTAAACCGGCGTTGTATCAAATGAGTTTATGAAATCCGTGATTCCCGGATTATGTGAAAACAGAGCAACCGTTTTATCTTTATCGTCAAGCGATTCAACAACATCATAAAAATCTTTTACGGAAGCTTCATATAAAGAAGCGGTCAATTGTAAATTCTTTTTATCTTTTTCAAATTCTTTCATAAAAATTTTGGCGGTTTTCTTCGCGCGCTTTGCTGTACTTGAAACAAAAGCATCTATTTGGATAGATCGGTGAAGCAAACGTTTGGCCATCATCTTTGCATCTGATTTACCCCTATGAGTCAGTTTTCTTTCAATATCAGAAAGTGAAGGATTATCCCATCCACTTTTTGCATGTCGCACACATAGAATTGTTTTCATCCTTGTTTGTTCATTTACTGTGAGATCATCCTTGCTTTAGCAAATCTCCTGCCTTTTTTACAAACTTTCTTTTGAAAGTTCAAACTGTCGCTATTTCTGTTATCTTTAAAAGCATTTTTTAAGGTGATCTCCTGATGGATTTAATTTTCTTTTTATGCCTTTACTCCTTTGTATAGCGGCAATTTTGCTGTTGATATTAATGGTTGTTTATTTTAAACTTGACACCTTTATTTCCTTTCTTATTGTAAGTATATTGTTGGGAATAGCAGTGGGAATGAACATTCAGCAGATATCTGCAGCGGTTACAAAAGGTATCGGGAACACGTTAGGCCCGCTCGTAATCATTTTAGGTTTTGGTGCTATGCTTGGAAAATTGGTGGCAGATAGCGGGGCCGCACAACAGCTTACGGCATCACTCACAAAAATTTTCGGAACTAAAAATATTCAATGGGGAATGGCTTTGGCGGGTTTGGTAATCGGCATTCCTTTGTTTTATACAGCGGGCTTCATCGTGGTGGTTCCTTTGATCTTTGCCATCGCCGCCACTACGCGATTGCCTTTACTTTATATCGGCGTTCCGATGTTGGCAGCTTTGTCTGTTGCTCACGGTTTTTTGCCGCCGCATCCTTCTCCTACAGCCATTGCTGAACAACTTCATGCAAGTATCACTAAAACTTTGATCTATGGAATTATAATCGCTCTTCCTACTATCACGCTTGCCGGTCCGCTCTTTGCAAAAACTTTGAGAAAATATAATCCTGATCCTTCCAATACTATTTTTCAAATTCATTCAATGCCAGAAAATGAATTGCCAGGATTAGGTATTAGTCTTTTCACTGCATTGATGCCTGTTATTTTATTAACTATAACAGCTTTGGTTTTATATTTTGTCCCGGCTACAAGTGCTCTGGGAAAAGTGATGCAGTTTCTCGGCGACCCTAATATCGCCATGCTACTTTCTGTTCTTATTGCTGTTTATTTTTTAGGAATGAAAAGAGGAAATAAAATCCCGGCGATAATGAAACAACTCGAGGAAGCTTTTAAAAGTATTTCTGTAATTCTTTTGATCATCGCCGGCTCCGGTGTTTTTATGCAAATAATGAGTGACGGTGGCGTAAGTATTTATATCGGGCAAATTTTAAAAGGCATACAATTGTCTCCTTTAATTCTGGGTTGGCTGATTGCCGCCATTATTCGTGTTTGTATTGGTTCAGCTACCGTTGCCGGCCTTACAACTGTTGGTATTATGTTACCGATTTTAGGAATCAATCAGCACATCCGGCCCGAATTAATGGTGTTATCAATCGGCGCAGGAAGCCTCATGTTTTCTCATGTAAATGATGGAGGATTTTGGTTATTTAAAGAATATTTTAATTTGTCTATCAAACAAACTTTCCTTACCTGGACCATAATGGAAACTATTGTTTCTGTAACAGGATTGATAGGCGTTTTGATATTAAGCCGTTTTGTTTGAGTTGCTCTGTATTATGGAAAATTATAGAAATGTAGATTGATTACATTACAAAAAAACTTGGTTTAATATCGGTAAACCAACAAAGTCTGTCAAATGTTATTCCGCGTCTGCTTTCTCCAAGAATTGGCGAAGTACGTATTGAAGGATTCCTCCGTGCCTGTAGTACTCAATTTCAATTGTTGAATCGAGCCGCGCGATTACATTGAATTTTATTTCTGATTCATCCTCTCTTTTTGCAGTTACCTCTATTACTTTTGAAGGTTTTATATCATTTGCAATGCCTGTAATAGTAAACGTTTCATTTCCTGTAAGGCCTAAACTTGCTGCATTTTCACCATCTTTATATTCAAGTGGCAACACGCCCATTCCAACCAAATTGCTCCTGTGAATACGTTCATAACTTTCAGCAATTACTGCTTTTATTCCCAACAAAAAAGTTCCTTTCGCTGCCCAATCTCTTGATGATCCGCTGCCATATTCTTTTCCTGCCAAAACCACCAAAGGTGTTTTGTTTTCTTTATATTTCATGGCAGCATCGAAGACGGTCATTTGTTCTCCTGTAGGTAAATATTTTGTAAAGCCACCTTCTGCTTCAACCAAAAAATTCCTGATGCGTACGTTGGCAAAAGTACCGCGAACCATCACTTCATCATTTCCCCTTCTGGATCCGTAAGAATTAAAATCCTTTTTTTCAACGGCGAGATTTATCAAAAAATTTCCTGCCGGAGAATGTTCATTGAAAGATCCTGCGGGAGAAATATGATCGGTTGTTACGCTATCGCCCAGCATTAATAAAACTCTTGCTCCGTTGATGTCTTTTGTTTCCTCGGCTTTATCAGAGATGTTATAAAAGAAGGGAACTTCCTTCACGTAAGTTGACGTTTTATCCCAGACATATAATTTTTCTTCCGGCACTTTCAATTTTTGCCAGCTTTCATTTCCTTCAAAAATGTGACTATAGTTGGTTTCAAAATCATGAGGTGATAACACTTTGCTCATAATTTCATTTATTTCATCATCAGAAGGCCATATGTCTTTTAAATAAACAGGCCGAAGATTAGGATCGTAACTAATAGGATCGGTCGTGAGATCAATATCAATTCGTCCGGCGATGGCATAAGCAACCACAAGCATTGGCGACATTAAAAAATTCATTCTTACCTGCGGATGAATGCGCGCTTCAAAATTCCTGTTGCCGGAAAGAACAGAGGCAACTACCAGGTCATGTTCTTCAACTGCTTTTGCAATGTACGGCGGCAAAGGTCCGGAGTTTCCAATACAAGAAGTACAACCGTAACCTACCAAGTGAAAATCAAGCGCTTCTAAGTCGTCTAACAAATCAGCTTTTTCCAGGTAATCGGTTACAACTTTTGATCCTGGCGCCAATGAAGTTTTTACCCACGGCTTTTTATCCAAGCCTTGTTCGCGTGCTTTTCTTGCCACCAAACCCGCGCCAATCATTACAAATGGATTGGAAGTATTAGTGCAGGAAGTGATTGCGGCTATCGCAACATGCCCATCCCTTAATTCAAATTTTTGCTCTCCAAGAGTAATCCACACACTTTTAATTCCGTTGATTTCTTTTTCTTCAATTTCAGTTTCTGTAGGCATTTCTGCAGGAGCCGGATCAATTGGTTGTCCGCCCCCTTCAGCAAACCAGCGTGATAATTCCTGGACAGGTTTCACATATTGACGGCCATAGGTTTTATCCATTAATTCATAGAACTTACTTTTAAGATCCTTTAATAGAATTTTATCCTGAGGACGTTTTGGGCCTGCAACACTTGGTTGTATTGCTGAAAGATCAAGCTCAACTACTTTCGTGTAAGTAATATTTTCATCGCCGTTTCTCCAAAGCAGGTTTGTTTTGCAATAATCTTCAACGAGTTTCACCTGTTCTTCCGAACGATTGCTCTTACGCATATACTCGAGCGTTTTATGGTCAATCGGGAAGTACGTAATGGTACAGCCGAACTCAGGTGACATATTTCCCATTGTTGCCCGATCCGGCACTGAAAGAGTATTTAAACCATCTCCAAAAACTTCTACAAATTTGCCTACCACCCCGGTCTTTCTTAAAAGTTCGGCAATGTTCAAAACAAGGTCAGTTGCTGTCGATCCAACATTCAATTGCCCGGTTAACTTCAGGCCAATTACTTCAGGCATAATAAAATAAACGGGCTGACCAAGAATAGCTGCTTCCGCCTCAATTCCGCCTACGCCCCACGCTACAACGCCAATTCCATTTACCATTGGGGTGTGGCTGTCTGTTCCCACTAATGTGTCAGGGAAAACTTCACCGTTTCTTTCAATGACTCCTTTCGATAAAAATTCAAGATTTACCTGGTGGCAAATCCCCATTCCGGGAGGAACTACGCTGAAATTATTAAAAGATTTTTGCGCCCATTTTAAAAAAGAATACCGCTCATGGTTGCGCTTGTATTCCTCTTCCATGTTTCTTTTATAAGAATATTCAGTTCCGAAATAATCTACCTGCACGGAATGATCAATAACCAGATCAACAGGAATTAAGGGATTTATTTCATCAGGATTTTTTCCTTTGCGCGCAATTTCAGCACGCAATGAAGCAATATCCACAACAGCCGGAACGCCGGTAAAATCCTGCATCAACACCCTGGCGGGTTTGAAAGGAATATCTTTATCGGAGCCGGTTGGTTTCCAGTTTAAAAGTGTTTCAATATTTTCTTTAGTAACGGCAAAATCGTCAAAATTCCTCAATACGTTTTCCAATAAAATACGGATAGAAAAAGGTAATTTACTGATATTGTGTCCCTGTTTTTCTAACTCAGGAAGGCTGTAATAAGTAAAATTTCCGTTTTTTGTATTGAGAAGCTTTTTAATATTGTAGGGATCTTTTGCCATGATTTGAATGTTTTAGTTCAAACAAAATATAATCTTTTTCCGGAAGTTTTCAGCGGCAGTAAATGAACTTTTTTTGAGGATTTTTATTTTAGAATTCCTCTGTAACAATCTTATCTTCCTTCACACCAAGATCCAAAAGGTCTTTATGAATATCTTCGACCATTGCATCAGGCCCGCATATATAAAAGTATTGATTGAAATTGCTGATCTTTCTTTTGAGATAAGACTTATCGATCTTTTCATTATCATACTTTTCCGTTTTTTCATTGGTGATGGGATTGATAAAATTATCACCCAACATCTGTTCAAATTCGTCTTTTAAAATAATATCCTTTGTTGTTCTGTTGGAAAATATGAGTTTGTTGTTCCCGATTTTGTGTTGGTGAAAAAGATTTCTAAAAATAGCGATAAACGGTGTAACTCCTGCTCCTCCTGCAATAAATACACCTTCTCCTTTGTAATGAATAGCGCCCCAAACATCATGAATGATCAACTGATCACCCGCTTTAAGTTTGCCCAATTCATTGGTAACGCCATTATGGTCATCATATATTTTTATAGTGAACTCAAGTGTATCCCATTCATTCAACGAAGTAAATGTGAAAGGTCTTCGTTCCGTTTTCCAAGCTGGCTGATCAATAACTACATCCGTTGCCTGCCCCGGAGTAAATTCATAAGTGCCGGGTTTGCTGAGCGTGAACCGTTTTACATTGTGGGTTACATTTTCAATCTTTAGAATTTTTACTTCATGTTCTTCGGTTGAATAATCTTCCATTTTATTTTTATCTAAAATTATTTTTCTTCTTTTTTGCTTACGGGGATTATAAACAAAGGAACTTTACTGTGTCGCAAAACTTTTTCGGCCACACTTCCCATTAAAATTTTATCAAGACCCCGGCGGCTATGGCTTCCCAGCACAACTATATTCACTTCTAAATTTTTTGCCGCTTCAATAATTGCATCGCCCGTGTCTCCGTCTTTAACCAATGTTTTTATCGAAGAATCTCTTAAGTGAACTTTAGATTTTTCAAGAAATTCGTGCGCTGCATTTTCCAATTCGAGAACGCTGTTCGTTTGAATTACTCCCAGGTTGCTGAAAGTATCAAAGCCCATGATAGGTGAATAATCAAGCGATGAATAATAAGTATAATCGGCTACCACGTGCAACAAAATGACTTCGGCATTCATTGACTTTGCCAGTTCATAGCCTGTTTCAGCTACTTTTTGTGCACTTGGATTATAATCCAGGGCAATTAATAATTTTTTCATTTTTTCTTATTTTTTTTTACAAAACATTTATTGCACCAGTGCTTTTGCTTTAGCCACTACATTATCTATTGTGAATCCATATTCTGAAAGTATTTCTTCTCCGGGAGCGGATTCACCAAATTTTGTAATACCAAGAACATCTCCGTCATCGGTTACAAACTGGCACCATCCCAGAGGTGATCCTGCTTCTACTGCAAGGCGTGCACGCACTTTTTTCGGCAACACTTTTTCTTTGTATTCATTACTTTGTGCTTCAAACAATTCCCAGCTTGGGAAGCTCACAACCCTTGCATTTATTGACTGTTCTTTTAGTTTTTCCTGTGCCTGCAAAATAAGGTTCACTTCGCTTCCGCTCGCCATTAAAATTACCTGTGGTTCACCTTCACAATCAGATAAAATGTAAGCGCCTTTGTCAAGGTTATCCGCTTTGGTATATTTATCCTGGTCAATAATCGGAACGTTTTGCCTTGTAAGGATGAGGGCAACAGGGCCTCCTTTGTGTTCAATAATTGTGCGCCATGCCTGTACAGTTTCATTAGGATCTGCAGGCCGAATTACTGTAAGTCCGGGAACAGAACGAAGGCCTATCAATTGCTCGATAGGTTGATGAGTAGTTCCATCTTCGCCCAAGCCAATACTATCGTGAGTATAAATAAAAACAGGTTTAATTTTCATGATTGCTGCAAGCCTAACCGGCGGGCGCATGTAATCAGAAAAGATGAGGAAAGTAGCGCCGAAAGGAATAAATCCTTGTGTAAGAGCCATGCCATTCAAGATCGAACCCATAGCGTGTTCACGTATTCCAAAATGGAAATTTCTGCCTCCATGATTTTCATCAGAAAAAGATTCAAAGCCATCTAATTCTGTATCCGTTGAAGGCGAAAGATCAGCAGAACCGCCCATAAGTAAAGGCAACTTATCTGCAATTGCATTTAAAGCTTTTCCGGAAGCTTTTCTTGTAGCAAGTCCTTTTGCATCAGGTTTAAATACAGGTAGTTTATCTTTCCATCCGTCAGGTAATTTTCCGGAGCTTAGCAATTCATATTCGGCCGCTTCAGAAGGATATTTTTCTTTATAATTTTTGTAAAGCGCTTTCCAGTCTTCTTCCTTTTTAACTCCTGCATTTCCTTTCTTTCTGTAAAAGTCCAGCACTTCATCAGAAACGACAAAACTTTTGTCAGGGTCAAATCCAAAATTTTCTTTCACCAGCCGCACTTCATCTTTTCCCAAAGGTGCTCCATGAGCTCCGGCGGTGTCAACTTTATTAGGGCTACCAAATCCGATATGGGTTCTTACTTTTATTAATGAAGGCCTCTTGGTATCATTTTGTGCATTGAGGATTGCTTCATGAATTGCTTCAAGATTGTTTCCATCATCTACAGATTGAACATGCCAGCCATAAGCACGAAAGCGTTCCCCAACATCTTCATTAAAAGTAAGTGACGTATCACCTTCGATAGTAATCTTGTTGTCGTCGTACAAATAAATAAGATTACCTAATTTCAGATGGCCTGCCAATGAAGCCGCCTCAGCACTCACGCCTTCCATTATGTCACCATCACTGCAGATTGCATAAATTTTATAATCGAACAAATCGAAGCCGGGTTTATTATAGCGTGATGCAAGGTATTGTTGTGCAATTGCCATTCCAACGCCATTAGCAAAACCTTGCCCAAGCGGCCCGGTAGTTACTTCTATTCCCGGTAATAAACCATATTCAGGATGACCGGCAGTTTTGCTGTGCAGTTGACGGAAATTTTTCAGATCATCAAGGCTTACATCATATCCCGTCAAATACAAATAGCAATACTGCAACATACATGCATGGCCGGCTGATAAAACAAAACGGTCACGATTGGGCCAAAGCGGATCATTTGGATTATAATTCATCACTTTTGTCCACAATACATCTCCTACAGGCGCAAGCGCCATTGGTGTGCCGGGATGACCTGAATTGGCCTTTTGTACTGCATCTGCAGATAGTACGCGAACTGTATTAATTCCTCTTTGTTCAATTGATTCCATTGTTTTTTGTTTAAGGTTTTAATTATTGCTTTTGTTGCAAAGCATATGCCGTTAAAAAATTGGTTTTGCGCAAAAGTAACAAGAAAGAAAGTTTTGATGAAAATTACCTGTATGTAAGGCCCTTCTAATTTTAAAATTCTTTTTATTTATTAAAATTCTAGTAATTCAGGAGCAATTTTTGTAGCAAAAAGATTTAATTACAAATCAAAAAAACCTCTTTTCTATGGAAGTAAAATATAATAAATCAACAGAATTAAGACCGGAAGGTACACGGTTGATGGATGCACCGGTGATACCAATTGATATCCCTGGTTTTTTGAGACAAATAAAAAATGAACCGGCCTGGGAAAACAGTGACCGTAACGCCATAACGGTTTATAAAACAGATGGTATGCGTATTGTTTTAATTGCACTGCATAAGGGAACTGTTATGGAAAAGCATACTACAAATGGAGTTGTGAGTGTGCATGTATTGGAAGGTGAAATCAACTTCAATACTGAAGAGAATTCTTACAATCTAAAAAAAGGTAAACTGATCGCATTACATACAAATGTTGCTCACAGCGTATCTGCGGTTGAAGAATCCGTTTTTTTATTAACTGTTGCGGATTTTAAAGGTTGATTAAAATCATAGTAGGAAGCGGCTAGTGAACCAATAAATATAATTGATTTTCATTTTACAAACGGATTAGCCACATCTGATTAAGAATCACTTTTATGCTTCGCTTTTTCCATGGCAATGTTTGTATTTTTTACCACTCCCGCATGGGCAAGGATCGTTTCTGCCAACCTTTGGACCAACTCTTATAGGTTCCTGCTTCACATTTTCTGAAGGATCAATGTAATCATTCTCCTGGGAAAGGTATTCAGGCCCGGCTTCTGCACCGGCAAATTCTGCTTTACGTTGACGCATTTTGCTCATATCAGTTCTTCTTCTTCTCTCTTCCGTGATCCTCGTTTCGTGGTTTTGTTCTGCAGGAATATGACAATGAGCAAGGAAACTAACAATATCTTTATTTACCTGGTCATCCATTTGTTTGAAAGCGTTAAACGCTTCTATCTTGTAAATTACCAGTGGATCCTTTTGCTCATAACCTGCAGTCTGAACACTTTGTCGCAGATCGTCCATTGCACGAAGATGTTCTTTCCATGCATCATCAATCAAGGCTAAGGTAATATTGCGCTCTAAAGCATTAGTAAGTTCAGCGCCATTTGTTTCAATAGTTTGATCGAGGTTGGCAATTGCCTGCATGGCTTTTTTACCATCAGTAAATGGAACGGCAACATTGACAATATGCGCGCCTTGTTCTTTCCGGATATTTTTAAGCACGGGGAGCGTTTGTTCGCTCATTGCCTTGTTTTTGCCATTGTAATGATCTTTGGCTTCATAATATAATTTGTTGGCCAATTCATTCAAGTCTTCCTTTTCAAGTTCTTCCTGGGTAATAGTAGTATCAATTCCGAAGTTCATGATTACGGCAAGTTTAAACTCTTCATGATCGTTTATTTCTTTAAAAGAATTGATGATGCCTTCAGCTACAGAATAAAAAGCGTTATCAAGGTCGAGAGCCAATCTTTCTCCAAACAATGCGTGATTGCGTTTTCCATAAATAACTGTCCGTTGTTTGTTCATTACATCATCATATTCCAGTAATCTTTTTCTGATACCAAAGTTGTTTTCTTCCACTTTCTTTTGGGCGCGTTCAATACTGTTGGAAATCATTTTATGCTGGATCACTTCGCCTTCTTTATATCCCATTCTATCCATAAGAGCAGCGATCTTTTCACTCCCGAACATGCGCATCAAATCATCTTCCAATGAAACGAAAAATTTAGAAGAACCCGGATCTCCTTGTCTTCCGGCACGTCCACGTAACTGTCGGTCTACACGTCGGCTTTCATGTCTTTCTGTTCCAAGTATCGCCAGCCCACCTGCTTCTTTTACCCCCGGCCCAAGTTTAATATCAGTTCCACGTCCGGCCATGTTGGTAGCAATGGTAACTGCTCCGGGCAACCCTGCTTCTGCCACTACCTGCGCTTCTTTTGCATGCTGTTTCGCATTTAAAACATTGTGCAAAATTCCTTTTTGTTTCATCATCCTGCTCAGCAATTCACTTACTTCAACTGATGTTGTCCCAACAAGAATAGGTCTTCCCGCATCGGTCATTTTTTCTACTTCTTCTATAACCGCTTTATACTTTTCCCGTTTGGTTTTGAATACCAAGTCTTGTTCATCTTCTCTTACTACCGGAACATTCGTAGGAATAGAAACTACATCGAGCTTGTAAATATCCCAGAATTCTGCAGCTTCTGTTTCTGCTGTACCCGTCATCCCGGCAAGCTTATGATACATCCTGAAATAATTCTGCAAAGTAATCGTAGCATAAGTTTGCGTAGCACTTTCGATCTTTACATTTTCCTTCGCCTCAATTGCCTGATGCAATCCGTCTGAATAACGACGGCCTTCCATGATACGGCCTGTTTGTTCATCTACAATTTTTACCTGTCCCTCAATCACTACATATTCTACATCATTTTCAAATAGCGTGTAAGCTTTTAGAAGTTGAGTAATCGTATGAATTCTTTCAGCTTTTACTGAATAATCGTTCAGTAAAGCTTCTTTTTGCTCAAGTTTTTGTTCCGGAGTGGCATCACTCTTTTCTATGTCAGCGAGTTTTACACCAATATCCGGTAAGATGAAGAATTCGGGATCCTCCCCGGATTTGGTAATCAATGAAATCCCTTTGTCAGTAAGTTGAACCTGGTTATTTTTTTCGTCAATAACGAAATACAATTCCTCATCAACAATGTGCATATTTTTTTCCTGGTCAGACAGGTAATAATTTTCAGATTTTTGAAGTTTTACCTTCATGCCGGGCTCACTAAGGTATTTGATGAGCGCATTATTTTTTGGAAGTCCGCGATGGGCACGGAACAAAGCCAACCCTCCATCTTTTGGATCGTCATTTCCTTCGGCAATCTTTTTCTTTGCTTCAACCAGGAAAGTGCTTGTTACTTTTCTTTGAGCTTCAACTATTTTTTCAACCCTGGGCTTTAGCTGATCATATTCCTGTTGATCACCACGCGGAATAGGCCCTGAAATGATTAAAGGGGTTCTTGCATCATCGATCAAAACGCTGTCTACCTCGTCCACCATGGCAAAATGATGTTTTCCCTGTACCATTTCTTCCGGAGTGTGAACCATGTTATCACGTAGATAATCAAACCCAAATTCATTATTAGTTCCATAAACTACATCGCTCGCGTAAGCTTTTCTTCTTTCTTCGCTGTTTGGCTGATGTTTGTCGATACAATCAACTGTCAACCCGAGCCATTCCAATAAAGTTCCGTTCCATTCACTATCACGACGAGCGAGATAGTCATTCACTGTTACGATGTGAACACCCAAACCGGCAAGTGCATTAAGGTAAGCAGGTAAAACAGAAACCAGCGTTTTACCTTCACCTGTTGCCATTTCAGCAATTTTTCCCTGGTGTAAAACGATAGCGCCGATCAACTGAACATCATAAGGAACCATGTTCCAGACAATCTCGTTTCCACCGGCTGTCCAGGTATTTTTATAAATCGCTTTTTCGCCTTCAATAGTAATGTAATTTTTGGTTTCAGCGAATTTTTTATCTAATTCTGTGGCGGTTGTTTCCAGTTCAGGATTTTCTTTAAAACGCCGTGCGGTTTCTTTAACTACAGCAAAAGCTTCAGGCAAAATCTCCAAAAGAATTTCTTCCAATTTTTCATCCCGGTCTTTGCGCATTTCATCTATCTGGCGGTAGATGGCATCGCGGCCAGCTATGTCTGCTGAATCTAATTTTTCTGCTTCAGCTTTTTGACTTTCTATCTGGTCATCAATATCTTTCAGGTATTCTTTAATTCGTCCACGAAAATCAACGCTTTTACCACGTAATTCATTATTAGATAAAGATTGGTATTGTTCGAAAAAAGTATTGATTTTTTCAACCAATGGTTTTATTGCCTTTACATCTTTTTCACTTTTATTACCACCAAATAATAAGGAGAGTAAGCCTGCCATATATGTGTAAATTATTTATTTAAAAAAGGTAAATGTCTAATGTCAATTTTAGTGCAGGAAATGTTTCGAAGCCAAAATGACAGCTTGCAAAGTTACTAAATTGTGCCTTTTATTTTTCTATAACCGGATATTTATCATTATTCTAACTTGATAAATATTCCTGCTTCAGTTTCTTTCATCCGGTAAATTTTCACAAAATATCCTTCGCCATCTTTATCTCTGCCCGTATTTAATGAAAAACGATAATTATGAACCGGGCAAATAATGTTCTCCTTTTTATCCAGGAAACCTTCGGCAAGATCGCCACCCGCATGAGGACAGTTGGCAGAACAGGCTTTTAAACCATCGCTGGTTTTTACAAGGCAAATTGATTTTTCTGCAATTTGAATTTTGGCAATGTGGTTATCCTGGAAAGAAATTTCGTTGATATTTCCGGCAATTTTTATCCAGTTTTCTGTCTCATCCATCAATAAAAAAATTCTGCTTTATAAGGATATTTCCTTTGGTATAATTCTCTTACCTGGTTCAAAACTACCTGCCTCAATTCTTTGATGTTGGTTTTTTCCGTCGCAGAAATGAATACACAATTACCATTTGTTTGTTCTTGCCATCTTTCTTTTAATTCCGCCAGCAATTGTTCTTTTACTTCTTCAGGAAGCCATTGATCAAAAGTGTTTTTTTCATATTGATCCATTTTGTTAAACACAATAATGATTGGCTTTTCAAAACTTTTTAATTCCTGCAACGTTTTATTAACCACCGAAATTTGCTCTTCATATTTTGGATGTGAAATATCAACTACGTGTAACAAAATATCCGCTTCCCGAACCTCATCTAATGTGCTTTTAAAACTTTCAATAAGATGATGTGGAAGTTTACGAATGAATCCAACCGTATCGCTCAAAAGAAAAGGTGTATGGCCCAAAACCACTTTTCGCGTTGTAGTGTCAAGCGTCGCGAACAATTTATTTTCAGCAAAAACATCACTTTTGCTTAATAGGTTCATTATCGTTGATTTCCCTACGTTGGTATAACCGACCAGCGCCACTCTTATGAATTCTCCACGATCTTTTCTTTGGGTAAAAGATTGCTTGTCTATTTCCGAGAGCCTTTTTCGTAGCAGGCTTATTTTGTCTTTTACGATACGCCTATCGGTTTCTATTTCTGTTTCGCCCGGTCCGCGGCTTCCGATTCCGGCTCCCTGTCTTTCAAGGTGTTTCCACATGCCTTTCAGTCGTGGTAAAATATATTGATACTGTGCCAGCTCTACCTGAACTTTTGCCTGAGCGGTTTGTGCGCGGGAAGCAAAAATATCGAGAATGAGGTCGCTTCTGTCGATAGTGGTAATCTTTAATTCTTTTTCAATATTGGAGATTTGAGAACCCGTAAGTTCATCGTCGAATATTACCAAATCCACCCATTTTCTTTGAGTAAAATCTTTTATTTCCTGCAGTTTTCCCTTTCCTACAAAAGTGCGGCTGTCAGGATGATCCAGTCTTTGTGTGAAAGTTTTAATGGTAACGCCGCCTGCAGTTTCGGCCAAAAATTTCAGTTCATCCAGGTATTCTCTCACCTCTGATTCCAGTTGGCCTTTTTGAATCACGGCTACCAGAATGACATTAATAGTGTTATTATAATTTATTTTTTTTTCAATCAATAGAAAATTGTTTAGAGGACAAAATTAAGTATCAGTTTCTTTAAAAAGATGATTAAAAAAAGCTATGCATAGATTGTACCAATAAAATAAAAATCCGGCTTATTTATTTGTTTACTGCAAACAGAAGTTTTTTTGCATAACTGCTGAATCAAAATTATAACCCGCTTAACGTAAGCCCGATCTGGTATAATTTAAGGTTAGGGCCGGCACCATCTTTTAATAGCCTGTTTAATTGGTAAGAGCCAAAGAGCGAGAAAATCCCATATCCGATTCTGGCTGTTGCCATAAAATCGGTAGAATTAAAAAAATGTTTACTGTTTTCTTTTACAAGATAACTGTTAAGAGTTGTTCCCGCTGGACTCTGTAAAGTTTTCCCCTTGTTATGTACATTTACAAGTGTTCCTACTTTTATACCCACGGCCGCTTTAAAACTTTTGTTGGGATTGTTTGGTTTTGAAGTAAACCGAAATTCCAAAGGAACCTGGAGGTAACTGGTAGCTAATTTATATTTTTTAAAATGATCAGCAGAATCTTCTGCGATGAACGGTAACAAGCCCGATACCGCTTTTACGTTCACTTCCATTTTTTTAAAAAATATATTACTTGTGCTGATACCAATACCAATCCCGAGGCTTATTTTTGGAGAGTTTTTAAAAGGTTTATTAAGCATCACATAAGCATTAAAACCTTTTGAAAAACCTTGTTGATGGCTGCTGATGCTATCGGGCATGCCCGCCCAATGATCAGATGAAAGCTGTAACATGAAGTGATCTCCTGAACGACTGGTAAAATTCACCTTATTGTTATCTGTAGCTGACGGCGTAGTTTCCTGCGAAAACGCCATTGAAAAAAACAAACAACTGATAACTACAAAAACAATCTTTTTCATACGCATTATTAAGTTGGCAAATGTATTTGTTACATGGTTAAAGAAAGGTTAAATACAAATGTGCATTCAAATGCAATAGTAGTAAATTTGCAGCCAATTATGGAAGAATCAAACATAAAAATCAATGTTGAACTGGATGCTGAAAAGGTTCCTCAAAAGATAAACTGGAGTGCATCGGGAAGTACAGCCGAAGAAGTTCAAAATGCCAAAGCGATGTTTTTAGCTTTTTGGGATGGTGCGGATAAAACCGCTTTAAGAATTGATCTTTGGACAAAAGATATGATGATGGATGAAATGGCGGATTTTTTTTATCAGGTTTTCTTTACTATGGGCGATACTTTTCAGCGGGCAACGAGGCGTAAAGATCTTTCCGAAGAGATAAAGAAATTTGCAAACGAGTTTCATAAAAAATTTGTGGAAAAAGAAAGAGCGGATCAGTAAACGAAGTTTTTTTTCTCATTTTTATTTTCACTTTTTTCAATTGATAAATCATTAATTAATTTTCAATTATGTCTTTAGAAGAAAAAGTAATGGCTGAACTAAAAACCGCTATGCTGGCCAAAGATGAAAAAGCTTTGCGTGGATTGCGGGCTATCAAATCATCAATTATTAATGCAAAAACAGCAGAAGGAGCAGGTGGAAAAATTAAAGAGGAAGATGAGGTCAAACTATTGCAGAAACTGGTAAAACAGCGTAAAGATTCTTTGGAAATTTATGAAAAGCAAAACCGCGAAGATCTGGCTTCTAAAGAAAGAGAGGAAATTGACGTGATTGAAAAGTTTTTACCAAAACAAATGGACGAGGCCGAATTAAAAAGTGTCATTTCAAAAATAATTGAAGAAACAGGCGCTTCTTCGCCGGCTGATATGGGAAAAGTGATGGGAATTGCCAATAAACAACTTTCCGGAAAAGCCGATGGAAAAACAATCGCGGGAATTGTAAAGCAAATGTTGAATAAAGCGTAAAAGCAGAAAGCAGAAGGCAGGAGGCAGAAGGCAGAAGGCAAGAGGCAGAAGGAACTTTCCTTTAGCATTAAGCATCTTAAGCATTAACCGTTAAGCATTAAGCATTAAAGCGTCCTTTAGAAATGATAATAGATATTGCATTTTTATTAGTAGTGATTATTGCTGTTTTTAAAGGATTTTCAAAAGGTTTTGTAGTTGGTATTTTTTCTTTCGTTGCTTTTATAATAGGGCTGGCAGCTGCTTTAAAGCTTTCGGCTGTAGTGGCCCAACATCTTCAAACCGCTGTCGGTGTTTCGGGTAAATGGATGCCGTTCTTAGCCTTTTCTTTGGTGTTTATTGTGGTCGTTTTATTAGTGAATATTGGGGCGAGGATCATCCGGAAAACTATAAGCATGGTGATGCTTGGCTGGCTCGACAGAATGGCTGGCATTTTGCTTTACATAATTATTTACACTATTATCTTCAGTGTTCTTTTATTTTTTGTAGAAAAAATGGCGCTTTTGAAACCTGGAACTATAAAGGCTTCGAAAGTTTATGGTTTTGTAGCTCCCTGGGGGCCAGCGGTAATTAACAATCTTGGAAAGATAATTCCGGTGTTTAAAGATTTATTCATGGAACTTCAGGCTTTTTTTCAAAGTTTAGGTAATAGATTAGCAACCTGAAAATGAGTATAAATATTATTTAGCTAATTTTTTCAGCAGAAACATTTATTTTAGCAATAATTAACGGGGATCAAAATTTGCATCAAAAAATTCATGGAATATCAATTAAAACAAGACGGGAAGTTTAAGTTTATAGAAGAGGGAGAAGGAGAACCGTTGCTATTATTGCATGGCCTGTTTGGTGCATTAAGTAATTTTTCTCACCTGGTTGAATATTTCAGGAAGACGCATAAGGTAATAGTTCCTTTGCTTCCACTCTTTGAGCTTGATTTGTTGCATACAACAGTTGGAGGATTGCAAAAATTTGTAAAAAGATTTGTGGAACAAAGAGAGTATGACCAAATCCATTTATTGGGTAACTCTCTTGGTGGACATGTTGCGCTTGTGTATGTATTGAAAAATCCTGAAAGAGTAAAATCGTTGATACTTACCGGAAGTTCCGGTCTTTTTGAAAACGGAATGGGCGACAGTTACCCAAAGCGCGGAGACAAGGAATATATCCGTAAGAAAACTCAGCTTACCTTTTATGATCCGGCAATGGCAACCGACGAATTGGTTGACGAATGTTTTGAAATAACCAACAACCGGCTTAAAGTTATTAAGATCATTTCTCTCGCAAAATCTGCCATTCGTAATAATCTTGGTGATGAATTAAATCAAATAAAACAGCCAACCTGCCTTATCTGGGGCAACAATGATACGATTACACCACCTTTTGTTGCCAGGGAGTTTAATAAACTGATCCCAAACAGTGAATTGCATTTTATTGATAAATGTGGTCATGCTCCTATGATGGAAGTTCCTCATGAATTTAATCAGATTCTTGGTGCTTTTCTTTCGAAATTAAAAATACCTGCTGCAACGATTCTGTGATTTATTTTGTCTTTTATAGCAGAACCATTGCAGTAAAAACTTAAATTTAAGAAAATGACAACCCTGCAACTTGCTGATAATTTATACCCATTATTGAAACTGAAGGATTCGGTAGAGACCGTACTTCAATTGATGAATGATCATAAAACCTCACACCTTCCGGTAGTTTCAGATGGAGAATATTTAGGACTGATAAGTGAAGAAGATTTAGTGGATGAGCAAAATAAAGAAACAACACTTGATGTTTATCAAACTAACTTTATTGCAGCAGCAGTAAATGCTAAATTTTATTTTTTAAAAGCCGCTACTATTTATAATTTATACCACACCAATGTTATTCCTGTTATAAATGATAAGAATGAACTTCAAGGCACTATTTCTTATAAAACTTTGATAACCGAGATGGGAAATTTTTGTGGTTCATCAGAATTCGGCGCAATAGTAGTGCTGGAAATGGAACGTACCCGTTTTTCCATTTCCGAAATCAACAACATTATCGAAAGCGATGGCGCCACTATACTTCATCTTAATGTGAAACCGCATGCAGTTGCTGATCTGTTAGAAGTGACTCTGCAAATTAATAAGAAAGAGATAGCAACCATCATCGCCACTTTTGAGCGGTATGATTATTCTATTTCTTATTATTCGGGTGAAGAGCTATTTGAAAATGAAATCAATGTCAACTATAATAACTTGATGAATTACCTTGATATCTGATTAATATCCGCCCGTTCCCTATCTACAGTAAATCAGCAAAAAATCATATTTTTTATTTTACCTGTTCGGTTCACTTTCGCCCAACATTCTATCGCTAATTAATTAAAACCAATTATTTTTACACACTATGGAAAACCGGACGCGATAAATAAATTCAATCAAAATCATTATGCGCATAGCGATCTATAGTCGTGGATTAGAGTCGGAACAATTGGAAGGATTGAAAGTTTTGCTTGCTGAATTTTCTGATTATAATATTGAGCCTGTTATTTACCAGGATTTTTTTAACCTGTTTTACAGTTCCATAAATATTAAGGATAAATTTTCAACTTTTAACTGTTCTGAAGATCTTGATGAAATAGATTTTATTATCAGTCTAGGCGGCGATGGTACTTTATTGGATGCTGTGACGTTTGTAGGCGATAAAGGTATTCCGATTCTGGGAATTAATTATGGAAGGCTCGGTTTTCTGGCAAGTATTGGTAGAGATGAAATACGTTCAGCGCTCGAAGCGCTTATTAAGAGAACTTTTGTTTTGGATAAGAGGTCATTAGTGCATTTAGATGCTAACATGCCTTTGTTCAAAGGTTTAAGTTATGCGCTTAATGAATTTACTATTCACAAGAGGGATACTTCACCAATGATTAAAATCCATACCTATCTTAACGGTGAATTTTTAAATACTTATTGGGCCGACGGGCTGATTGTAGCAACACCAACAGGTTCTACCGGTTATTCATTAAGCTGTAACGGGCCTGTGGTTTTTCCTGATTCTGCCAGTTTGGTCATCACTCCGGTCTCTCCTCACAATTTAAATATCCGGCCTTTGGTAGTTCCTGATGATTCAATTATTTCTTTTGAAATTGAAGGAAGAACAGATGGCTTTTTATGCACACTTGACAGTCGCAGGGAAATAGCCTCGAAGGAAGTCTTGCTTGCTATAAGAAAGGAAGTTTTCGGTATTAATCTTGTAAGATTGAATGAAAATAATTTCCTTCAAACGCTCCGAAACAAATTATCCTGGGGTCTTGATAAACGGAATTGATAAAATTTAACGTTATAAGTTGATTAATATCACTTATTTCTTACTTTTAAAGTACTTATTTTGTCCGGAAATATGAAAAAGCTTACCCTCTTTGTTATAATAACGCTTGCGTTTACTTTTCGTACCTATGCTCAAATGAATGATTATGTTCAGGAAGGAGAGTTTGGTATTACCGCGGGACTTGCACATTACTTTGGTGATTTAAATAACCGGGCGCGAATTAACAGGCCTAAAATGGACATTGGTGGTTTTGTAAGAAAACAATTTGGTAATTATACGTCAGTTAGGCTTTCTGCTCATTTTGCCAAATTAGGTTATAGCGATATTTATAGTACTAATGAATATGATCAACGAAGAAATCTGAGTTTTAATACCAATATTTTTGAAATTGCATTGCAAGGAGATTTTAATTTTTTTAAATTCATTCCTACCGATCCGGCTCATTCGTTTACGCCTTACGCCACACTTGGCATAGGATTTTTTACCTATGATCCATATGCGTATTATCATAATCAAAAGGTATATTTAAGACCTTTACATACCGAAGGCGAAACTTTTTATAAAGGACGAAAAGAATATGGAAGCATGGCCTTATGTTTTCCTCTTGGATTCGGTGTAAAATATGCCATTAATGATAATATTAATCTTTCGTTTGAAATTGCTCATCGATTTACCACTACTGATTATATTGATGATGTAAGTACAACTTATATAGGAGCTGATAAATTTCCTTCGACTGCGGGAGGTAAATCTATTGCCGGTATCATGCAGGATCGTTCTTTTGAAGTTGGTCCCCCTATCGGTATCGAGGGACGTCAACGAGGTTTTAGTAAACAAAAGGATCAATATACGATTGCAGAATTTGGAATTTCTTTTAATATTACTTCTTATCGTTGCCCGACCGTAAATCCTTAAAATATTTACCAAGTTCTGTTTTACAATTTTCTTACTTTTGTTACGTCAGGCTACTGAATGCCTGACTTCCTTTTTTTTAACAACATGAGTGTAAAAGATAAATTGATAGCCGAAAAACTTCCACGGCACATTGCTATTATTATGGATGGCAACGGGAGATGGGCGAAAGAAAAAGGCAAAAACCGGCTGTTTGGCCATTACAATGGTGTTGAAAGTGTAAGGAATATAGTAGAAGGTTGCGCTGAATTAGGAATTGGTTATCTTACTCTTTATGCTTTTAGTACAGAAAACTGGGACAGGCCGAAAAATGAAGTGACAGGATTGATGGAACTCCTGGTAAAAACGATACATAGCGAAGTAGCCACACTGAACAAGAATAACATAAGATTGCATGTAATCGGAAATATTGATTTGCTTCCCGCTGACGCGCATAAAGAATTAAATGAAGCGTGTGAGGAAACAAAAATGAATACAGGTCTTAATTTGATAATGGCTTTAAGCTACAGCAGCAGGTGGGAAATTTTATATGCGGTCAAGAATATCGCAAAGGAAGCAAGTGACGGTAAAATTGATCCTGCTCAAATTACAGACGAAGTGTTTCAGCAGCATCTGTGTACTGCCAGTTTCCCTGATCCTGAATTGATGATACGAACCAGCGGGGAATACCGGATCAGCAACTTTTTATTATATCAACTCGCTTATTCAGAATTATATTTTACGGATACACTCTGGCCTGATTTCAGGAAAGAAAATTTGTATGAAGCTCTTTTGAGTTATCAAATGCGTGAGAGAAGATTTGGCAAAACAAGCGAACAGGTTTAAGCCCTCAGCCTTCAGCATTAAACCCTCTACCTGATTTAACAAAAACTTTTAATAATTGAAATTATCTTGCCGCCCTATTAAAATCGATTTAATGCACACTATCTACAAGATACTTTTCTTGATAGCAATCTCTTTTACTGCCAGAACTGTTGCCTCAGCCCAGATTGTGAAAGATTCCGTATCGCAGGATAATGTAAATACTGATACGATACCTTCAATTCCTGAAGCTAAAGACACAGTTCCAAGTTCCGTAAATGTGGAACTTGAAAATATTTTCAATGCTAAAAATCCCAAAAAATATACTATTTCTCAAATCACAGTTACAGGAACTACGTTTGATCCAAACCTGATTATTTCAATTTCAGGACTTGCCGTAGGCGATAAGATTGTCCTTCCCGGCGGCGATGATTTTGCCAAGGCTATTACTAATTTATGGAAGCAAAACCTTGTATCTGATGTTGAAATTTATCTTACCCAATTAAAAGGTGATGATCTTTCTGTTGAAATTCATGTAATTGACAGGCCTGTACTTTCCAATTTCAAATTTAAGGGCATCAGTAAAACAGAGGCTGATGACATCACCAAAAAACTTGACTTAAAAAAGGGCCGCGTGACAAGGGTTACAGAAGGTTTTAAGGTTTCTGCAGTTTCTACTATTAAGAAATTTTTTGTTGATAAAGGTTATAGGAATGTTGATGTGGTTATCAGTGAAAGCAAGGATACCAAGGCGACTAACGCAGTTAATATTCTTTTTACCATTAACAAAAATGGTAAAGTAAAGATCAACAATATTTATTTTGCAGGCAATCATAAAGTGCCGGATCTGAAACTCAAAAAGCAGATGAAAGGAACAAAGGAAAAAAGCAGGCTCACCTTATTCCCTTCTGAAGATTATAATGTTTATGATTCTACAAAAACAAACTACCTCACCTTTAATAAATACATTAAAGAAAATGGATTTCTGCTGCCTTCCAAAACCAAGGAATTTCTTGACCCTTATTTACGTATAAAATTCTTAAGCACCTCAAAGTTTAATGAAAAGAAATACGAGGAGGATAAGGGTAAATTATTGGACTACTATAATTCACTTGGTTTTCGCGATGCCACCATTGTTGCTGATACTACTTATAATGACAATGGCAATTTGGATGTTGCGATAAAACTTACCGAAGGGCCGCGTTATTATTTCGGAAATATTACCTGGAAGGGAAATACAAAATATTCTGATTCTTTATTGAATACAATATTGGGAATTAAGAAAGGAGATATATATAACGCTGAAATATTAAATAAAAAGTTAGGCGTTATTCCTTCGCAGGAAGGGGGTGACATAACCAGTTTGTATGAAGATGATGGCTACTTGTTTTTTCACGTTGTACCTGTTGAAACAGCAGTGTATAATGATACTATCGATCATGAAATACGAATAGTGGAAGGCCCGCAGGCAACGATAGGAAAAGTTGGGATTAGCGGAAACGACAAAACGAAAGAATATGTGATACGGCGGGAATTACGGACCATTCCCGGCGAAAAATTCAGCCGTGAAAAAATCATTAGAACGCAAAGAGAGCTTTCCCAGTTAGGTTATTTTGATGCGGAAAAAATTTCTCCGGGAATAGTTCCGCATATTGAAAACGGAACGGTAGATATTACCTGGAATGTGGTAGAAAAATCTTCTGATCAGTTGGAACTTTCCGCAGGATTTGGCGGTGGCATCGGGCTGACAGGAACGCTGGGAGTTACTTTTAATAATTTCTCGATCTATAATATTTTTAATAAGAAAGCGTGGGATCCTTTACCGGTTGGCGATGGTCAAAAATTGAGCTTAAGGGCTCAAAGTAATGGTAAGCAGTTCAGATCCTATAACTTTTCCTTTACCGAGCCCTGGCTTGGTGGCAAAAGGAGAGATCCTTTTACCATTGGCTACTATGATACCAAATATGCAAATGCTTTTGATCCTTATACAGGCTATTATAACCGTAATTATGCAGATTCTTCCTACATTAAAAATACAGGAATAAGTATTTCACTTGGAAAGCAACTAAAATGGCCTGATGATTACTTTTCGCTTGTGTACCAGTTGAATTACCAAAGGTATAAACTGAGGAATTATAACATCTTCCCTGGCCTATTAAATGGGGTTTCTAATAATATCAGTTTTAAGGTCACACTTGCAAGAAGTTCAGCCGGTCCTAACCCTATCTTTCCAACAAGTGGATCTAACTTCATTCTAAGTACAGAATTAACACCACCTTACTCATTATTCAGAAATGGACAAAATCTGAGCTCGGCAGACCAGTATAAATGGGTTGAATATCACAAAGAGCGGTTTACGGCTCAATGGTATGTGCCGATTGGCCAGGGGCGAGGTGAAAATAAGGACAAACAATTTATATTATATGCGGCTGCAAAATATGGTTTCCTCGGCAGGTATAATACAAGTGCACCTTTGTCTCCTTTTGGCCGCTTTCAACTTGGCGATGCAGGATTAAGTAATAACTATGGTTTACTCGGCTATGATATTATTGCTCACAGAGGCTATCCGGTTTATGATAATTCTAACCCAAAAATTAACCCTGACCTTAGCCAGGCAAGCAACTTTTTTACTATCTTCAATAAATATACATTGGAAATGAGGTATCCGTTCAGTACTAGTGCAAGTAGCACCATATACGGATTAGCATTTTTTGAGGCCGCCAATGGCTGGTATAGTTTTAAAGATTATAATCCTTTCAAGCTGCGCCGTTCAGTTGGGTTGGGAATGCGCTTCTTCCTTCCAATGTTTGGGCTTCTTGGCTTCGATTATGGAATTGGGCTCGACAGGATTGGCCCTAACACAGGCATAAAAGGAGCAGCCAAATTTACCTTTATGCTTGGCCAGGAACCTGAATAAATAAAGCGGATATGATGATGATTAAAATAAGATTTGCTATTATTTATTGCTTTACTGTTTCCGCTTAAATCCAGTTATTTGTAAAAAATTTAGAATGAAAAAACTATTTTTTATTTTCCTGTTCAGTTTCGCATTAGCCACCAGCGGATTGGCGCAGCGGTATGCGGTTATTGATTCGAAATACATCTTAAGTAAGATGCCTGAATATACTGAGGCACAACAAAAATTAGATCAATTCAGTAAAATGTGGCAGCAGGAAATCGATCAGAAATCGGCTGAACTTGATAAAACGTATAAAGATTATGATGCCGAAAAAGTAATGCTGAGCGATGATTTGAAGAAAAAGCGCGAAGATCAGATTTACAATATGCAAAAGGAACTCAATGATCTTCAGCGCCAAAGGTTTGGGTACCAGGGTGATCTTTTTAAAAAACGTGAGGAATTGATAAAACCGATACAGGATAAGGTTTATAATGCAATACAAAAATTAGCAGCCGCCAAATTATATGATTTTATTTTGGATAAAAGTGATGGAATTACCGTTATATTTGCCGACCCAAAACTTGATAAGAGTGATGATGTGCTGAAAGAACTGGGTGTTAAATAATTGCAAAACAGAAAATAACATGCATCTTAAACTTACTTTTTAAACACTTTATAAAAACAAACCATAAAAACAAAAATGAAACAATTTCTAACCATCCTTTTTATTTCTGCCGGAATATTTGGATTTTCAACGACAAACGCTCAAAAGATTGGATATATAAGTGCAGACGAAATTATTCAGTTAATGCCGGAAGCTGCAACTGTACAACAACAGTTGGATCAATACCAGCAATCACTTTATCAAAATGCACAGGAAAAGCAGAATGCTTTAAATGATGCCATTCAAAAATTTATAAAGGATTCTGCTACTTTGACCCCTAGTATGAAAGAAGTAAGAAGGAATGATCTTCAAAAACAACAAGCTGATCTTTCAGGTGAAAGCCAAAGAATCCAGGATGAGTTTGCCCAAAAAAGACAGGAACTCTCCGCTCCCATTCAAAAAAAGTTACAGGATGCAATAGAAGCGGTAGCGAAAGAACATGGTTATACTTATATCATGCCTAAAGAAGCACTGATAGTAATGCCGCCGGCTGATGACATTGGCCCGTTGGTAATCAAAAAACTGGGTTTAAAACAACCTTCAACAACCACTTCACCAGTAAAGCCATAAATAATTCAAATTTTTATTTTACGAAGCCACCCAATAAACCGGGTGGCTTTGTTATTTTTGATAAATGATGACAGCTCCAATCGGCGTTTTTGATTCAGGCTATGGCGGACTTACGGTTTTAAAAGAAATAAAAAACCGGCTTCCGGAATATGATTTTATTTATTTGGGAGATAATGCCCGGACGCCTTATGGCTCACGCTCTTTTGAAACGGTTTATGAATATACTTTGGAAGCGTAAAATGGCTTTTTTCCAAAGGTTGCCCTCTTATTATTCTTGCCTGCAATACCGCTTCTGCAAAAGCTTTAAGAACTATTCAGCAAAAATATCTTCCTCAATTTGATGCGGAAAAAAGAGTGTTAGGTGTAATAAGACCCACGGCAGAAGTTATTGGCAATTATTCTTCATCAAAAAAATTAGGAATTCTGGGAACTAAAGGAACCATGAAATCTGATTCTTATCCAATTGAAATCAAAAAGTTTTTTCCTAAAGCAGAAGTTTTCCAGCATTCCTGCCCGATGTGGGTTCCATTGGTTGAAAATAATGAATACAATTCTGAAGGTGCTGATTATTTTATCAAAAAGGATTTGGAAGTTCTGCTAAATATGAATTCTGATATTGATACCATCTTACTTGCCTGCACGCATTATCCTCTTTTGATGGGAAAAATAAAAGAATTTTTGCCTGGAAACGTAGAAGTAATATCCCAGGGAAAAATAGTTGCAGAAAGCCTTGCCGGATATCTCGACCGCCATCAGGAAATTAAAGATAAATGCAGTAAAAACAGCCAACTGGAATTTTATACAACAGATTCAACAACAGATTTTGACCAACATTCCCAAATATTTTTTGGGTCAAAGGTGAATTCGAAACATGTGGTTCTTTAGAAAGGGCTTTAAAATAATTTTCTGATCAAATTACTTTAGAGGCATTTCATCATAAGTATTGCCTGCTAAAATCCTTCCTGCTTTCTTTTTATTTTTTCCTCCCCATTGTTTAAAGAAAAATAACACTTCTTGGTCCTGGCATTGAAACTTTATATCCCAAACCCACTCCTCCTCCATTGGCCTCGATCTTCTTCCGCTTTCTCCACCTACAATTACCCAATCTATATTCTGAAGATTCATATTTCTCAAAGGCCCGATTAAAGGTTCGCAGGAAAGAAATTTTATGGCAGCATTTGTTTCCCGTAAAAAATCTATTCTGTCAACTACTCTTTCATCTTCAATGGAAACCCCCATCCAGACATTTTTTGTCCAGTTCAAATGTTCATGTAATTCATATAATCTTTCAGCTCTTTTTGTAAGAACTCATAGTGCTGAAAGATTATATGAATTACATGAACATTTGAACTGGACGAAAAATGTCCTTATAGGTTTATTAAGTGAATATGAAAGAGTAGTTGACAGAATAGATTTTTGAGGGGAAAAATTAGATGTCGTAAAATTTCTTTCCTGCGACCTTTAATCGGGCCTTTGAGATATATGAATCTTCAGAATATAGATTGGGTAATTGTAGGTGGAGAAAGCGGAAGAAGATCAAGACCAAGATGGAGGAGGAGTGGGTTTGGGATATAAAGTTTCAATGCCAGGAGACAGAAGTGTTATTTTTCTTTAAAAAAACAATGGGGAGGAAAAAATAAAAAGAAAGCAGGAAGGATTTTAGCAGGCAATACTTATGATGAAATGCCTCTAAAGTAATTTGATCAGAAAATTATTTTAAAGCCTTTTCTAAAGAACCACATGTTTTCAATTCAGCCTTTGACCCAAAAAATATTTTTGGGAATGCTCAGTACAAATACTGTTGTTGAATCTGTTGTATAAAATTCCAGTTGGCTGTTTTACTGCATTTATCTTTAATTTCCTGATGGCCGTAGAGATATAGGCAAGGCTTTCTGCAACTATTTTTCCCTGCGATATTACTTCTACGTTTCCAGGCAGAAATTCTTTATTTTTCCCATCAAAAGAGGATAATGCATGCACTAGGGAGTAAGATAGTATCAATACCAGAATTCATATTTAGCAGAACTTCCAAATCCTTTTTTATAAAATAATCGGCGCCTGATGAATCATATTCATTGTTTTCTACAAAGGGAACCCACATCGGGCACGCATGCTCAAAAACTTCCTTTTAGGAAAAAACTTTTTGGTTTCAATTGGATAAGAATCAGATTTTACAGTTCCTTTTGTTCCCAAAATCCTAATCTTTTTCGAAGAAAAAGATGGCCGATCATTTGGCCGTCGGCCTTATTACACCCAGAACTCTTTTTCCCGCATTAAATTGAGGAAGATATTTTTGCTGAATACTTCTTAATCTTTTGCTGAAGCTGTATTGCAGGCAAAATAATGAGAGGACAACCTTTTGATAAAGACCACTTTACGGATTCCAAAGTCTACTCATAAACCGTTTCAAAAGAAGCAAAGCATAAGGCGTTCTTGCATTGTCGCCGAGATAAATAAAATCATATTCCGGCAGCCGGTTCTTTATTTCTTTTAAAACCGTAAGTGCTCCATATCCTGAATCAAAAACGCCAATTGGAGCTGTCATATTATCAAAAATAACAAAGCCACCCGGTTTATAGAGTGGCTTGTAAAATAAAAATATTAATTATTTATGGCTTTGCTGGTGTAGTGGTTGTGCTTGGTTGTTTTAAACCCAGTTTTTTGATTACCAACGGGCCAATGTCATCAGCCGGAGGCATTACTATCAGCGCTTCTTTAGGCATGATATAAGTATAACCATGTTCTTTTGCTACGGCTTCTATTGCATCCTGTAACTTTCTTTTGAATAGGAGCAGAAAGCTCTTGTCTTTTTTGTGCAAATTCATCCTGGATTCTTTGGTTTTCACCAGCCAAATTCCTGGCTTTGTTTTTGAAGGTCGTTTCTTTTTACTTCTTTCAGGCTCGGACTCATTGTAGCAGAATCCTTTACAAATTTTTGAATGGCATCATTTAAAGCATTCTGCTTTTCCTGTGCATTTTGATAAAGTGATTGCTGATATTGATTCAACTGTTGTTGTACAGTTACAGCTCCGGCATTAACTGAATAATTTCATCAGCACTTATATATCCAATCTTTTGAGCGTTTGTCGTTGAAAATCCAAATATTCCTGCAGAAATAAAAAGGATGGTTAGAAATTGTTTCATTTTTGTTTTTATGGTTTGTTTTTATAAAGTGTTTAAAAATATAGTTTAAGATCATGCTGTTTTGTGTTTGACAATTATTTAACACCCAATTCTTTCAGCACATCATCACTCTTATCCAGTTTTGGGTCGGCAAATATAACGGTAATTCCATCACTTTTATCCAAAATAAAATCATATAATTTGGCGGCTGCCAATTTTTGTATGGCATTATAAACCTTATCCTGTATTGGTTTTCTCAATTTCTCCCGCTTTTTAAAAAAAAAATCGCCCTGGTACCAAATCTTTTGGTGCTGAAAAACATTTAATTCCTTTTCGTTATTTGTAAATCTGATCTTCACGCTTTTGTAGCAATCTAAATGTTTTTTTTTCCACTGATTCAGCGTATTGCTGTGCCTTATCAAGGGGCACTCGCTCGAGGAAGGCGTGTTCAAGGCCGATCGCGTGCGCATCGGTGCGGGCTGCAGCATCGGCCCCGGCGCGCTCGTGCACTACGGCGTCACCATGGCCGACGACGTCGTGCTCGATGCGGATTCCTTCCTGATGAAGGGCGAGAGCCCGGATCCCGGCACGCGGTGGCGCGGAAATCCCGCGCGTGAGGTCAGCACCGCCGCGCGGCGGCCGGCCATTTTCGAGGTGACGTTGCCGATGCCGGCCGGACCAGCAAAGCATGCATCAGGCGCAAGCCCGGCCAGCGCTGCTCGCGTGCAGGCCGCGACGTCGACCACTAGCGAGCGAGCGCTGAGGCATGGTCGCGCTCCAACACTTGCAGCTACCTGGTGCGCCTTCCTGGCTCAAGGTCGTCGTTGCCGAAGGTGACATCGAGCGGCGCGGGGTTACGTCGGACGCTCGGCAACATCTGATCGAGACGATGCTGCCCGGTCGCCCGCTCATACGAGGCGCGACCGGGCAGCCGATCGTGCGCGGCGGCGGCGCTGATATCTCACTCAGCCACGCGCGCGGCGCCAGCGTGCTCGCGCTCGCGCCTTTTCCCGTCGGCATCGACATCGAGCGCGTTGATTGCGATCTCGACGCGACGGCGCTCGATCCCGACCTCCTCGGCGGCGCGACTACGAGCTGCTGTGCAAATGCGAACCTGATCGGCGCAATGCGCTCTTCTATCGCTTGTGGACGCTCAAGGAAGCGCGCCTCAAGCAGGCCGGCCATAACCTCGTGAGTGCGAAGCTTCCTTCGATTCTGCGAGACGAGGCCGATGCTGAAAGGCTCGCGCGAACGGCCGCGTGGGTGAGCACATGAGCACGCATCGGCTCGCCGTTGCCGGCAGGGATTATTGCATCGGCCTCTGCTGGTCGGCGCGACACTCATCGGGACCAACTACACTGGGATTTGGCAGGCTTTTTTCACCGCAGCGGTTCGGGCCGGTTGCCGTTTAACAAATATATTGGGCCTTTATTGATGATTATCGTTGTCTAGTTGCGCGATGTGACTACGCCCAGCGCAGGACAACGTTCATGGCCAAAGAGCTCAAGCGCCTGACTTACGTTGAGGACGAGGCGGACATCCGGACGATCACCGAGTTCGCGCTCACGAAGCTCGAAGGCTACGAGCTCGACGTGTGCGCAAGCGGTCCTGACGCGATCGCGCGCGCACCCGATTTCGGACCCGACCTCATCCTCCTCGACGTCATGATGCCGGGGATGGACGGCATCGAGACCTTCGGACGGCTGCGCGCCATCCCGAAGCTGGCGAACGTGCCGATCGTCTTCATGACGGCAAAGGCGATGACCCACGAGATCGACCGCTACCGCGCGCTCGGCGCTGCCGATGTGATCGCGAAGCCGTTCGACCCCATTACGCTCGGAGAACGCATCCGCGAAATCTGGCAGCACGCACAAAAGGACGAGGTCGCGTGATGACCATCGACGAGCAACTGCGGGCCCTCGTGCTCCGCCATCACGCCAACCTGCATGAGCAGATCGCCACCGTGACGCGGCTGCTCGAGACCCGCGACGCGCAAGGTAATGCGACCCCGTGCGCAGCCGAGGCGCAAGGCATAACGCATCAGCTCAAGGGAACTGCCGGGTCGATGGGCTTCCCGAATGTGAGCGTTGCTGCAGGTGCGCTCGATGACAGCTTGAAGATCCTGCAGCGCGAGCCGGTGCCGGCCGAGCGGCTCTCAATCCTCGCTCGACCTGCTGGCGGAGCTGAGCCGCGTCGCTGCGTCAACGACGCCCGAGATGTCCACGCTCTATAACATCGACCTGACGAAGCTTGCGCGCCAGTAGCGGCACATTGCACGCCGCCACGCGTGGCGCGCTTGATTGCATTTTGCCTTGCTGTCCCTACCCCACCCCCTGCTGGCCAAACGCTCGGGCCAATTTTCCTGACTTGATTTCTGCGGGCGAAGGCCGCGGCAGCGGAAATTCGGGCGTGCGCGGCGCGACTGAGGCAGGTCGTCGCAGAAGCCCGCC
Organism: uncultured Chitinophagaceae bacterium; assembly: GCA_963815085.1. Lineage (GTDB taxonomy): Bacteria > Bacteroidota > Bacteroidia > Chitinophagales > Chitinophagaceae > Ginsengibacter. The sequence continues at coordinate 948 of CAWFFT010000025.1, read as the reverse complement.
CGGCAGGCGATCTTGGGAACTATTTTTGTTCGAAGAAAAACCACGCTCCATTGTAGCGATCCCGACAGCGGTTTGGGCCCGAAACTCGGGGCGTTTTACGCCGTCGCGTTGCTTACAAAATTCGCGCTTTTTGCACAGCGTCCGCGAGCGTAGGCGCCACCTGCCAGTTGCCCTGCAAAAGGGCAGATTGCCTAGAAAACACAACGGGATTGACTGAATCTTGGGCGCGACAATGGCCCGGCACGGGGATACGGTTTCGCAATGCAATATGGCCGGAGCTTTTCTCTGACCGTCATTTTGACGAGGCGGCGAAATGGTATCTGCGGAACGGACGGCACGCGTTGGCACTAAGCCCGCGGGGCCCGAATTGAAGCAACTAAACGAAATTGCACTGATCGGCATCTACGAAGTCTCAAAGATCCTCGCCAAGCCGGCGCGGCTCGAGACCATGCTGTCGAACGTGCTCAATCTGCTCTCCTCGTTTCTGGAGATGCAGCACGGAACCATCGTTCTGTTCGACGATGACGTCGTCCCTGACATCGTTGTCGGTGCGTGCTGGACGGAGGACGGCGCGGCCCAGGGGCACGTGCGGCTTCCGAGCAAAGCGCTCGATCAGATCGTGGCCACGGCGATGCCGCTCATCGTGCAGAACGCAGGGCAGCACCCGGATTTCCACGACACCGACATTGAAGGTGCCGGCAGCGACTTGAAGGGTCCGCCCGTGTCCTTCATCGGCGTTCCCATCAAGATCGACGAGAAGGTCGTGGGGACCCTCTCCATCGATCGCGTCTGGGACGAAGGCGCCGTCTTCAGAGCGGACCAGGATGTCCGCTTCCTGTCGATGATCGCCAACCTCATCGGTCAGACGATCCACCTGCACCGGGTGATCGCGCGTGACCGCGAGAGGCTCATGGACGAGAGCCGGCGGCTCGAGAAGGAACTGACGAG
>CAWFFT010000024.1:0-49359 GCA_963815085.1 uncultured Chitinophagaceae bacterium | reverse complement strand
AAATAAAGATCCCTTTGTGCGCAAAGTTGTGTTGGTAGGTGGCTGATTATAAGCGGTAACAGATCTATCGCCCCGTACAAAAACCATATACCCTTCAGGATTATAAATTGGATTATTTGTATTGCTGATGCCTGTCCATGAATCATTTACGGAATTATAATATTTACAGGAAGGCGTACCCGAATAAAGATCAAAACCGGCAGCCACTCCCCCGGCGCCGGTAATCTGTGTGCCGTAGCTGGCGGGCACCTGGCCATTTTCCATCCAGCTTTCTTTTACCGTTTGACCGTTCGTTGGTGTGGAAAGAAACTGCCAGGATTTACCATGCTGTCCGGCGCCTGTGCCGATATTAATATACCGTTCAACAGTTGCTTTACCGCTAATTGAATTACCGGGGCCGACGATACCAACGTTCGCTGTGGCCGTTTTGGTCGACAAAATGGTCAGGTTATCACCGGTGTTAAGTTTGCTGTTGCCATCGCCGAAAGAAAGAGTTCCCGCAATTTTTAAAGTATCACTTGCAGCAGCAGAAATAGAAAGCCCCGCTGCACTGGTGTTACTGACAACCAGATTTTTGATTGTTTTGTTTTCAAAAACGTCCCCCGAAATCGCCTGGGCATTAGGCCCATTCATTTCAATAGTCCCATCAGTAGCATCAATCGTTCCCGAACTGCTTATGTCGCCGGCTATTTGTAAAGCTCCTCCGGTTGAAACGGCTAATGAGGCACCGGTTGCCAGCGCCAAATCACGACAAACGCCGGCGGCCGAATCGGTAATGACAGGGTAATTGATAAGCCCTGCCGGTATTTCCACATCCGTACTATCTGAAGGAATACTTCCACAACACCAGTTGGCTCCATCATTCCAATCGGTACTCACGGTGCCGGTCCATACACCCGGATTTTTTACACTGATAGTGCCGGACGCCGTTTTCGGCACTGCACAGCCAGTGGTTGAAACTTCATAATTGTAAGTACCTGGCGTATCCGGCGTACCGCTGATGACGAGATTTAACCCGTCAAAAGATGAAGTTATCCCGGAAGGTAAACCTGTAACAGAAGGCGCGCCGCCGCTTCCAACCTTATAACTAATAGATTGTATAGCGGTACCGGGACAAACCTCCTGGTTATCGGTGCCCGCGACGCCCGGCCCGATGAGGAAAGGAGAAAGTGTGGCAAATGAAATATCATCTAATCCGAAGTCATTTCCGTTTAAATCTGCATTTAAATCTATGATGCGGATTACGGCAGTAGTTGCTGAACCTGAATTCCAGCCACTTGAACTACCATAGTAAAACCGTACCCAGTTGTTAAGGTTTACATCAGAACTTTGGGCCGGTTTGGGTGCATCGTTCAAATCTGCGATTGTCCCAATTTTTACACCATTTACTTCAAATTGCAAGCGCGCCGGCGATGCCGGGTTTATATTCATACCCCAGGCGCTGTAGTAATAGTTGGTATTCGGTTCTACCGAAACGGTTTCTTCCCACACGACAATATTTCCATGCCCGTTCACCAGCATAAAATTCCTGTTGCCACTTTGGTTATTGGTATGATCTTTCCCCCAAAAGCTCGTATGATAATTTTGCCCGTCAGTGCCCACCCCGTATCCATTGGTGCCACTATCATCATATAATTCTTTGTTGTAACCGGCAGAATCTGCCTTATAAGTATAACCACTGGTAAAACCGGTATTACCGGCAGTAAAATCTCCGTTCGTTACCAATTCCTGGCCAACATTCATTTGAGCCGATCCGGCGCAACCGCCACTTGCAGTGGCGGTAACTGAATAATTACCTACCACATCGACCGTAATACTTTGAGTGGTTTCACCGGTATTCCAGAGATAAGAAACACCGCTTGCCGGGCTTGCCGTAAGAATCACCTCTCCCAGGTTAGTACAATAATCTGCACTAATGGAAACCTGTGGGGTTGTACAAGTCGTTCTTTTAGCATTCTGCCCGACTACGTGCATAAAAATGAAAAGAAAGACTACCGGAAGTAAGTATTTCTTAATCATACAGAAGAGAATTTCCGTTTACCAATTAGGTGTGGCAACTGAGCGCAATACTGTAGTTAAGAAATTGAGAGAAAGAGTAAAGATTTGTTTTCATAGGTGGAGCAATTGAATTGAAAAAATAGTTCAAAGAGGAAAAGATTGAAAGTTATAGTTGGTTAGCGTATTTTCTATATACTTTTTTACTCTCCATTCAACACAACAATTGAAAATGTAACGATTTAGCTCAATCTAAATTGTGTAAAAGGAAATATTTTTCCGGAAGCCTCTAAACAAACAAGCTAAAACTCTTACTTTATTTTACTCCTGTTGAAAAGCTGCAGGCAGGATGTCAAAATGAGTTTTGATTTTTTGCCACTAATTTCACCAATTTTCCGTGGATCTTAAGCCATAGCAAACGAAGAAATAAGGGAAATTTTTATTTTTGTAAAAGGGAAATTGTTCAAATTTGAATCATTTACTCGTATCGCTTTCGGCTAATTTAAGTGGCACAATAAATAATGAAGAATTATTTTATCATCAGATCTAAACTTATGATATGGAAGCCAAAAAATCTTTTACTTTTTGCTGATTAGATGTAGATAGAGGAACCAAAGGCAGTCGCAATACATTTTCTATCAGATTTAATTCTGACAAAAACGCTTTTACGCCTGCAGGATTATTTTCAACAAACAAAAGATCATAACCAGGCAATAATTTATAATGTAATTTTTGTGCTTGTTGAAAATCATTTTTTAATGCACAACGAATCATTTCACTAAAATCTTTCGGGAAACAATTGGCCGCAACACTTATTACCCCTTTTGATCCGCAGGCTATTAAAGGAAGCGAAATATGATCGTCCCCGCTGACAAATAAAAAATCTTCCGGCCTATTTTTTAATATGTGCATGCATTGAACCATGTTTCCGCTCGCTTCTTTTATTCCCTGGATTTTTTCGCATTCTTTTGCCAGCCGCAAAGTAGTTTCCGCGGTGATGTTGCTTCCGGTTCTGCCGGGAACATTATATAAGATAACCGGCAAAGGTGAAGCATCGCCGATGGCTTTATAATGTTGAAAAATTCCTTCCTGCGAAGGTTTATTATAATTTGGGCTTGAACTTAAAACAGCGGTAAAATTCGCTCAAATCAAAATCAGCAAAATGATTGATAATCTCACGGGTATTGTTTCCTCCGATTCCCAAAACCAAAGGCACCCGATTGCCTGTTTTTTCTGTTGTAAACTTTGCAATCTCAACCTGTTCCTTTTTTGAAAGAGTTGGGGTTTCGCCGGTGGTACCCAATGTCACAAGGTATTCCACACCATTGTGGATCACAAAATCGATCACTTTTTCAAGAGCATCAAAATCGATTTCTTTGTTTTTTTTAAAAGGAGTTATCAATGCAACTCCGGTTCCGGAAAGTGAATTTATTAAAGACATTATTTAAAAATGAAAGATGGAATAAATTATCTTTTGCAAGATACTGGAATCAGGAAAGGAATATAATGACTTGCTTTCGATTTGAGAATGAGAGAATCATTTTTTTATTTTTTAGTAAAAATAGGAAAAGAAAGAATAAGTATTTAAGAATTAATTATTCGTCCCAGAAACCCATCTTATTAAATTTATCAATGCGTTGTTTAATCCTTTTTTCAGGATCAATTTTTTTCAGATCCTGGATCACGGGTTTGATGTAAGCTTTTAAATTGGCAGCCGCTTCGTCATAATCCCAATGCGCTCCACCCAACGGTTCGGGGATAATGCCATCTACCAACCCAAACTTCAGCATATCATCTGACGTTAATTTTAATTGCTCTGCCGCAATTTCTTTTTGAGCCCAGCTACGCCAAAGAATGGAACTGCAGTTTTCAGGAGAGATAACAGTGTACCACGAATTTTCCAACATCAAAACTTTATCACCGACTCCAATTCCCAATGCGCCGCCGCTCGCACCTTCACCGATGATTACGCAAACAACCGGCACTTTCAGCCGTATCATTTCATAAATATTTCTCGCAATAGCCTCGCCCTGGCCACGCTCTTCCGCTTCAAGTCCGGGATAAGCGCCGGGCGTATCAATTAAAGTAATAACCGGTTTATTAAATTTTTCTGCAAGCTTCATTAACCGCAACGCTTTTCGATAACCTTCCGGATTTGCCATACCAAAATTTCGCATTTGCCGCATCTTGGTATTGGTGCCTTTTTGCTGGCCGATAACCATAATCGTTTCTCCGTCGAATTGTGCAAATCCGCCAATCATTGCCTTATCATCTCTCACATTCCTGTCGCCGTGCAATTCAAGGAAATTGGTAAACATCTTTAAAATATATTCCAAAGTGTAAGGCCTGTCGGGATGCCGGCTCAATTGCACTTTTTGCCATGGCGTAAGATGCTCGGTGATGTCTCTTCTCTTTTCAAGAATCTGTTGTTCGAGTTTATGGATAATCGAATTATAATCTTCTTTCCCTGATTTTGAAGCGAGCTTCTCATTCTCTTCAATTTGTTCGTACAACTCTTTTATAGGTTGCTCAAAATCGAGAAATTGTCTTGCAGGTGATGCCATTGTTGATAAAAAAGTTTTTAAAATGATGAACCTTAAATCCTGTTTACTTTTTTTTCGGGCGATAAAGTTAAGACGTGAAAATTAAATAAGCGGCAAAAGCTTGGTTTTTCGCAATCCGGCGAAGAAGCTGGCTTTATTATTGTAAAAATTTTTGATACCAATCAACAATTATATTTATGAAGATCAATCAAAACCAGGTTGCTGAATTAGAAAGAAAGAATAGCAAAATCAAAAAAAAATCTTCTTTTATATGGCTGGGCACTTATATAACTATTTCTCTTATAGCTCTTGCAGCCTATATTTTGTTGCGGCTTCATCTTTTTGACATACTCGGAAAATTTCATCTTATTCTGCAAAAATTTTCCCTTGCCGTTTTTTTTGCCGTTGTCGTGTTGGCAATCGGCAAATTAATTGAAGTACTTATTCATAAAAAATCAAACGGAAGATACACACGCTACAATCTTATTCATCTTACCCGTTTGGTAGCAATCATTTTAGTGGCCATTATTATGATCTCCTTTCTTTTCACGAACTGGTATGCGGCCGCAGTTTCATTGGGATTGATCTCGCTTATTTTAGGTTTTGCCTTGCAAACCCCGATCAGTTCTTTTATCGGCTGGATCTACATTATCATCAGAAATCCTTACAGCATTGGCGATCGGATACAGATCAATGAGTTTAAAGGCGATGTAATAGAAATAAGCTATTTCGATACAACACTTTGGGAATTTGGCGGCGATTATCTGACCAACGATCTGCCAAGCGGTAGATTGATCAGGTTTCCAAACAGCCTTATTCTCCAGGCTGCTGTTTATAATTATTCCTGGGAAGATTTTGAATACATCTGGAACCAGATTCCTTTTTATGTAGCCTATACCAGCGATCTTGATTTCGTGACGAAAACGATCAGGCAAATTACCACCACAGAATTAGGTCCGCAAATGATCGACCGGATAAAACAATTAAAAGAGATGGTAAAGGATTCGCCGGTGGATGAATTAGAGATAAAGGAATATCCGTATGTTACTTATAGTGTCAGCAATAATACCTGGGTAGAAGTGTCGGTCACTTATTTGGTGCCTCCGCGAAAAGCTTCACGTTTTCGCACCACGATAATTAAAAAAATATTAGATGAATTGAACAAAGCACCGGAAAAAGTATTATTTCCCAAAGGCGATTCAAGGTAGGAATTGGCAAGCAATTGAGTCTTTCGGGCAAAACAAGAATTTTAAATATTTGTTTCTTTACTATCATTACAAAAGTGGCTGGCGCCTTTTATTTTGTAGCGAGATAATTATAATCGGCGAGCAACGTTTCTAAAAAACTAATAGAATACATGGTTGATTCAATTTTTAAAACCTCCTGCACCTTTAAGGCAAGCCGGTCAGATGTTTCGGTGTTATGGTCTTTGTGATAAAGGTTCACCACGTTTTTAATGGTATTGATATCGCGATCGCTGAGCTTTAAAACTTCAGGAAAAGTCACTACATAATTTTTATCAGTTATCTCCATAAAAACGGTATCGTTTACTGAAAAAGGAGAAACGGTGTTAATGACCACCGTATTTGCGGCAATATCTCCCAGCCTTTGATTCTTTTTGCTTATCGCGATAAATATCAGTACAACCAATCCCCAGAAACCGGTCATAAGGATGTACGCGACAATACTGTCCAGACTGAAAAAAGTATAGCCAAAAAAGAAGGGCCATTCAAAAACTTTAAATATCCATCGAATAGTATATTGGCTCAATGAAGGCTCGCCACCATCAAGGCTGATGATGCGAATATTTAAAAGCCTTTTACCAATTGTTTGCCCATGCATCATCACTTCGCAAACCAATGAATACAACAACATCGGAACAGAGATGGTCAATATATCAAGCCCCACGTGGCTTTTTAGTGTTTCAATTCCTGCCAGGTTAAATCCGCCATAATAAAAATATTTCATGCTCACGAAATAAAAGAGCAGAAGCGTAAAATCGGCGAGGTACGCAAAAAGCCTTTTGTAAACTTCAGCTATTTCAAACTCGAGATCAATATTAAAAGGAGTTTCAATTTGTATCAGGGACATGAATAGCAATTTATTATTTTATAATAAAAATTGACGTTTTATTTTTATTAATGAGTAATTTGTTTCACTTTCAAATAAGTTTTTTAAGCAGCCGTTGTATGATTATATGATAGATGATAAACGGTTCTTTTTAATTTTATTTTATGCGTGAAGCGAGGTTTATAAAAAAAAATGTTGACAAATGGAACCAGTACCAGCATGAAGAGACGAAGGATCCTGATGAAATGGCGGATCGTTTTATTACCTTATTGGATGATCTTTCTTATGCCAAAACATTCTATCCGAAAAGCAAAGTAACGCGCTGGATCAACGGGATTGCCGCTTCTATTTACCAGAATATTTATCAAAATAAAAGGCATAATTTTTCACGGGTTATCCGCTTTTGGAAATTCGAATTGCCTTTACTGTTCCGGCGGTATCATAAAATATTTTTGTTTACTTTCCTGCTGTTCGTTTCATTTGTTTTTATAGGAGTTGTTTCTTCTACCACCGATCCTGATTTTGCGCGGCAATATTTTAATCATCATGTCCAGCGTGGCTATTACGATCAAACTATTGCTTCCATTCAAAAGGGCGATCCGTTTGGTGTTTATAAAGACGACAATCCTTTTTCCATGTTTATTACTATTGCTTTTAACAACATCAGTGTCGCTTTTAAAACGGTAATATTTGGTGTGTTGTTTGGGATAGGAACGATATTATTTATGTGGAGCAACGGTCTTATGCTGGGATGTTTTCAGTATATATTTTTTTCCCAGGGACTGGGGTGGCAGTCTGTTCTTGTGATATGGATTCATGGCACTATTGAAATTTCATCAATCGTGATTGCCAGTTGCGCCGGCATTATTCTGGGAACAGGATGGCTTTTCCCGGGTACCTATACACGAAAAGAATCATTTTTACGGGGTGCAAAGGATGCGGTCAAAATTTGTATCAGCCTCATTCCGTTCTTCATTATTGCTGCTTTTTTTGAAAGCTATATTACCCATTTAATGAGCAATACTTTTGAAAGAAATTCAGTTGATATTGGCTTACCGGTTCCATTTAGTATTATGATTCTTACCAGCTCATTTATTTTAATATTGTGGTATTTTGTTTTATACCCGCTCAGGCTGTACCATTCAGGATTTGAATTGAAAGAAGGAAAAATAATAAAGGATGGCTTTCCCTATGAAATATAAATTCCTACCGATAAATATCACCATTATTTGTTTATTGATCTTATGCTCACTTAACTGTAATGCACAAACGCGGGATTCACTGGTATTGCCGGAAGGAGTACAAATACAGCAATTTTCGCAGCCCGATTCAAAAACCACTGACACTTCATTACAACAGAAAAATTTAAGCGACAATTCGCAGATACAGAAATGGAAAGAAAGCCGTGAATTTTCTTATATGCATTATCTCGACAGCCTTTTAAGAAAACAAAAAGACCTGAGAACGGATACTGTTAGTGTGGATGAAAAAAGTGGCAGCATTATCAGGACACATCCACATCAGTTGCATCCTTCGTCCATCAATCTTATTCTTAACAGTTGGCCATTGAAATTATTCTTCTGGTTATTGGCGATTATCTTCATTGCTTTTATTTCTTATAAAGTGTTTTTCAAAAATGGAATATTTGCATCACGAAAACGAAAAATCGTCAGAACAAATGAAGAATATTTGAAGGAATTAAGTGAGATTTCTGCATACGATAATTTAATTGCTGAAGCGGAGAACAATAATGAATACAACCTTGCCACACGTTATTTATTTTTAAAAATGCTAAAAAGTCTTTCTGATAATGGTTTGATACATTTTACTTCAGAAAAAACCAACAAGGAATATTTAAGGGAAATGGAACAACATAATTACTACGATGAATTTCATGAACTGGTGCGTGATTATGAATATATATGGTATGGCAAATTTTTGATTAATAATTCCCGATACCAAAAGCTGAAAGAACAGTTTCATTTCTTCAACAATAAATTATAAATCATTCGTTGAAAATATTTGTAAAATATTATCTACTCTCGCTGGCAATCATTACTTTTTGCGGTTGCCATCAAAATCAAAAAAGCCTTCCTCCGCTGAATGAAAGCTACAGGAGAACTGACAAACTTCCCTTTGGATCTTTCATTGCGTATAAAGGTTTTGCATCCGAGTTCCCCGATTACTGGATCAATATTGCAGAGAAACCGTTTGACGAAACCTGGAAAAATTTTCACAGTGAATCAACAAATACCTATTCACTTTATTTTCTTGTTACAAAAAATTTGATTCTTTCAGTAGATGAGCTGAACGCGATGGTTGAATATGTAAAGGCCGGCAACGACTTATTTATTTCTGCTGATTATATAGATGAAAAACTGCTCGATGCTATTTCCTGCCGAGTTAACAGGCGCGGTGAAATCGTTAACGAAGTAAACGGGAAAATGCACGACACCTATGTAAGTATGTTTTATGGAAAGGATTTTAGTTCCTCAAAATACAGTTACTACTATTTTCCCTTCTTAAATTATTTCAATAGTTATGATCCTTCAATAACAAGGGTTTTGGGAGTAAACGAATTAAATCTTCCAAATTATATAGTGATCTTTTCCGGCCGTGGAAGATTGTATTTACATCTTGCTCCAAGAATTTTCAGTAATTATTTTTTACTCACAAAAGACAATTATCATTACTTCGAAAACGTGACTGCATATCTCCGTTTCAATCCGCAATACATTTATTGGGATGCGTATTACAAGGAGTTCTCTTCGACGAGAAACAAAAATAACCTGAAGAATGACGACCAGTTTTCTTCATTAGAAGTGATAAACCAAAACCCGCCTTTGTTGTGGGCCTTTTACCTTGCACTGGCCGCACTTTTGCTTTTTGTTTTTTTCAATATCAAAAGAAAACAACGAGTAATAGAAGTTATAAACCCAAATAAAAACTCGACAGTTGCATTCACAGAAACCGTGGGACGTCTTTACTTGCAACACAAAAACAACAGGAATATTGCAGAAAAAATGATTACCTACTTTTATGAATACCTGCGAAAAAAATATTTTATTAATACCGCTTCTATCACTCCTGAATTTATACATTCACTTTCCGGTAAAAGCGGAGTGAATGAAAGAGAAACAGAAGAATTATTTGAATTGATTAAAACGATTGAACAGCAGGAAGAAGTAACGGATGAGGAATTACTTGCGCTAAATATAAAAATAGAAAATTTTAAAAAACCAAAAACTGATGGAAGAAAATCTGTTTGAACAACGCATTGACATTAAAACATTGAACAATGCAGTAATTGGTATCAGGAATGAAATAGGAAAAGTAATTGTCGGGCAACATAAAATGGTTGATCTGTTGCTCATCGCCTTATTGTGTGACGGGCATGTATTGATAGAAGGCGTGCCCGGCGTGGCAAAAACGCTTACTGCCAAATTACTTTCAAAGATCATTAATACTAATTTTTCAAGAATACAATTCACGCCTGACCTGATGCCAAGTGACGTCCTAGGGACTTCAGTTTTTAATCCAAAGGATGCAGAGTTTGAATACAAGCGGGGCCCTATATTCAGCAATATTATTTTGATTGATGAAATAAACCGCGCACCCGCAAAAACACAATCGGCGTTATTTGAAGTTATGGAAGAGCGGCAGGTTACCGTTGATGGCATCACGCATTTCATGGACTTTCCCTTTTTGGTGATCGCCACTCAAAACCCGATTGAGCAGGAAGGAACTTATCGGCTGCCGGAAGCGCAACTGGATAGGTTTCTATTCAAAATCGTCATCAGCTACCCTACTTTTGAAGAGGAAATCAATATCCTGATGAATCAGCAGTCTGTTCCACAAAATAGTTTATTGGAAAATGTGCAGCAGTTGGTTTCTCCTTCTCAAATTGCTGAATACAGAAGCATTACGAACCAGGTAATTATTGATCCGAAATTAGTGGAGTTTATCGCTAAAATTGTAAATGAAACAAGAAATAATTCGTCTCTCTATTTAGGCGCTTCACCACGAGCTTCCCTTGCCATTCTACGATCAGCAAAAGCAAATGCGGCGATCATGGGAAGAGATTTTGTAACACCCGAGGACGTTATTGAAATGGCTGTTCCGGTTATGCGTCACAGAATCATTCTAACACCTGAAAAGGAGATGGAAGGCTTTTCGGCAGATGAATTAATTCACGATATTATTTCTAAAATTGATGTTCCAAGATAAGTTCATTAAAAATTAACCATTCGTTTCTTTGAATATTATAAAAAAATATTTATCAGATCTTTTTCTGCGGAGGCGTTTTTTTATTGGCCTTGCAGCATTGGTTGGGTTGTTTGTGCTCGCCTTTTATGTACCGGCGTTACAACCTGCAGCCATTACCGTTTTCATTGTTTTTGTGCTCTTTTTCATTGTTGACTATTCACTATTATTTTTCACAAATAAATTTGCAACAGCAGAAAGAATTGTGGCGCATCGATTTAGCAACGGTGATGAAAATAAAATTCAACTGGTAGTGAAAAGCGAATTTAATTTTCCGGTACACATTGAGATAATTGATGAATTACCGGAACAATTACAAATACGGCAATGGAAAAGAAAGTTGAATCTAAAGTCAGGGCAACAACAAAAAATAGAGTGGACTGTCAGGCCGCTCGAAAGAGGAGAATATAATTTTGGGAACATACATTTGTTCATATCTTCTCCATTACAACTTGTTGCCAGAAAATTTACCACTGATGCTTCAGAAACGATACCTGTTTATCCGGCATTCATGCAATTGCGCAAGTATGGCTTGTTTTCAGGGACAACTTTAAACAGTGAAGCAGGCAATCAACCCATGCGTAAGATCGGGCAGAGCCTTGAGTTTGAACAGATAAAAGAATATGTATCCGGCGATGATATCCGCACATTAAACTGGAAAGCTTCAGCACGCAAAGGCGGCTTAATGGTAAACAGTTTTATGGAAGAAAGATCACAACAGGTTTATTGCATCATTGATAAAGGCCGCCTGATGAAAATGTCTTTTAATGGAATGACGCTTCTCGATTATGCAATAAACAGTTGCCTTGCACTGAGTAATATTTGCCTTAAAAAACAAGATAAAGTTGGCGTTATTACTTTTTCTAATGAACCGGGAAACATATTGCCCGCGGACAGAAAAGTTTCGCAGGCAGAAAATATTTTACAACTCTTATACAAGCAAAAAACGAGTTTTCTTGAAAGTGATTTCGAGATGCTTTATCTGCAAATAAGAAGTAAAATCAAACACCGCAGCTTGTTGATCTTATTCACTAATTTTGAATCTTTATCAGGGCTAAACAGGCAGATAGATTATTTACGCTCACTTGCCAGGAATCACCTGTTGCTTGTTATTTTCTTTGAAAATTCTGAATTAGATGACCTTCGAAATTCACAAGCAAAAGATATTGAACAAGTTTATATAAAAACAATAGCCGAAAAATTTGCATTTGAAAAAAGAATCATCGCGAAAGAACTGGCGAAATATGGAATATTATCCATTTTGTCCTCTCCTAAAAATCTTACCATTAATTCCATCAACAAATACCTTGAATTAAAGGCACGGCAGGCAATTTAAAAATACCTTTTGGGAAAGAAATGTATTTTGCAGCCTCAGTTTAATTTTTGAAAATGATTGAAAATACTTTTGAAGAAGGAAGGGTTTTATTAATTGATAAACCATTAGACTGGACCTCTTTTGATGTGGTAAGAAAGATCAGGAATTTGATAAAAATAAAAAAAGTTGGACATGCAGGAACGCTTGATCCTTTGGCAACCGGGCTTTTGATTGTGTGCACCGGAAAGTTCACCAAAAAAATAAATGAGTATATGTCGCAGGAAAAAGAATATACCGGTTCCATAACTTTAGGTGCAATTACTCCAACTTATGATCTTGAGAGCGAACCGCAAAATTTTAAACCCGTTGATACAATAACAGAAGAGTTATTGCAGGAAACCACCAAAAAGTTCACAGGCGAAATTTTACAAACACCTCCTGTCCATTCAGCAATAAAACAAAAAGGCAAGCCAGTCTATTTAATGGCAAGAAAAGGAGTAAATGTAATTCTTGAGCCCCGGAAAATTACTATCAGCAAATTTGAAATTACCGAAATAAAGATGCCCGTAATTTCTTTTAAAGTTGTTTGTACAACGGGAACGTATATACGCAGTTTGGCCAATGATTTTGGCGCAGAACTTGGCTGCGGAGGTTATCTGAGTGAATTGCGGAGAACACGAATTGGAAATTTTAAAGTGGAAGAGGCAATCAGCATAGATGAATTTGCGACTTTAATAAAACAAGGCACATAAAAGTAAAAAGGAATTATAAGAGCGGAAGACGGGACTCGAACCCGCTACCTACAGCTTGGGAAGCTGTCGCTCTGCCAGGTGAGCTACTTCCGCTTTTTGTACTGCAATATATAAAATTATTAGTTTTCAATTAAAGCAGAAATTTGAAATGTGAGCTTTACAATAATCAATAATATTAACTAATTTAGTAGTGGTTTATCCCAATTGAAACTAACGCCTAAAATCCGGCTTCCCCTTCATTTTATTATAAACCATTTATGCATTTATGAAAAGAAAAAGTTTATTTGCAGCGTTAATACCGGTATTAATCCTTATTCTCTCCTCCTGTGGGAAAAACCAGGATAAGGCAGCCAACGTTACCACGGACAGCCTAAATACAACTTTACCCAAACAAATTATTGTTACACAGACTTATGATTCACTCGGATTTGGTACTTCCACCGTGACTCACAACTATGTAATATCAATAAAATACGATACTGCCAACCAGCATATTCAACTATACCTTAATGATACCACCAATACAAATCCTTATGATGTATTGGCAGCTACTTATACTTTCAACCAGGCAGGTTATTTAATTCTGTTTACCCAAAATAATGTTGACTATGGTTCTAGCCTGCTCATGAATGGCCAGGTTACTATAAACAGAAACCCTGATAACACCATCAATAATATTGTAAATACACAGCCAGGCTTTGATGGCGAAGATTCCACTCTTTATTCTTATCAATCTGTGAATGGTGGTACTTCGATTTCAACGATTACACACTCATATGAAAGCCAGGTGCTGACAGATAGCTATACGGTTGATTATATTTTTGATACGGAAAATAAATTAACGAAAGTCATTGATCAGGATCTGGGAACCCTTAATTTTTCCTACAATTCCAATAACAGTTTAAACACTTTTTCTTTACAAGAAGCAAATCTTACATTAAACGGAAACTATTTTTACGCTTCCAGTTTGCCAGATGGGAAAGCAGATACATTTTTGCAAACATTGCTTGGAAAAGATTTTTTTCTTTTTGATATTAAGATGTTAGATCCTTTTATTCTCACTGCTGTAAACGCAGACTTTGGATACATTACCAGTTCAATTACTGACCCACACCACGTTACCAGCGCTACTGCACAGGGGAATATTTACAATACCCCTTTTTCTACTTCTGCCACATGGATGTATCAGACAGGTAATCAAAACCGGGTGACTAAAATAACTTTTGCCGAAGATAACAGTACGTTTATTTATAAGCTTACCTATTGATCAGTATCGGTTACCAAATGATATAAAAGTGAAAGTGAATCATTTTAAAAGCAAATAGAAAATATTTATTTTTTATGGGTTTGCTGCATCAAAATAAAAAACCGCTTTATTTGTTGCTTTACCAACTCATTGCATCCTGATTATATTTCCCTGCGCATCCATTGCCGGCATCGGTTCGCCATCCCTTGGAATATAAAATTTGTTCCTCTCAACGATGATATGATTATCATACAATTCGAAAATAAAAAGCCCGGCACGTAGAAAATTGGCTTTATCGAGGGTAAGAAAAGGCTCAGTAATTTTTGACACTTCAAATAAAAATGTACCATCAGCACGATAAAATCTTATTGAATATTTTTTTCTTGCCGCATCCGGTAAAGAGATGATAACATTGTTATCTTTCCCTGTATAAACATTCCCGGAAGGCACGAAAAGATTGCGGCTATTTGCTTGAGTTTCTGATGTTACTTGTTTCCCGATTAGTGGAATTTCAGCAAGCGTATCTTTTCCGGGCCGGTGCGATTTTGAAAAAATATAAGAACCTCCCTGGAAGGAAATAAACAACCTGTAGTATTGATCGGAAGGAATAAATTCTTTTGGATCGGTGAACCCGTTAATACCCGGGCTCACGTCTAATAAACTACCTATAGTGGTAAAATTTTTCAAACTATCAGGAGATCTCTGCACATTAATGTGCGTAACATTAGTGAAAGGATTATTCCAACTTACCAAAACTTTTTTACCCAATTGGGTTACCGTTATTTTTGGTAATGTATCCTGTGCATGACAAGTCTTTTGGAATAAAAACAAAATAAAAAAAAGAAGGCAATATCTATACATGTCGGCAAAAGCGAAGCTATTAGTTTTTCAGATTTGCAAATATAATCTCTTGTTAAAGAATAAATCTCCAAAAAAATTAGCCTTAACAAATAAATTCAATATGCAAATCACTGCAGAGCCTTGGGAAAAGCTCCGTTTCATTCAGCATTTTTGAAAACAATTAGCTTCTTTACGACGTATAGAATCTCCTTCTTTACAAACTTTTTTCACCTTCCAACAGGTAAAAATTATTTAAAATACCACGAACATTTCTATCATTTTTTTCGTGTGTGAAATATTTACGGGAGTAATTCCGGGATAGATTATAATGTCGGATATTGATTCATAACAATGGTAAATGATGACCTCAAAACATATTGACGGTTCTTATTTCGTCAAAGTAATTGTTTCTTCATTAAAATCTGCACCCTGCATTGTTCTGGTATATAATACAAATTTATTGGAAGTGAGCGTATTAATATTAAGCGTATCAGTTCCATTGATGATTAATTTTGTATCACCTGATAAGGAGTAACTAGATGAATCCATTTGACCCCCGAAATTTGAGTAAAACTTATTATTGCTTCTGAATTCGATAGTTTGTCCCATTCCGTAAGTAGTGTCTGAGTACTCTACTCCACTCACATTTTCATGATAAATATCGGTTTTCATCTGCCATGTACCAAGAACCTTTTCAGCAGTAGTCATTTCTTTCTTTTTACAGGCAACAAAAGTGAGAGTAAGTGAACCAATTAGCAGAAATGATTTGATGTTTTTTTCCATAACTTTTTTTTAGGATTAAATTAATAAATGATTTAAAGCCTTCATAGACTTTATCCCCTTATAACGTATTTCATGCTATAAAATTGTATGAGGTGGATGCTGTGTTAAAGTTATTAAACCAAAAAGTCTTCTGGCATGCTATATGAAGTTAAAAAGGAAAAATATGTAATCCCAAAACTTTTGCTTCAGCCAAATAATTTTCACAGATAAAATAATTCAAAATGAAAAGATTAAACTCTTACAAAAACTACTATTTGTTGTTGCCTCTGGCCTTAGCAGCGCTGCTAGTTTTCATGCTTCCCTCATGCAGCAGAAAAATGACTTTCGAAACTTCACAAGTTGTTCCGGCCGCTACAGGAAACATTTCAGTAAAAAAAAGTAAAAACACTAACTACCTTGTTGATGTTAAAACTACCAACCTGGCAAAACCGCAAAACCTAACACCACCAAAAGATGTTTATGTAGTCTGGATGAGAACCGTGGACAATAATGTTAGAAACATTGGAATGATAAAAACCTCTTCAGGAATGTTTTCCAGTGCTTTAAAAGGAGAATTAAAGGCTACCGCTACATCCAAACCTACCTCTTTTTTTATCACTGCTGAGAATGATGGAAACATTCAATACCCGGGAAACGTGGTAGTACTTCAAACAAAATAAACACTCCTTTAATCTGTTTTAAATAGTTTTGCACCAACTGAACAAAACTATTTATTTTGAATTTATTTGACTTTCTGCGCCAGCCATGGCCATGGTACGTTGCAGGCCCTCTTATCGGTTTAACCGTTCCGCTGCTTTTACTTGCCGGAAATAAAATGTTGGGAATCTCGAGTAGCCTGCGGCATATTTGCGCAGCTTGCTTTCCCGGCCAGATAGCTTTCCTCAAATACAAGTGGAAAGATCAATTGTGGAATTTGTTTTTCGCTGCCGGACTCTTGATTGGCGGATTTATCGGCGGTGTAATTTTAAAACCTGCCACGCCGATGCCTCTTTCAGCCGCTACAAAAAATGCTTTGAGTTCGTATGGTATTACAGATGTACATCATCTTTTACCGGCTGAAATTTTTAGCTGGGCACACCTTTTAACGTGGCAACATTTCTTGATTATTATTGGCGGAGGATTTTTGGTAGGCTTTGGAACGCGCTATGGCCATGGATGCACAAGCGGCCATGGAATTTTTGGGCTGTCTACTTTCCAGTGGCCTTCACTTATAGCTGTGATCTTATTTTTTGCCAGCGGCATTTTTACGACTCATTTTATTTTACCCTTACTTCTTAAATAATGAAAAAGAAAAACTTTTTATTCCTTTTGTTGGGAATTATTTTTGGTACCACACTTATAAAAGCAGATGCTGTTTCATGGTTTCGGATGCAGGAAATGTTTCGTTTTCAGGGTTTTCAGATGTATGGAATTTTTATGACGGCGATTCCTACCGCAGCTATTTCTGTTTTTCTTATTCGTAAATTCAATATTAAAACCTTAGACGGCGAGCCGGTTAAAATCATTGATAAGAAATTTAATTGGGGAATTGTATATGGTTCAATTTTGTTCGGAATCGGATGGGCTTTGACCGGCACTTGTCCCGGTCCGATTTATGTACAAATTGGTAGCGGCCTCACGATTGCACTTCTTACTCTCCTAAGTGCACTTGCCGGCACATGGGTTTATAGTTATTTAAAACCAAAGCTTCCTCATTAGTAACCCAATAAATTCCGCGAATTTTTATTTTTTTCTGAAGAAGATCCTGACAGGCACCCCGGTAAAATCAAAATTTTCACGCAACTGGTTTTCCAAATAATTCTTATAAGGCGTTTTGATATCATTGGGATAATTACAGAAAAAGGCAAATGATGGAACAGCAGTTGGCAACTGGGTAACGAATTTAATTTTTACCGCATGGCCGCGAACTACAGGCGCATGGTAAGATTCCATCGCTTTTTGCATTACCTCATTTAGTTTGGAAGTTGCGATTTTCTGCATCCTGTTATCATATACTTTCAACGCGGTTTCCATAGCCTGGAAAATCCGTAACTTCTCAGTAGCGGAAATGAAAAGTATCGGCACATCATTAAATGGCGCCAGTTTTTGTTTCAGCGATTTTTCATAATCGCGTGCTGTGTTGGTTTCTTTTTTTACAATGTCCCATTTATTTACCAACACCACAATTCCTTTTCCTTTTTTGGCGGCCAAAGAAAAAATATTCAAATCCTGCGCAGTAATACCTTTCTCCGCATCCAATAATAAAATACAAACATCCGCTTCATCAACAGCACTTATCGCACGAATGACAGAATAAAATTCAAGGTCTTCACTTACCTTTTTCTTACGCCTGATTCCGGCTGTATCAATTAAAATAAATTCCTTATTGAATAAATTATAAGTAGTATGAACTGCATCTCTTGTAGTTCCTGCAATTTCGCTTACAATCGTGCGCTCCTGCCCTGTTAAAGCATTCAGTAAAGAAGATTTACCCACATTTGGCTGGCCAATAATGGCAAATTTTGGAATCGTAGTTGGCTCTTCAATTTTTTCTGCAGGAATCCTTGAACAGATTTCGTCCAGCAATTCGCCGGTTCCTGATCCGCTTATAGAAGAGAGAAAAAATATTTTTTCAAAACCGAGGCTATAAAACTCGGCTGCCTCCAGTTCACGATTATAGTTGTCAACTTTATTTACCACGAGATAAACCGGTTTTGGTGATCTGCGCAGCATTTCAGCCATTTCCTGGTCCAGGTTGGTAATACCGGTAGTAACGTCAACCATAAAAATAATCGCGTTGGCTTCGGCGATGGCAATATGTACCTGTTTGCGAATTTCACGTTCAAAAATATCCTGGCTATCAGCGACAAAGCCGCCGGTGTCAATCACATTGAAACTCTTTCCGGCCCATTCTGCCACTCCATATTGCCTGTCGCGGGTTACGCCGCTAAAATCATCAACAATAGACTTGCGTTGTTCGAGCATCCGGTTAAAAAAAGTGCTTTTACCCACATTTGGGCGGCCGGTAACTGCTACTGTGTAAGACATTTATATTTACAGTTGAGGATTTAAAATACCAATTTCTTTTGGCGCTGCAAAGAACGGAAAGTATTTGCAAATAGCATCAATAGCGCAATAGCAAAAAATTTTTAAAGTAAAATAAAAAAGAACCCAATATGTTTGTTTACTGTTTCAGACAATATTTTTCTTTTTAATATCCGCTGAACCTGTTTTGATTGATTTCAAATCCTTATAAAAATCCGGGTAAGATTTTTTTACTGCTTCTGATTGCTGAATCACTGTATTCCCTTTAGCCGCCAAAGCTGCAACAGCCGTTGCCATGGCAATCCGGTGATCATTGTGTGAAGAAACAGTCGCGCCTTTTACTTCTCTACTTCCTTGTATGTTCATCAGGTCGCCATTCAATTCAACCTCAACATTCATCTTTTTGAATTCATCCCTTAAAGCGATTGCCCTATTACTTTCTTTATGTAAAAGCCGGTTCACACCTTTTATAATGGTAGTTCCTTTGCAATAAGAAGCAAGCGCCACAAGCGGTGGAAACAAATCCGGGCAATGGGTTGCATCGAATTCAAAAGCAACCAATTTATTTTTCTTTACAATAATTTCATTTTTATCAACAGTAACTTCTGCGCCACAATCGTACAACGCTTCCATAATATTTTTATCGCCCTGGCATGAATTCAAATCAGCACCGGTAAGCGTGATGTGACCCGCCACAGCACCGGCAATCAGCAAAAAAGCAGCATTGCTCCAATCTCCCTCCACTGTATATTTTATACTATGCGCCTGCAATGGCTCACGAGGGAAAATGTTGAAAACTTCGTAATGCTGATTTTCAATTTTAAAACCAAAATGTTTTAAAACGGCAATAGTAAGATCAATATAAGGCCTGCTTGAAAAATCCTTTACAGTAATACTAACGGGGCGGGTACACGCTTTTGCAAAAGCGAATAATAACCCCGTCAAAAATTGAGAGCTTAAAGAACCATCAACTTTAATATTTTTAGGATGAAGAGGGCCACATAAAGTAACTGGTAATTTTCCATCATTTGAATTTACTTCCACATCAAGCAAAGGAAGGATTTCATCAAAAAAATTCATCGGCCTTTTTAAAATACTTCCTTCACCTGTAAAAATAATATCGTAATTAAACAGGCCGGCAATCGGTGCAAACATTCGCATTGATAAACCACTTTCTCCAACATTCAAAATCACATTTTTTTCAGGAAACTGAGAACGAAAAATAAAATCATGGGAAGTGATAGCCAATTTATTGCTTGTCTTATTGATAGTGGCGCCCAATTTTGCTATTATATCGAGAGCCGCTTTTTCATCGTTGCTGTTGCCAAAATTATCGATAACCGTTGTGCCTGGCGTAATCAGCGCAGCAGCGCAAGCGCGCTGCATTGAACTTTTTGATGGCGGCACTTTTATTTTTCCTGATATGGAAGAGGGCGTAATTGTTATATCCACTTAATGCTTAAATTATGAATTGAATGAAAAAAATATCTTGTGCAATTCCGGAATTGGAATTTTCTTTATACAGGCTTTACCGATTTTTTCCAGCACAATAAAATGCATGTCTTTGCCGGATTTTTTTTTATCGTGCAATAAAATGTTCCACGTTTTTTGTTTGTCAAATTCGAAAGAAACGGGAAGATGATATTTAGAAAGTAATTGCTTGACCTTTTCCGTACCGGTGTTGGGAAAATCATTTATTTGTTCTGAAATAATGCAAGCCGCAACCATACCGATACTTATCGCACTTCCATGTGGAAGCTTCGCTGTATTTTCAATTGCATGGCCGATTGTATGACCAAAATTGAGCAACTTTCTCTCCCCTGTTTCACGCTCATCATTCACCACCACCTTGTGTTTGATTTCTACATTCTGCTGAATTAATTTTCCAATATTCTCCCCGGAAGAACGAAAATATTCAAATGACTTCTCCAGCAAAAAATGAAACATCTTTTCATCTTTTATACAAGCATGCTTAATAATTTCTGCAAACCCATTAATCCATTCCTCTTCCGGAAGCGATTCTAAAAAAGAATAATCGTACAATAAAAATTGGGGTTGTTTGATAACTCCAACCAGATTTTTATACACTCCAACATCAACGCCATTCTTTCCTCCAATACTTGCATCTACCATTGCCAAAATACTTGTGGGTACAAAACCAAACCTTACGCCACGCATATATATGGAAGCCGCATAACCTGTGATATCAGTAACAACGCCGCCTCCAACACCTACAATAAATGTTTGCCTGTCTGCATTCAATTCAATCAACCGGTTAATTATTTCATCAACTGCTTGCTGATTTTTGTGTTGCTCGCCTGCTTTTATTACTATTGTTTGCCAGCCTGAAAACTTTTCGAATTGCTTTGCAAAAACATTTTCGTCTGTAATGAGAATCGAATTTTCTTTATCAACATGCTCCTGCAATTCAGAAAAATCAGCGTTAAAATATACGCTTACCGCCTTCTCTGAAAATACATAATTTTTGTCCACCATTTCTTTATTCTTCATTCATGATTTTATTTTGATGGTTGATACTTTCCATGTGAACCGCATCAAAATATTTGGTAATAAAATCTTTACTGAGATCCAGTTTTTCACCCTTTACAAAAGCCTTGGCCAAAATTTCATTCCAGCGATTGGTTTGTAAGATCGTGATATTGTTTTCTCTTTTATATTCACCGATTTTATTGGAAATCTTCATGCGTTGACCGAGGAGCGCCATTAGTTCATCATCTACATGGTTGATCTGTTCACGCAATTTCGCAAGCGCCGTTACAAATTCTTTTTCATTTGAGTTTTCATGACGCCATTTCAGGTTACCGAGCATTTCAGATAATTTTTCCGGGGTAATTTGTTGCTTTGAGTCACTCCATGCCTTATCAGGATCAATATGAGTTTCGATCATTAAACCATCAAAATCGAGGTCGATACTTTTTTGAGCTACATCCTGCAGGCCGGTTCTGTTACCGCAAATGTGAGAAGGATCACAAATGATAAGCATATCAGGAAATCTTCTTTTCATTTCTATTGGCAGATGCCACATCGGCGCGTTCCGGAATTCGGTATTTCCGTAATTGGAAAAACCCCGATGGATCATTCCGATATCTTTCACTCCAACTTTTTGCAAACGCTCAATGCCTCCGCTCCAAAGTTCCAGGTCAGGATTGATAGGATTTTTAATTAAGACTGGAATATCAACGCCGCGCAAAGCATCACAAACTTCCTGCACGCTAAAGGGATTGACAGTAGTGCGTGCGCCAACCCAAACCAAGTCAACATCAAATTGCAATGCCATCTCTACATGTTTTGCAGTAGCTACTTCGACGGCAATAGGAAGTCCTGAAATTTTCTTTGCCTGTGCAAGCCATGGCAAACCTTTTACACCAATGCCTTCAAACATACCGGGCTTGGTCCTTGGTTTCCAAATTCCGGCGCGAAGCAAATCAACCTTTCCTGTTTTTGCAAGCCTTGTAGCCGTTTCTACTACCTGTTCTTCTGTTTCGGCGCTGCATGGGCCGCTGATGATCAATGGACGCTTATTCCATTTTTCTTTTATTTCCTCTTTCATAGTTTTTGTTTCAGTTTGCATTGTAAAATTAATTTTTAAAATTTATAGTTATTTATTCGTTTACTGTCTCACTTAATAATTCTTGAAATTTTATTGGCGTTTTCCATCAGTTCTTTCAGGTATTCATAATTTTCCTTTTCAAGACAGCTTTTAAATTTTCTTAATTGCGAAATGTGTTCATTCAAAACATCTAAAACATTTTCCCTGTTCTGCATAAAAATGGGCGCCCACATAGAAGGATTACTTTTTGCCAGACGAACCGTGCTTTCAAAACCACCGCCTGCCAGTTCAAAAATCGCGTCTTCTTCTTTTTCTTTTTCTAAAACCGTATTTGCTAATGCAAAAGAAGTAATATGAGAAATATGACTTACATACGCGGCATGAATATCATGATTTTCCGCATCCATATACGTAAGATGCATTCCCAACTCTTTGTAAATTTTTTCAACCGTTTTAACTGCTTCTTCAGCACTCTTTTCTTTTTCACAAATGACACATGATCTGCCGCTGAAAGCTTCTCTCACGGCAGCTTCCGGGCCGCTATATTCTGTTCCCCACATCGGATGTGTAGCTACAAACCTTTTTCTTTTAGGATGATTTTCAACTGCTTTACACAAGGCATATTTCGTAGAACCTGCGTCTGCAACGATTTGTTTGTCGGTAACCAAATCCATAATTTGTTCCATTACAGGAATGGTTACGTCAACAGGAATCGCGACATAAATGAAATCACTTTTTTTCACCGCATCTTCCAGGGGCAACGCTTCATCAATAATTCCAAGCTCTTTCGCTTTATCTAAACTTGCCTGTGTTCTGCTGACACCAATTATATTTTTTGCGAAGCCTTTATCTTTTAAAGCGAGCGCAAAAGAGCCACTAATCAAACCAACACCTACTATCGTTACGTTTTCAAACATACCATTTATTAATTCTGCGTCTTTTTAATTCTGTCAATCACTTCATCCAGTTTTTCTTCCGGCGTGCACAAACTCACGCGAACATAATTATTTCCGGCATTTCCAAAAATTCCGCCTGGTGTGATAAATACGTTTGCTTCTTCTAATACTTTATCACTCAATTCATATCCATCTTTATAATTTGCAGGAATAGAAGCCCAGACAAAAAGGCCAGCCTGGTTTTTATTGTAGGAACAATTTAAAAGATCCAGCAGATTAAATACTTTCTCACGTCTTTTTTTATAGACTGCATTTACAGAATCATACCAATCCTGGTCAAGTTCCAAAGCCTTTGCGGCAGCGAGTTGCAGCGGCAAAAACATTCCACTGTCCATGTTGCTTTTGAAGCGCAGCACTTCTTCAATTCTTTCTTTTGCTCCAGACAACATTCCAACTCTCCAACCCGCCATGTTGTGGCTTTTGCTGAAAGAATTTAATTCAATTACAACTTCCATCGCTCCTTCTACACTTAACAAACTCATTGGATGATCATTGAGAATAAAGCTGTATGGATTATCGTGAACAACTAATATTTGATGCTTTTTAGCAAAAGAAATTAGTTCCTTAAACATTTCGTTTGTGGGTAACTGTCCGGTTGGCATCTGAGGATAATTCACAAACATCAGTTTCACTTTCTGTAAATCCAGTTTTTCCAATTCATTAAAATCAGGACACCAGTTATTTTCTTCTTTAAGCGTGTAAGCATAAACGTTAGCACCTGCAATCGTTGCAGCACTTTTATAAGTCGGATAACCGGGATTCGGAATTAAAACCACATCACCGGGATTGATATACGTCATGCAAATGTGCATGATACCTTCCTTGCTCCCAATCAAAGGAAGGATTTCTGTATCGGGATTGAGATCAACGTTATACCATTTTTTATACCATTTTGAAATTGCGTTTCTCAGGACAGGGCTTCCTTTATAGCTCTGATAACCATGTTGATTCGGCTTTTCAGCTTCTTCTGCCAATGTCTTAATCACATCCGGATGAGGCGGAAGATCAGGGCTGCCAATGCCTAAATTGATCACATTTTTACCAGCCTTATTCATTTCATCTATTTGCCTCAGCTTGGTCGAAAAATAATATTCTTGAATACCTGAAAGGCGATCAGCTACTTTGCCCATTTTATTGTTCAGTGTATCGTTCATCGCATTTTTTATTTAAAAATTACCCCGCATTTTTCCCATTTTTATAAACACCATATACTTTAACATTAGCGGTTAAAGGCGCTATACTTTTTAATACCTCATTTAGTTGTTCAAGATGAGTGAATTCACAATCCACATGAAAGGAATAGCGCCAGTCGCTGCCGGGAATCGGCATTGATTGAAGCTTACTTAAATTTACATCCGCTTCTGAAATTTTTGTTAGCACCTTCGCAAGGCTTCCTTTTGAATGATCTGTCTGAAAGATCAAAGAAGCTTTATTGGCATCATTGATTTCTTTTACCGAAGTTTCGTTTTCCAAAACCCAAAAGCGTGTATAATTATTTTTTTGTGTGTGAACGTTTGGCGCTATAATTTCCAACCCGAAAAGTTCAGCAGCCAGTTCGCCTGCAATAGCGGCAATGTGTTTACTCCTGTGTTGGTGTACATGCTGAGCGCTAAGCGCAGTATCTTCCGTTTCAATTAACTTCCAATTGTACTTTTCTAAAAAATCAGAACATTGAAGCAATGCCATTGGATGAGAATGAACTTCGCGAATATCTTCAAGCGTAATGCCGGGGTTAACCATCAAATGCTGGTTTACCTGCAGGTAAATTTCTCCTACAATTTTCAATTTACTTTTTTGCAATAGATTGTAATTGGGTAAAATGCTTCCGGCAATAGAATTTTCGATGGCCATAAGGCCACCATCGCTACTGGTTTTGTCATCGGCAATTTTTATTACTTCACGGAAAGTGGAGCAACAAATTACTTCCACTTCGTTTCCAAAAAACTGGCGGGCAGCAGCCTGGTGAAAGCTTCCTTCAAAACCCTGTATGGCTATTTTCTTTTGCATAAAACAAAAATCCCGGCGATTTGTGCCGGGATTTTCTATTGTTAATTTGTCATTTCAGTTTTTAACAAAGCGATCCCGGACTATTTCTAAAATAGTAGCTAAAATAAAAGAAGCCGGTATTTGCTTTTCTGGTTGTCATTGCATCGCAAATGTAAGAGCTAAATTGAAATCAACAAATTAATTTTTTATTTTTTACCAAAAAATTTCAAAACAAATGACGTTTTTGGCGAAATTATTCTAATGTATTACCTAACAATGGAAGATTTTGTAAAATAAAAATCCGGAAGATTTGTTGTTTCACTATCTATTAAAATTTCACATCGAACCTTGGTATTTCGTAGTCACAATAAAAAACCTCCATGCACCGCTATTAACGGTGGCATAGAGGTAAACACCAAACTAATAATAAGTAATTTGAAGTAAGATAAAATTATAGGGATGTTATTTTTATAAACCTGTCTGATTTAGTCATTGAAATTCCGCAACGTGCCGGAGCTGTGGTTTGATACGTGTTTCCACAGGTTGAACATACATAGTAAACTGACGGCAAGTTATTCGCAGTATTATTCTGCAATGCTGCCAGTGCTGTTTGGTACATTACCTGGTGCTTTTTTTCGGTTTTGTAAGCATAATTCAGGCTTATCATCGCCAACTGATCACCGGCCACGTTAGCTACTTTGAGAAATTCAGGATACATGGTGGTTGCCTCATAAGTTTCTCCTTTAATGGCGTCTTCAAGATTTTCCTTAGTTGATAACACAGTGTATTCAGGTGTTATCGCCGGCACAGAAACGCCTGATTCCTGTAAAACTGCTTTGTGATTATTTGCATGAACATTTTCTGCTGTGGAAGCTGCTTTAAAAAGCAAAGCGATTTGATGAAAGCCTTCCTTTTCTGCTTTTTGAGCGTAGGCCGCATATTTGACACTCGCGGTTGTTTCACCTTTAAAGGCTGCCTGCAAATTCTCAATGGTTTTGGATTCTGCATCTGCATTTGTCATGCTCACCGTCTTTGCGATGGGATTTGTTTCTTCGTTTTCCTGTTGATTAGCAATGGCAGTATTTATTGCTTTTGGTGATTTAAGTGAAGTGTCGGCATCATTGCTTTTGCATGAAACCATAAATAAGCTGCCTGTTGCTAACAATAGTGCCGGAATAATTAATGTCTTTTTCATTCTTATTTGTTTTTATTTTTTTGATAAATTGATATAGCAAAGGTGCCCCTGCCTTCATTCAGGGTTTCTTTGTACATGCTTAAGATCAGCTTAAGATTTTTCAGGAAATTGTAGCAGGAAGGTGGTAATACCATCGCCGCTTTTCACGGTAATAGCAATGCGCTGCAAATCGCATAATTGCTTTACAATCGCCAACCCCAAACCACTTCCGGGAATGTGGGAACTGCGTGAATTGTCTGTCCGGTAAAACCGGTTGAAGAGAAAAGGTATTTGTTCTGCGGCGATCGCCGGGCCTTCATTGGAGATAGAAAATATTTTCTGGCTTTCGTTCCAGTCACAGGTTATCTTACTATCGATTGCACCATATTTAATGGCGTTGCTAATAAGGTTATCGGCCACGATTGCCATCAGGAAATAATCGGCATATACACAACTGCTTGGTGGAAAGGCAATATTTAATTGGATGCCTTTTTCAGTCATTTGCTTTTCCCATTTTTTTGCCGTTTCATTCACGAGCAGGCGAAGAGAAACGATTTCCTTTTTTACCGACCCCGATTCCATGCGCGCCAGTTGTAGTAACTGTTCCAGTAAAAGATTCAGCCGGTCTGTTTGCACGATCGCATCTTTGATTTTTTCCTCGTATTGTTCAGGTTCTCTCTTTTTTCTTAGTAAAATTTCCAGTGTCCCTCTTATGGCAGCAAGTGGCGTTCTTATTTCGTGCGACGCATCGGCAGTAAATTGTTTTTGTTGCTTAATACTCTTTTCTATGCGGTTAAGCAATTCATTGATCGTGGTGGCCAGTTGAAATATTTCATCTTCATTTGCGGGTAAGGGTAACCGTGTGTTGATGTTGGAATCTGTTATGCCTGACGCTGTTCGTATCAGGTGTTGCACCGGAGCAATAGCTCTTGAGGCAGAAAGGTAGATAACAACGTACATCACCAGCAACACAATGGGAAATATAATACAAAGGGTAAGGAGCAAATTGTTTAAAACATAGTAAGATTCCTGCTGAGAGATTCCAATGTTTAAATAGCCGATGATTTTTCCATGGTCGTTCTTAATAGGAAATTGCCCAATCCTTAATCTTTGGTCACTAATCTTCGTGTTGTAAAAATTTTGTTGTTTATTATTTGGTTTGTATAGAAAGTGGTTTGCCTGCAGGTTGGCGGATTTAAAAACGAGTTTTTCTTCACTGTCAACGATTTGAATAAAGGTTGGATTTACTTCTACTTTCCTGTGTTCAGACTCTTCCCACTCGGACATCTTATTAACGATAATGCTGTCATCATTCCAATCCAGTGAATTAATAATCTCCGTCTTCTCCTGGCTAATATCGCCATCGAGATGACGAAAAGAACTAAAACGCGCAACGGCATAAATAACCATAAAAACGATAGCTGTTGTTATGGCGACTGCCAGCGTATTAAAAAGAGCAATACGTTTTTTAAAACTAAGTTTCATTAATTGTCATTTACCCGGTAACCTACTCCGCGTATGGTTTGAACGAAAGATTCTTTGCCGGGACTGTCCAATTTCTTACGGAGAGAATTGATAAAAACATCGATTACAGAAGTATCTTTATCAAAATGAATATCCCAAATTTTTTCAATAATACGCGTTCGCCTGCATACTTTACCCTTGTTGCGTAAAAGGTGTTCCAGCAAGGCAAATTCTTTTTGAGTGAGTTCTACAGCCTGTCCCTCTTTGGTGACCTGGTGGGCTTCAGTATCGAGACTAATTTCATCCTTCTCAAAGATATTTTGTGCACCCTCTTTATTGCGCAGCAACACTCTTATACGAGCCAGCAATTCTTCAAAGGCGAAAGGTTTTTTCAGGTAATCGTTAGCACCGGATTCAAGTGCGAAAACAGTATCATCCACTGTATCTTTTGCAGTTAAAAAAATAATTGGTACTGTTTTATTTTCGTTACGGATACTTCTGCAAATTTCAATGCCACTGATACCGGGCAACATCCAATCGAGTAAATAAAGATCATACTCATCAATGTAGTCGAGCGCCATTTCCAAAGCCTGCCGGCCGTTGCCGGCCACATCTACTGCAAATCCTTCCTCTTCAAGTCCTTCCTTTATGAAGCCCGCAATAGCTGATTCATCCTCTGCTATTAAAATTCTCATCGTGTTAAATTAGCACAAAAGATGAAGATAATCCGTTTATTTTTCTTCAGTGCCTGTGCTGCTATTTGAGAAATCCGGCAATGCCAGTTGAACACCCGCGCCGTGTTTGTACACCAACTGTCCTCCTAAATACCCGGTACGTGCAATGCCCCCAATTACAGCAGCAAAAAGAAGAACACTCACAATTTTTACCCAACGTTGCCTGTATTTAAAAATAAAAATGGTCAGATACACGACGGCAGTGATGATGGTAAGCCACAGGGTAATTGTTGCAGCTTGTTCGTGGAGTTCCATTACGTCTTTCAGCGGGCCTTCTTCAATACCTTCACCTGCGGCATTGCCGCTGAGATAGGAGGCTATGGTGCCCAACGAACCTAAAATAAGGAGATAAAATCCGCCTCTTTTGAAGAATTCCTTTTTTGAAAATAATGAAATCACTTCTGAAAGAAACCCTACAATGAGGAGGGCAATCGGGAAGTGAATAAACATAGCGTGGAGATGGTTTGCAGTAAACATGATTTTTTTTTCATCAAAGGTGAGATGGTAAGAGTTTAAAACAGGTTAGTGCATTCTTAAGATCAGCTTAAGAAACGGAATCAAGCTCACGTCTTTCTTCTTTCCTGTTGTCTTATTTTTTACTTTTCTCTGTTTGTTGTTGTTCCGATTTGTCGGCTCAACACCAACTAAGGATTCTTTTACTATTGGGAATACCAATAAGGAGGAACTAATTTTCAACTTTATCGGCGGGTACTGGCAACCCTATTTATAATAAGTAAGCTTTATTATATTAAAAAAACCAGATCCCATATTTTCATACATCTTATAACTTATTAACCGGTTAAGGCTGTCAAATTCCTTTTTTGTATCAAAAGTTTTATAGGAAGCATCGTAATCGATATAGGCAGTGGTACTTGCTGCAGGGTAATCTGTGAACTGGTAAAAGTCGTAGTCCGCATCTCCATCCAGTATACTCGCTATAAAAGAAAAGCTGTCAGCATTAAATGATACCATACCATTAAACAATACCTTATTGAAATCTGAAAGTTCATTTCCAATGGTATCGCGGCCACTAAAGTCAAAACGCTTAAAAGGGGTGTCCAGGAAAGTAGTATTTTCCATTACAGTCATTATGTTGCCTTTGGCATCGTAGATTAATGAATCGCGGGTAAACACTTGTCCTGGTTCTAACGTGTCAGACCACCACATTAACTGTCCTGAAGGGTTAAAGCTGTATGTATCCACGAGACTGTCCTGGCCATTGGAGTTTGATCCCCGAAGGCTATATCCTCCGGAGGGTAATACAGTTTTAGTTATATCAAATGAGCGCCTGGAACCATCTTTATTAACCTGCATTTCGCCGCTTAAAATATTTTGTGCATCGTATTGGTAATCTACCGAGACCATTTGTTTGGGATCGGTCAGAAGGGAAGGATTATAACTAAAATTACTTAAACGATAGGAACTGTTATAGCTTAAGATGTAAAAATAATTGACCGGGTTCGGCCCTGTAATTATTTGGTCGGCTGCAATTATTTTTTTATTGATGGTGTCGTAATAAAAATACTCAGAGATTGAATCAATTTCATTGCCAGAGCTATCAGTGTAAATGTATGTAAGGCTTTTTATCAATTTTGTTGAATCAAATCCAAAAATTTTTACAGAATCAACTTGCTGAGGAGTAAGAGATTTGTCATTTGTCTTATTACATGATACAATAAAGAATAAGGATGTAGCAGTTATTGCAGCAAACAGTAATCGTTTCATATAGTTTATTAGTTAATAATGAGAATCGTTTTGTTACACTAAAGTATCATCCATACTTCATAAATGAGATAAAATTTTTCTAACACATTTTTGATGATGATTAAGGCCACCTATCTAACGGTTTGACACCTTCTTTGTTTTGTGGGATAATTTTAAGTATGGAGGAAAGGCGGGAATGCAACACCTTTCTTATTGCTAATGCGTGTCCTAACCGGAATTTTTTTGTATTCCTATTTAGAGTAAATCAATCAGGTTTTCAATTTAATCCGGCAATATCCATCATCAATTTTTAACAGATGATGTATTTACAACTACAGATCCTTTATAAGTACCCGCAAAATCAATAAATTTTTTTGCTTCCTCCAGGTATGTTTTTGCAAAGTGTTCTGTTGGTTCGTTTTGATTGATTTGCAAAACCAGTTCTTTGAAACTAGTATGATTAGTATATAAACCTTTTGCTGTAAAGTGTGTATCGAAGTCTTTTAAAATGCCCGCCTGTGTATTGCATTGAACCTGGTGATTCAACAACAAGGCTTTTGCCGCATTAATAAATGCTGAATAGGAATGGTAGATGCCATCTGCAAATGCCTGATTGGATATGCTTCCTTCTGCAAGATTTATTTTTTCATCTGCTTCCAAAATTAAAGTAGACACTAAATCGATCATTACCCCCGCACATTCACCGACACCAATAGCTGTTGCAAATTTTTCTTCATGCCCCCAATCAATATAATCTTCATCAATCAGCGTTTCTGTATCCGCTAACGGTTTTAATAAATTGTAAAAATATCTTTCGCCTTTGTTGAAGGTATATTCAAGGAATGATTCATTCTGCTTATTCGCTTTAAAATCATTTAATAATACGCGAATCGCCTCAGGTGCACGCTTACTGGGAAGTTTAATTACTTTGTTGGCCACCCTTCCTTCCCCACCTCCTAAATTGCCGCCGCCTATCAATACCTGGACAGCAGGAACAACTTTTCCGTTAACTTTCATAGAACTTCCATGAAAACCTATAGTTCCTATGCCGTGCTGGCCACAGGAATTCATACATCCGCTAATACGGATGGCCACCTCTTCATTCAATAAAAATTCAGGAAATTCATCTTCAATTAATTGTGCAAGAACGGTACTTAACTCTGTACTATTTGAAATTCCCAGATTACAGGTATCAGTTCCGGGACAGGCAACAATATCGCCGGCACTTCCATAGCCGGGTGCAGCAAGGTTTTCAGCTTCAAGCACACTATATACATATTGAAGATGCTCCGGTTTTATGAAACGGAATTGTAAATTCTGATTGATGGTAACACGAATATCATCTGCAATTACCGGCTCCAATTTTTCAATTAACCTTCTGCTGACATCTGAACTGATATTACCGTTAGGCACTTTTACATAAACAACATGATAACCTTCTTGTTTTTGATTTTTAACATTGGTTTTCTTCCAGGTTTCAAAATTCAACAGGTTTTTGATTTCAATTTTTTCATCAGGTAATATTCCAGTGGGTAATACGATATTATCAAAGCGTCCCGAATCTATCACAACTGATTGATCAGTTAATGCTTTATGTTCAGCGGCTACCAGTTCATTAAAGGCGTCCATTCCAATCTGCTGAATTAAAAATTTAATGCGCGCTTTATGCCTGCTGTTGCGTTCTCCGTAACGGTCAAATACACGCAACACGGATTCAATATAAGGGATCAGCAGATCTTCTTCCAAAAATTCGTGAGTGGCAATTGCAAGATGAGGTTGTGCACCTAATCCTCCGCCTACAACAACTTTAAATCCTCTTTTACGATTCCCTTCAATTTCTTTGATACGGGGAATTACACCGAGGTCATGCATAAAGATTAAAGCTGTATCTTTTTCACTGCTTGAAAGGGCGATTTTAAATTTGCGCCCCATTTCCTGGCAAACAGGTTTGCGCAAAAAATATTCGAAGATAGCATGAGCATAAGGCGTTACGTCAAAAGGTTCGTCAATATCAATGCCGGCAATATCGGAAGCAGTTACGTTTCTAACAGTATTACCGCAGGCTTCACGAAGCGTAATGTTGTCTTGCTCTAACAAACTCCATAATTCCGGTGTGCGGTCAAGGCTTACAAAATGAATTTGAATATCTTGTCTTGTGGTGAGGTGTAAGTTCCCCGTTGAAAACTCATCAGATACATCCGCTATTCTTTTCCATTGAGCTAATGTCATTTTTCCATACGGCAATTTGATGCGCACCATTTGTACACCTTGCTGCCGTTGCCCATAAACACCCCTGGCTAACCTGAGACTACGGAATTTTTCTTCCGGAATAGTACCCCGTTTAAAAGCGCGGATTTTTTGTTCCAGTTCAATAATATCCTTTTCTACCAGGGGGTTTTCTAATTCTGTTCGGAAAGACTGCATTTTATTGTATTAATAAGTTTAAGTAAATGTGTATACCCTACCAGTTAAGTATACTATGCAAATGTATGCTTTGAAAAATGATAATCAAATTTTTTATTGCTACTATCTCTGCAAGGGAGATCCTTCAGATCTCAGAGACTACACTGATTACAATGAAAAAGGCCCATGTTGAACAAACGACCCGAGATAGGTACTCCACTTAATTACACCCGTCGCTGGGTCCAGGTTGTAGAGTTTCTTATCAGACCCGCCGACATACAAATTTCCATCAACAATTGTAACAGGCCTGTTGGATACAGTGGCTAAATCAACGTTCCAGACAAGATTGCCGCGGGCAGCATCCAATGCATAAATTTTGCCGCCACGGTTTCGCACATACACATTACCGTTATAAAAAGTAGGAATAACATCTAAATAGTCGTTGGTAGCGTACTTCCATTTAAGCGATCCCGAAGCAGCATCCAGGCAATAGATCGTGTGATTGAGGCCATTTATATAAACCGATCCGTTTACAGCCATCGACATATAAAAATATACGGAGTCTCCGTCACTATAAGTCCAGCGTGTGGCGCCTGTAGCTCTGTCTAATGCATAAAAGTGTCCATCGGTGGAAGCGGTGCATACGGCATTATCAATTAATAACGGATCACAAATTATGGAGTCCGGATTATTGAACGTCCACTTTAGCGATCCCGTTACCGAATCAAATGCATAAAATTTGTAATCGAAAGTTTGTGCAAAGACTTCGCCGCTGCCAACGGCAAATGATCTCGGTATTTTATTAACAGGGCCGGAATAATATTTCCATAACAGGTTTCCATTAGATACGTCGTAAGCATAAAAATTATCATCGTTACTGCTTGCAAGAAGCATTTTGCCGGCAGGATAAATAAAAGCAAATGGCCCGGCTGAATCTTTCCACATTTGCTTTCCTGTTGTAGCATCCAATGCAAACAAGCCTCCGTTAAAATCTGTTACCATCAATTTATTATCCTACAGTAAAGTGTTATCAATTTGATTCGGGGCCTTAAATGACCAAATCACTTTTCCTGTTGAATCATCAAATGCATAGGCGGTATCCCAGCTACCGGTATAAAACATAGCGCCCGCCATTGATATACCCGTATTGTAGGCATCCAGGGAGTCGGCCCAAAGTACTTCACCGGTAGCTTCGTCAATGGCAAAAAAATCACCTGATGTACCCACAATAATAGCAGGCCCTGTAATAGGTTTGATAGTAGTATTATCGCGGGAATCGTTATGAGGCTTGTTACAGGAGAATAATAACAGGAACAAGACGAGAGGGCTTAAGTTTTTTAATAATGCCATGAGTAATTTTTCCTGTCAACGAATTTATGACATTACTTAGTGTAATTTATTCCCGGATAAAACAAAAATTTAAATCAGCGCGTGTACGTTCAAACATAAAGAATGTTTCATGGCGTAAGCATGAGCCTTAGCATAGCCTGGTTTAATCCTATCCGTATAAACTAAAATAGAAATCGGGTGAATTTGTTGGTTTGCTGTTGGGGAACTATAAAGTAGCTGCGTCAGAAATTTATTTTCCTGATATCCTCATCGGGTGGCTGGCAATAAAGTCTTTTGTGCCACATTATTAGTGGGATAGAAAGGCATGCCGGGATAATAACCTCTTTCGGCGCTCACGCTGCCGGAGATGGAAAATGTTTTGGCATCGTTCATATACATTACTCCGACGGAAGCCGCGGGATACAAACCAAAGCTGTTTTGCTTGAAAAGGATTGTTGGAAAAATTTTTATTAAAACCACCCAGGTAAGAAGGGTTGATACTGATATAAGAAGGCGCCACCGATACGTTGGCAAAAGCATACCAATTATTAGATAACCTGCGATTTAGCTGAAGGCCCAACGGCGCAGAAAAGATAGACGCATGGCCTCCTTTAAAAAATGATACGCTGGTGCTGAGGCCGCGGTAAGAACTGAAAAACCATTTGCGAGAAGAAAGGCTGTCGTGAAGATGGCCGTTATTAAAAGCAGAGTGTTGTGGGTAAAAACCAACGCCCGGCGAAACCACCGTTTGAGATTTTACTGAAACAAAAAAGAAAAGCATAACGACTATAAAAAATATGCGCATCCGGAAAAATTTGTGTGCATAAAAGTAAAGGTTTCTGAGGGAATATTTTGCGTGGGGGAAAGTTAAATGATGGAAGAGTGGTTGATTAGCAGGAATGAAATTGAGGGAATTTATTGGTTTGCTAAGATATTGATTTGGAAACGCGTGAAGTTAGCCGTAGAATACGCAGCTATATATTATTTTGCCCTTCGGATATGATTTAACGAAATCATCAAATCTACATTACCCATAATAATCCAAATACGGAAAATTGACTGCAGAGAAGTGATTTCCCTGCTTAGGAACGGGGGAAAAAGCATGCAAAGCTTTCCAGCCTCCTTCTTTAATTTTTTCACTCGGAGATGATAAATAAAAACCAAAATCTGACTCTTCTGATTGCTGCACATGAACTCTACTTGGCAAAAGGGCAAGAAAAGAATTAATATTTTTAAGTCTTATTACGCCCATTACAAAAGAGGATCCGGGAGCCAATAAGTAATTGGGAAATTTCAGTATTATAAACTCCTTACCATTAGCATCAGTTTGGATCGCATTTAAATAATATTCATTTAAAGGGAAGACCCAAATTTCTATCTGGTATGAATGTATGATTTCTTTATCATCAAATATTCTTGACTTAAAAGCTTTTCCAGGAATGATGTAGTTAATACTTTCTGCCTTGTTTGCCACATCATATCCTTTAGATAGTCCCCATAATAATATTGAGCACGTTGGGCCGAAACTTATGGGTGATGAAAGTGGATTAGAATTAAGAGCAAGTCCCTTAGGTTTTCCAGTGTTTTTATCAATACCGGATAATATTCCTTTTCCAGAAAATTGTACAAACCCAGATGCATGAATACTTAGTTGTGGACGATTTTTTATAAAAAAACTTTCTCTTTCTTCATTTGAAACTAAACTTGTGGTTTTCCCGTAAAAGTCCTCCGGTAGATGAAACTTTTCAATTACTCCTTCTTCATGATTACAATAGGGGACATCTATTTTGAAGCTACCATCACTCAGTAAATATATGGAGGTAACCTTGTAATTAATTTCTTCATCATTTATGCAAATTCTTATTCGATTATCCATTGAATATTCTTAATAGAATTCTTTAATTTTCTATTTCAAATTAGTAGCATCTCCCTATTGAAGGAAACTTTCTAGCAAAGATTTTTAGATGTTGCCCTTAACTAGTTTTCATTTGCAATGAATGCAATATCAAAATACCAAAGCTACAAATTCCTCCAATTTTTATTTTACAAACACTCTTTTAAGGCCCAACAATAAATTCTTCCTGCTATCTTCACTTTTGTAACTCAAGTTCCAGTCACACAAATTTCTTGGCCCTTAAAATATATCTTGATACAAAATAAAGAATACCTGTGTTCCAATCTTCAAGGTAATCAAAGGCTTTATAATTGTCGGCGTTTTCCTTCGAAAAAATAGCGTAATAAGTGTGATGGTTTTTTTGTTGCTAAGCCGGATTCACTTTTTCTAAGCTTGAATAACACCTTAAATCATGTATTGATGTTTGGCCATCCTAAAACTGTATATTTGGAACGCTCCTGGTTTTCAGTCCCTCCATAGATGAGTGTTTTTTTAATTGCCGTATTACCGGCAATCTCTTCAAAATAGTCCATATTTTTCAAAAGCGATGGCTTGATTGTTTGGGTGGCTTTCACTTCAAAAATATTAAATCCTTTAGCTGTTTTACTTAAAAGATCTACTTCATGATTATTGCTATCCTGCCAGAAGTAATAGTTCTGATGCAGGTATTGGTGAAAGTTTTTCTTTTGAAATTCACCAACAATCATGTTTTCAAAAATATTGCCCTTTAAGCGATTTTCTTCCATCTCCTCTGCGCTTGTAATATTGAGTAAATGACATAAAAGGCCGGTATCATAAAAATATAATTTTGGGCTTTTTACTAATCGTTTGTTGAAGTTTTCATGATAGGGTTGCAGTAAAAAAACAATGTAGCTGCTTTCAAGAATTGATAGCCACGCTTTGGCAGTAGGCTGTGAAATATTACAATCGTTTGCGAGTGCATTCAAATTCAAAAGTTGGCCTGCGCGAACGGCACATAAACCAATAAATGTTCTGAAAGAATTTATATCGCGAATATTTATTAATTCTGTCACATCCTTTTCCAGATAGGTGTTTATGTAATTTGAATAAAATACGGATGAATCAATATCCCGGTCGAATAAAGCGGGGTAAAACCCCCGCACACAAGCCTCCGGATAGAAGGATGCCAGCAGGTGTTCATTTTTTAATTCTTTAAAATCCAGCGGCAGTAACTTAAACAAGGCCACCCGTCCGGCCAAAGTTTGTGTTATGTTATTCAGTAAATGAAAATTTTGTGATCCGGATAAAATGAATTGTCCCATTTTCTGCGATTCATCCACAAGGGTTTGTATATAAGAAAACAATTCAGGAACCCGTTGTACCTCATCTAAAATCACATTATTATTATATTTCTTTAAAAAACCATTTGGGTCATCCAAAGCAAAAGATCGCAAATCAGGGTTTTCTAAGGAGATATAAGTATAGTCTTTAAAAAGATGCTTCAAAAGGGTTGTCTTTCCTGATTGCCTGGGCCCTGTAATTCCTAAAATTGGAAATTTCGCCTGCTGTTCTTTGATGGATTTTGCAATTACCCTGGTTATAAACTTCGACATATTATATATTTATTCGAATATAACCACAATTTTGAAAATACATAGAGTTTATTTTGAAAATGCATAGAATTTATTTTGAAAATACATAAATAAAGGAAGTCTCAATTTGAAGTGAAACCTGAAGGCTTTAAAGTGAAGGTGCCTAAACTGCTTGGCAGAAGGTTGGTTACGGAAATTAATGTATCGGTGGAAATGGATTTTGCACCAAAAACCGGGTAAAGTGAACGAGGATTATTTCCTGTTCCAGCCTCACACCAATTTCTTTGCCTTTAAAATAAATATTGAAAGCAGTGAACCAATGATTTTCCCGGAAAATAATTCAGCTTATGCCTTCTTCTCTTTTCTAAAATTCAATCCTTTTTCTTTTAATGCCCTTTGCAAAATGGGTATCGCAGTTTTGCCAATTCCGTGTAACTGCAAAACTTCCGCTTCAGTGAGTTTAGATAAATCCTTAATCGTTTTGATGCCATTGTTCTGTAAGGCCCTGCGCGCAGGTGCAGAAAGCCCGGCAAGAAAATCAGTAACCGGTTCGTCCTGTTGGTTTACCTTAAACTTTACAATCCTTTTGATCAGATCCAGCGGCATCGGCTGATCGATCGGAAACTGCACAGAACCGCGTCCTTGTTTATAAACTGATAATTCTTTTTGAAATACTTTATGCGCGACAGGCGTAGCATAAAGGCCAATATGATTTTTATAACCGGCAAAATAAATGATAATTCTGCCTTTGTATCTGAAAGCCGGCATTCCGTAACTGATCGTTTCTTCAGCCTTTGGCGCCCCATTTCTAACAGTTATGCGTACCTGCTGCAATATTTTTACTGTTGAAGGGGGAAATTTTGAAATGTATTCATCAATGTTTTTTGCAGGTGCTCTTTTCATCTATCAATAGTTGAAGGGCGATTATTTGTCAAAAG
Organism: uncultured Chitinophagaceae bacterium; assembly: GCA_963815085.1. GTDB lineage: Bacteria > Bacteroidota > Bacteroidia > Chitinophagales > Chitinophagaceae > Ginsengibacter. The sequence continues at coordinate 10,822 of CAWFFT010000024.1, read as the reverse complement.
TAATCGTAAAATAACACATTGAAGAGGTGCTTCTGCGAAATATTCCGGGGCTTTTGCGACAGTTGTTTTTCCCAATTATGAGAATGCAATGTTGCAAAATAAAAATTTGACAAATTGATTCGTTCACTGGAAAAGGATACATGAATTTAAGCCGCTTCCTCAATCTTCTTCATCCCATCTTTGTTAATCAGAATCTTTATAAGAAAAATTAGCGCCTTAAAAGCAAAGATGCCACCAATGATCCAATTGATTAGATTTTGATTGCCGTTCATTTTGGAAACCATCCATTTGCCTCACAACTGGCGCTGGTCCCATATCTTCGTAAAAGTACAGAAGTGTTAAGAGATTTCTTTTTGATTAGTGTATCTCCAATACCATTTTCCCATTCACGCCTCCCTTTGAAACCAAATCCTGTGCTTCGGCTGCTTGTTCTAATTTCATAGTGTTTGATATTTGTGCTTTGATTTTCCCTCGTTCTATTAATTCTTTGAAGAAGTCCAGTTTTTTGTATGATGGGTTTGACATAATAAACTGTGCTGCCACTTGATATTTTTCAGCCAGTTCAGCAGAAGGAGGCATTACAGTGCTAATTAGTTTTCCGCCTTTTTTTAATACTTCAAAAGATTTGGTTTGTGTTTCGCCACCTACTAAATCTGCAACAAGATCTATGTCTTTTACAAGCGCGGTGAAATCCTGTGTCTTGTAATCAATTGCTTCATCTGCCCCAAGCGCTTTAACTCTGTCAAGTTCAGCCCCGGAAGTTGTTCCTATTACATAAGCGCCAAGTGCTTTTGCTATTTGCACCATGATACTGCCTACGCCCCCTGAAGCACCATGTATTAAAATTTTCTGCCCCTCTTGTAATTGCCCTGCTTCTATTAAAACGGTGTACGCTGTAGTAAGTGGAATCGCTAAAGAAGCAGCTTCATTAAGTGAAATATTGGTTGGTATTATTGCTACCTGGTCTTCATTAAGCGAAATATATTCGGCATAAGTTCCACCATAGGTAGTTGCGTACACCTTGTCACCTGCTTTAACCCGGCTTACTTTATTGCCGACAGCTTCAACAATTCCTGAAAGATCAGAGCCGGGCGTGTAGGGAAAAGTTATAGGCATTGCCTGTTGTAAATAGCCTTCCCGTATTTTCATTTCCAAAGGGTTTATAGTGGTAGCAGCTATTTTTATCAACACTTCATTTTCCCGGATGGTTGGTTTATCCGTTTGGTTTAATTGTAAAACACCTGAATGACCAAATGCTTTGTATTGTATTGCTTTCATTGTATTTATTTCTTTATTGATTTTAGAAAGTGATTTGATTATTTTTTATCCAGGTAGTCTGGTGGAAAAACTTCCTGGTTATATTTTTCCGCAATGGCTTTTAATTTTTCCGCAGCAGCAGGAGTCATTTCCGGTGGCGGGAGGAACTTTCCATATTCTACAGGTTGCCCTATCTCCTTAAAAAATTCTTCCAGGCCTGCTGGAACAACCACGCATAAGATATGTGCGTTTGAATCAGACTCATTTTTAAAAGAATGTATAGCACCGCCTTTGGGAATGCTGACTAATGCACCTGCTTTGGCAACATATTTCTGCTCCTCTGTGCTTACCACAATTTCGCCTTCAATCACATAAAATGATTCCTGGAAAGTTGCATGAGCATGAGGGCCAGGACCTCCGCCCGGCGGTATCAGCATATCAATTACGGCGAATGCATTATCTGTTTCTTTGCCGGTTATCAGCAGCCTGTAGTTATCGCCAACTACAGATAAATCCTGTCCCTCACGGGGATTAACGGTTATGATTTTTGTAGGTCTCATTTTTATAAAATTTAATGGTTAAGCGTATTGCATTTTTAATGTCGGATAGTCTGTATAACCCATCTGCAGTGGCAGGTGAATACAGCGGTCTTAAAGTCAACCGGATTTAATGCTGCACCCATTTCTATTCGTTTGGCAAAATCAGGATTGGACAAAAAAGCTTTTCCAAAACCAACCAAATCAGCAGAGCCGTTTACCAATGCATCTTCAGCGGTTTCAGGAGTAAAGCCACCGGTCTTGATAATGGTTCCATCAAAGTTTGAACGAATAGCGTCTATGGTAGACTGTGGCATTAGCGGGTTCATTACAAGGTGTATGTAGGCAATTTTCATTTTGTTTAATTCAGTTGCCAGGTAAGCATAAGTGTTGTGAACTTCGCTTTCTTCATACGGTTGTAAATCGCCTGTTTTTGAAAATGGCGATAAGCGAATGCCTACTTTATTATTGCCAATGGCTGCAACAACTTTTTCAGCAACTTCCAGCGTAAGTTTTGCCCTGTTTTCCATACTTCCACCGTAAGCATCCGTTCTGTTGTTTACATTGGGGTTCAGGAATTGTTCTAACAAATACCCGTTAGCACCATGCAATTCTATTCCGTCAAAGCCTGCTGCAATTGCATTTTTTGCGGCAGTTACATAACCCTGAACAACCGCTTCTATTCCTTCTGTCGTTAATGCTTTTGGTTCTGAAAAATCCTGCATACCGTTAGTGTCTGTATAAATTTGTCCTGTTGCTTTTATATCAGAAGCACCAACCAGTATCGCACCTTCGGGCAAATTGTGATGATGTCCTATACGACCAGTGTGCATTATTTGAAGAAAAATTTTAGTACCATCTTTGTGCACTGCTGTGGTTGTTTTTTTCCAGCCTTCAATTTGTGCCTGTGTAAATATGCCGGGGATCCGGGCATAACTTAATGCATCGGCAGTTGGCGCTGTTCCTTCTGTGATGATAAGCCCTGCGCCGGTTCGCTGCCCGTAATATTCAGCCATTAAATCGTTGGGTATATTATTGATGGCCCTGCTTCTTGTCATAGGAGCCATTACCAAATGATTTTTCAGATGGAGATTGCCTTTTGAATAAGGCGCCAGTAGAGTTGTTATTTTGTTTTGCATATTGTTTGATTTTTATAATGCAAAGCTGCCTCGATAACCATAAGATAAAATAGCGATGTAAGACTGGAAAATAGTCCTATCCGACAACGGAATATTTTTTTGGCGTAATGCCAAAATGTTTTTCAAACAACCTGCTGAAATGACTAAGATTAGAAAAGCCTAACTGGTAACCCACATCCGAAACGGAATGGCCTGCTTGTTTTAATAAAAATGCAGCTTCTTCCATTCTTGTTTTTTGGTAGTAGTTGTAAATGGTATCGCCAAAAGTTTGTTTGAATAAGTTGTTTCATTTTGGTTTCACTCATGCCAATCAATTTAGAAAGTGTAGCTAATACCGGTGGAGTGCTTACATCTTCTAAAATGATATTTCGCAACACCAATAATTTTTCCACATCAGCATTATTTATTAGTTGGTGTGTTGTGTTGTCTCTCTTTTGCAATTCGCTAAACAAATCATACAGCAATTGCTGCACTTTTATTTTGTAATAGAAATTACTTAAACCCGTTTTTACATTTATTTCCGCAAGTTGTTTCAGGTGATTTTTTGTTTCCTGGTTCATACTTTCAAAATACACAAAAGAGTTTTTGCCGCTTATGATTTCCTGGATGAGTGTATTTGGTTTTTTAATATTCAAAAGGGTTAAAAGTTTCGATGCAGGCATTCCTACAACGCAATAATGTATTTGGCTTTTGGCCGGAAATTTTATTACGGAATTCATATCACTTGACGTAATCTGAATGGCTGAATCGTTGTTTTGAGAAAACTTCACAGGCTTATCTTCATTATAAACCAAATCAATTGGCTGTTCATTATTGTAAAAGAAAATGCTTACCAAATCGTTTCTTACAACGGCAGCGTTTCGTTTGATGGTAAAATCTTTGGTTAAATTATAGTGGTGAATTAATCAACTTAAAACCGTCTCCAAATTCTACTCTTTTAATGTACCCTTTGCCAATGGAAGCAGGGATTGTAATACGGTTATCCCTGATAGGAATTTTGAATTTTGCTGAAAATTCTGCAATGAAATCGAAGTTGGGCTTGGAAGTAAATTCAAAAATCATTTTTACAATTTGCTCTTTTGTTTTTTTTGAAAGCAAAGATAGGGTTATGGTTTTTTGAAACGAATGAAAACAGCCCCACAAGATCGGGCTGTTTTGTTTATCCGGAAGTTAGATTTTCCTGGCACACTGAGGCTCTCGAAATGCAACTTGAAGCTTATTTTGAAGCATAATCTCTATTGTCACTCTGAGCCTGACGAATGCGACATGTACAAGCTTTTTTCAAACGCGGTTTCGGAATTCTCAAACCGATAAATATTGTCCACTTCCAAATGCAAGCTAAAGAGAGCCTTTACGACCTGCTAACAAGTCCCACTTTTCTTAATATACCCCAGTTCGATCTTTTATGCATCAACTGATGATCCAGGCCCAACTTAACCATGACAAATTCAACAATACTATTGATATCATCTACCTGGTTGCCATTCGCATCATAGATGTCTGTTTCCGGCACTTAAGGCAGACACATAGAAGTGTTCATGTGCGATAGAAGTACAAAAAAAGCTAACAACCTTTTCATCGCGGAGCAAAAGTAGATTCAGTAGTTAACAATGTGCAAAAAGAAAAGACAGAAATTGGCAAATTTGTTTGTTTACTATTGGGAGTATTTGATTTCAATCCAGGTCCGGCAGAATTCATGTATTTTTAGAGAACGTGAACTTGCAAAATAAAAATTTCAGAAATTTATTCGTTCACTGAAAAAATGACACATGCATTTAAGCCGCTTCCTCAATCTTCTTCATTCCATCTTTATTAATTAGATATCTTTATTAGAAAAATTACCGCCGTGACAGCAAAAATGCCACCAATGATCCAATTGATTAGATTTTGATTGCCGTTCAGTTTTTGCACGATCCATTTGCCTCCAAAAATAAAAACACAATTTCCCATAAGTGTTCCCAGGCCAATTCCGACAATATAAATATTGTAAAAAGAATTTTTAGGTTGCAAAATATTTTTGGTAAAAAGAACGGTGCTCCATCCAAACCAAAAAGGGATTTGCATCGGGTTGATAGCGCTCAGCATTACACCAAGAACGTACCGGTTAATGTTATTATTCAGAATTACATTTTTAGCGTGATGAGGTTTCATTGCGGCAGCAAAACTTCCGATGGCCAGGGCAAGCACGATTACCACAGTCAGCCATTCCATCCATCGAAATAACTTTTTTTGCTTACGAACCCAGTTGATTCCAACCAGGGAAACCCGTACGTAAATCATTTCCACGGATAAAGATCCAAACGCAAACAAGATCGCATTTTGAACGCTTTCCTGCACACTTATCTGCATGGCCGCCACATTCAAAGTTCCCAAAGGAAGTGAACCTAAAAAACTTACAATCAACCCCCAGAAAAAAACTTTTACTAATGGCATACATCAGCTCTTTTTTGCAAAAACAGATAACGTCACATCAACCAAATTACTCAAAACAATATTTTGGTCGCCCACGCCAAAATCTGTACGATTGATCTTAAAATTTCCGGTGAACAAGTAGCCGCCATTTTCTTCTTTTGCCTGGAAGGGAAATGAAATTTTTTTTGTAACTCCTTTAATGGTTAAGTTACCGGTAAAATAATAAAACCCGCCGGCAGTTTTGTTGGTCTTTTCAACTTTGCTGGAAGTTATCGTTAGCAGCGGATATTTTTCAACATTAAAATATTCGTCACTCACCAGGCTTTTATCACGCATACTGTTATCTGTGTCGACTGTAGAGGCCGCAACAGAAACATTAAAATTAGCGGCCGAAAGCTTATCGGGCGAAAAGCTTATAGTACCTTTTATTCCGGTAAGATCACCACCTGTATTGATACCAAAATTTTTGATCACAAAATGAACTTTACTGGCAGAATCAACCGGGGAATAATTTTGAGCACTGGCATTAAGAGATATAAAAAGCACACAGATTAGAAAAGTTTTCATCATTTTAAATAAGTTTTTTAGCAAGATGTTTATTTTTCAGGAGATTTCCTTATCAACTTTATTAATTAATTTATAATATTTTTTTGTTTGACGCCTAAATCGTAAGCCCTTAAACAAGGGCCAATAAGATACTCCTTGCTGATGATTATAGCGACTGATCTGAAAAAGAACTTTCCAATGTTTCAAAATTTCTTTATAAGCTCCCATCAGTGTGTAGCCTGTATCATAAAAATGGTTCGGTTCTGCACCGCAGCCATTGTATTCAAGAATCACAAAGTTTTTGCCTTGCTTTAATCCTTCAATTGAATTACACATAATATCATATCGGCCGTAAAAAAAATCGTTGATACCAAGGCTGATCTTATCAAGGAGAGCAACAAGATCATTATTTATTTCCGCACTAAGGTCAAAAAACTCAGCTCCGCGATTATGATTGCCTGCATGGCTTAAAATATAAATTTCACCATCAGGAATTACTTTATTGAAATTTAACTCGTGTTTTTGTTTCAATTCCGCAAGCCGTTTTTTTGTTTTTACATTTTTTAATAATAATTCTCCGAGATTATGAACACCATCGCCTTTTACCCTCATCGGCACTTTCTGAAGAAATCCTGTAATTACTCCCTTTTTTTCGAAAGGGTAACGATAATAAAACAAACTCACTTCCATCGGGTATTCTATAAATTCCTGGATAAAATATTCAACAGGAATTTTGGAATGATATTCTTTCAGGTGTTCCTCATTTTCAATTTTTCTGAAAAGAATGCCCTGGCCTCCAACTTCCGGTTTTACGATCAAAGGATAATTGATTGCAGCCGCTTTTAATTTTTCTTTTACTGCAGAAAAATCTTCAGCAGGTTTCACATTAAAAAAATCAGGACACAATTCAGGCGGAAGAAGATCATGCATTTCTTTTTTCGGTTCACCATCGAGGCCGCCAAAAGTAAGTTTCGGATTGCTAGGGGTAAAAAACCAGACCGCACGCGATCGTATGATATACCACAGCCACATTGGAGCGATGGGTGCATACAAAATCTTAAAGGGCCATTGCTCCCAGTTTTTTATTTTTTTAATCAATTCTTCCCGGTTTTTAGGCAAGCGCAAAAATAAGTTTAAACAATAGAAACTGTGCCCCGTCTATCAAAATTGTTTGTTGTATTTTAGCTGCAAAAAGAGGCATAATGCATATTCCAACAATTGCAGAAATGAGCGGCGGAAGGCAAAAACGTGGACATTTTATTTTATGTAGGTTGCGCCGGAAGTTTTGACCAGAGAGCGCAAAAAATTACGAAAGCATTTGCAACAATTTTAAAAAAACTTGACATTAATTTTGCAATCCTTGGTAAAGAAGAAATATGCAATGGTGATCCTGCCCGTCGCGCCGGAAATGAGTTTTTATTCCAGATGATGGCGTATCAAAATATAGAATTGTTTAATGGATATGGTATAAAAAAAATAGTAACTACCTGCCCGCATTGTTTCAATATTTTCAAAAATGAATACCCGGCTTTAGGAGGAAATTATGAAGTAATTCATTATACCGTTTTTTTACAGCAATTGATTGACGAAGGAAAAATAAAGATGAAAGAAAACGGGAATTTTAAAGGAAAAAAATTTACGTATCACGATAGCTGTTATCTTGGACGTGGAAATAATATTTACGAAGCGCCCAGAAAAGTTTTGGAAGCACTTGATGTTGAATTGACAGAAATGCAAAGATCGAGGAGCAGGGGATTTTGCTGTGGCGCAGGCGGATCACAGGTTTTTAAAGAAGAAGAAAAAGGAACGGAAAGAGTGAATAACGAACGTGCGCAACAGGCCATAGCAACCGGCGCAAAAGTAATTGCCAGTAATTGCCCTTATTGCATGATGATGCTTACAGATGGAGTAAAGTTTCAGAAAAAAGAAGAAGAAGTTAAAGTGATAGATTTGGCGGAATTGATTGCGGAAAGCATGGAAGAATAGTCATAAACTTGCGGTTTGAAGGTTTAGATGGTTTAGAAGTTTTAATCGAAAAAAATGTCGGAAGAAAAGAGTTTGAATTTTATTGAAGAGATCGTTGAAGAAGATCTTAAAAGTGGAAAATATGAAAAAATACTAACGCGGTTTCCACCTGAACCAAATGGGTATTTGCACATCGGGCACGCGAAAAGTATTTGCCTGAATTTTGGCCTTGCCGAAAAATACAAAGGCAACACTAATCTGCGTTTTGATGACACCAACCCGGTCACAGAGGATGTAGAATATGTGGACAGCATAAAAGAAGACATTCGCTGGCTTGGATTTAGCTGGAGCAATGAATATTATTCAAGCGATTATTTTGATGAATTATATCTTTTTGCTGTAAGGCTTATTGAGAAAGGATTAGCCTATGTTGATGATAGTCCTTCAGAAAAAATTGCTGCCGGTAAGGGCACTCCAACCGAACCCGGAAAAGAGAATGAATTTCGCAACAGGAGTGTTGAAGAAAATCTTCGTCTTTTTGAAGAAATGAAGAACGGGAAATATAAAGACGGAGAAAAAGTGCTGCGGGCAAAAATTGATATGGCTCACATCAATATGCTGATGCGCGACCCGGTAATTTACCGTATTAAGCATGCAGATCATCATCGTACGGGGGATAAATGGTGCATCTACCCGATGTATGATTTTGCACACGGACAAAGCGACAGCATCGAACATATTACTCATAGTATTTGTACACTTGAGTTTGTTCCGCATCGCCAGTTATACGACTGGTTTATTGAGAAGCTGAAAATTTTTCCTTCCCGTCAGTATGAATTTGCACGTTTAAATATGACTCATACGGTAATGAGCAAACGCAGATTATTACAACTGGTAAATGAAGGTTTCGTTTCAGGTTGGGACGATCCAAGGATGCCCACTTTATCAGGTTTCAGAAGAAAAGGATATACGCCTTCAAGCATCCGTACTTTTTGTGAAAAGATTGGTGTGGCGAAACGTGATAATCTTATTGATATTAGTTTGCTTGAATTTTGCATCCGGGAAGAACTAAATGAAACTGCTGTGAGAGTTATGGCTGTTCTCAATCCTGTAAAATTGATTATAGACAATTACCCGGAAGAAAAAACTGAAGAACTTACTACAGAAAATCTTCCAAATGATCCGAACAATATAAGGAGCATTACTTTTTCTAAAAAGCTGTGGATTGAGAAAGATGATTTTATGGAAGAGCCTGTGAAAAAATGGTTCAGGCTTGCGCCTGGCCAAATGGTTCGTTTGAAAAGCGCTTATATCGTACGTTGTGAAAGTTTCAAAAAAGATGCAGAAGGAAATGTAACAGAAATTCATTGCACTTATATCCCTGAAAGCAAAAGCCACCACGATACAAGTAATATAAAAGTAAAAGGGACCATTCATTGGGTGAATGCCAGAGACGCAGCTACTACAGAAGTGCGGTTGTACCAACGTTTGTTCACGGTCGAAAATCCGGCCGCTGAAGAAGGTGATTTTAAAAGTTATATCAATCCCGATTCATTAACAATAATAAAAAAAGCTTTTATTGAACCTCATATTCAACATGCAGAAAAAGGAGCACATTTTCAATTTATAAGAAATGGCTATTTCTGCATTGACAAAGACTCCAAACCCGGCGCACTTGTATTTAACAGAACTGTTACCTTGAAAGAAGGATTTAAGCCGAAGACTAATTAATACTTTTAAAATAATCTTATAAAAACAGAAAACCAGCAAACGAATCAATTTGCTGGTTTTTTATTTTGAGGTGAAGTTTACTTCATTCTTCGAATCAGCATCACTCTGCGATTTTTGATGCTCTGATTGTAATTGCTCTAAATTTTCCTGAACATTTTTCCAGACATCACTCTTAAAAAACTCCTGAGATTTTGCAACAGCTTTTTGGATATTTTCCTGTTGCTTTTGCCATGAATCGCTCTTAAAATAAGCCGACAACGAAGAGTCGGAAAGACGTTGCAATTGTTCCTGTTGCTTCTTCCATTCAGGGCTATTGAAATATTCTTTCATTTTTTCAGCATTCTTTTTAATTTCTTCCTGTTGTTTTTTCCACTCAGGGCTATTGAAATATTTTTTCATCTCATCCCCATTTTTCTTCATCAACTCCTGTTGTTTTTTCCATTCTGGGCTGCTGAAATATTTTTTCATTGCATCACCATTTTTCTTTATCAACTCCTGCTGCTTTTTCCATTCTGGGCTGCTGAAATATTTTTTCATCGCATCCCCATTTTTCTTTATCAATTCCTCTTGATTTTTCCATTCATCGCTGTTGAAATATTTTTTCATGGCAATTGCATTGTCCTTCATCAGATCCTGCTGCTTTTTCCAGGCGTCACTTTGAAAATATTTTCGCATTTCCTCTGCACTTTTTTTAATAGCTTCCTCTTGTTGTTTCCATTCTTTGCTATTGAAATAGTTTGCAGCCGGAGGAACACTATCGTTCATTTCGCTCAATGGATTTGGTGGAAGTGGTGCTACCGGTGGGATTGGAGGAAGAGGAGCCGGCGCGGCCTTCAGGAAGAGAAGGAGGCATGCGGCGGTAAAGGTGGTAAAGGTGAAACTCCGTCATGTGCCATTGCAACAGGAGGCGCAGGTGGGAAAGGTGGAGCAGGAGGCAATGGCGCAATCCCTTTCGGAGTAGTATCTGCAAACAATTTAACGCGGGAAAAAGTAAGAACCTCGCGTGCTGAAGTGTTATATGAATTGTTCAAAATGCTTTTTTGATTTTCGTTTTGTGTCACTCTATTTTCAGAAGGACTGAACCATGCAACAGAAATAGTTGCTGTAGCTATAATCAATAAAGTGATAAACTTTTGCCGAAGATTGATGTGTTTATTTTTCATTTCCATAATGTTTTTGATACGATGAAATAAATGTGAACGTTTACCAATTGCAGTCATTACCAGCGGTTGATTT
>CAWFFT010000023.1:5000-61101 GCA_963815085.1 uncultured Chitinophagaceae bacterium | reverse complement strand
CCTGTTAAATCAAGCATGAGCAACTGCGTTTTTAATGTGTCGTAAAACGAAGTTTCAACTTTATGAGGTATTACTTTTTTATCATCAGGATCACCATAATTATCGTCACGGTATTTATAATCACCAGGTTCATCATCCCCGTCATTTACATATTCACTGATATCGATATTATCATAATCGCTTTCACTTCCGTCACTTTCAAAATCATCTACTGTGTCAAATTCATCTGGTCCTTCACTCGCCTCATTATAGCCATCTTCTACCGTATCAAGCGCAGGGTTTTCCTCAAGTTCTTCCTTTATTCTTTCTTCAAGATGAGCAGTTGGAACCTGCAGCAACTTCATCAATTGAATCTGTTGGGGAGATAACTTTTGTAATAACTTTTGTTGTAACCGCTGGCTTAACGACATTATCCTTCTTTCTTTTTAATAGTTGTAAATTTACAAGCAAATGTAAGGATATGTTTTTTTGGAACAAATTTTGTGGCACTTTTATGTTTTTTTTTATGTTGACAAATTTTTCGTATGCTCAGTATCAGTTACAGGCCTTCCCTTTCAATAAAAAAAATTCGTTAAAAAATAATTTTCTCTATTTTAAAACTACTGTCTCACTTACTTCAAAAAATTCTTTACTGACTTTTTATCAACCAACACCTGCTGATCTTTTAAATCAAAAGCAAGCAGTTTCGCCAGTTAAAAATTTTAGTGCCACATTTTCTTCAATCCTCCCGGCGAATTTTGTAACCTGCAATTATGGATTCTTTTGCCGTCAGGAATTGGAAATAGAAAAAGCTACTAATATCCCGATTCGTTTTAGGCTCGGCTCTCTGGAGCAGTGCAACTATTATGAAGGCAAACATTAAAAGATTTTAAGTTTTCATTCCATAAAATGGAAATGTCTTTTCATATCTTCGCTGCCATGCCGGATTTTGATAAATATGAAGCTGTTATAGGGCTTGAAGTTCATACCCAATTACTCACAAAAAGTAAATTGTTTTGCGGCGACAGTACGCAGTTTGGAAATCCGCCAAACACTAATATCAGCGCTATTTCGCTTGCCCACCCAGGCACCTTGCCTGTAATGAATCAAAAGGCAATTGAATTGGCGATTAAACTCGGCCTTGCCTTTAATTGTGACATTGTCCGAAATAATTTTTTTGCCAGAAAAAATTATTTCTATCCTGATCTTCCCAAAGGTTACCAGATTTCCCAACATACAACCCCGATTTGTAAAAATGGCTACATCCGGATTTCAGTAAATGGACAAGGAAAGAAATATTTTATTGAACCGGATTCATCTTGAAGAAGATGCCGGAAAAAGTGTTCACGATGTGGATGAAAATTTTACCTGTATTGACCTGAACCGCGCAGGAGTTCCATTGCTTGAAATCGTCTCTGAGCCAGATATGCATTCATCTGAAGAAGCATTCGCTTATGTAACCGAAATAAGAAAAATGGTTCGCCATCTCGATATTTGCGATGGCAATATGGAAGAAGGAAGCATGCGTTGCGATGCCAATGTTTCCGTACGGTTAAGAGGCGAAAAAAGATTGGGAACGAAAGTGGAAGTAAAAAATCTGAACTCTATCCGCAATGTAAAAAAAGCAATTGATTTTGAAATCGACCGGTTGATAAGATTTCTGGAAAAAAGCGAAGAAGTAAAACAAGAAACGAGGAGTTTTGATGCGAGTAACGGAACCACTTTTTCTTTACGATCAAAAGAAGAAGCCAATGATTATCGCTATTTTCCGGAACCGGATCTGCCTCCATTTTTGATATCCGAAGAGCAAATTGAATCGATAAGATCTTCAATGCCTGAATTGCCAGTGGCGCTTGAAAAGAGATTGATCAATGAATATTCTTTAACCGATGAAGCCGCGAAAATAATTGCAGGTGACAGAAACATGGCCTCTTATTTTCAGGATATCATTGAACATACACCTCATTATAAAGCAGCTTCCAACTTGGATTATCGGGCCTGTTAAATCTTTTCTAAATGAAAATAACCTGGAAATGGAAAGTTTTTCCATTCCTGCGGCTGTAACTATGGCTAAACTGGTGGATATTGCGGAAGAAGGAAAAGTGAGTTTTGGTATCGCCGCAGGAAAAATTTTTCCGGTGTTAATCGGTTCACCTGGAAAAGATCCCTTGCAAATTGCCAAAGATTTAAACCTCATCCAGGAAAAAAATGATGATACTTTACAGCAATGGATAGATGAAGTTCTGTCCTCAATGCCGGAAAAAGTATCAGAATACAAAAAAGGAAAAAAAAACCTGACAGGTTTGTTTGCCGGCGAAGTAAAAAAGAAAAGCAAAGGGAAAGCCGACATGAAGGCTGTTATTGAAATTCTGAATGAAAAACTTAATCAATAAATTAATATAATTACAATGAAAAAAATAATGATTTTTATAAGTGCGCTTTTTCTATTTTCATGCACTTCTACGCATACAAACGGACTTTTTACGGTAAACGGAAACCTGAAAAATGCACCGGATCAAAAAGTTTATCTTGAAGCAATTGCATTTTGATGAAACGCCTCCACAGGTGCTGGATTCTTCTGAAATGAAAAATGGAAAATTTACAGTAAAAGCCAATGCGTCGGAAGAAGGGCTTGTACAGGCTTCGGTTTGAAAAAAATGCGGGTTATATATTTATCAATGATAAGGACAATATTGATTTTGCGGCTGATGCAAAAGATAGTTTTAAACACTACCAAATTTAATACGCCCGCCAATGCAACGCTTACTGCTTTTATCATGAGGCTTGGATTCTATTCATACGAATCTTCTGCATGAAGACCAGCAAAGAAAAGATTATCAACAGCAGAACAATGATTCGATGGCTTTAATTGCCAATAGCGTTTTACTTCCAGCAACGAATGGTACAATAATTTTTTAACTAAATTTCATTGACACTACCGCAAAGCCCGGTTAATGCACTATTTGCAGTTGGGTTATACGCAGGATATTAATTTGGATACGGTGAAATCTTTATTAAATCATCCTCAGTGCAAAATATCCAAAAAATTCTTCAGTTTCGTCCATGGTGCAACAACTTGATCAGTACATTGCTTCGCAAAGAAACCAAACTCAAAATACCGAGATTGCACCGGGCAAAATGGCTCCTGATATTACCCTTCCTGATGTAAACGGTAAACCCTTTCTCATTAAGTTCACTTCGGGGAAAATATGTTTTGGTAGATTTTTGGGCAAGTTGGTGTGGACCTTGCCGACAGGAAAATCCAAATGTGGTGGCTAATTATAATGAGTTTAAAGATAAAAATTTTACTGTGCTTGGCGTATCGCTCGATCAGGAAAAAAGCGCATGGTTAAAGGCTATAAAAGATGATGGTCTTGTTTGGAAACAAATAAGTGATCTTAAATTCTGGAACAGCGATGCTGCGGCAAAGTATAATGTGCAGGCAATTCCATTTAATGTATTGATTGACCCACAGGGAAAAATTATCGCTACAGAACTAAGAGGCAGCGAATTGCACGATAAGTTGGCTGAAATATTAAAATAGGGGAAATCAGATAAGTCTCATTGCCTTAGCAAAAGCAGTGAGCCACCATGGAAGAATCATCCAAAAATATTCCCTGATCCAGATTAAAAAAATAATTTGCACAATTGCGGATATAACAAACATAATCCACCATTCGCCAACTGGTTTTGTATCTTCCATCTCTGTGTTTTTTTGGCAAATATAATTGTAAAATAGATTGACCGAAAATTTTTTGAAATTTTATACTCGGCAAAATAAGAATTTGATTTTTTTGTCCGTCTACTAATCCAAAAGCAGTTAAATAGCGTTTTATCTTCCTTAAGCGCATGTTAAATTACCCACTTCATTCAATCCAATAAAACTTTTGGTCAAATTTTTTATAGATAATCAATCAGTTATGAAGGTGACTTTAAAATATCTTTACCAAAATGAATTATTTTCAAACTGTTTCACCTTACCTTCGCAATCCTTAAAAAAATGCCGGGATAGCGGCAGTTTAATTCAACCGGTTTCTGATTATTAAAATAATCTAAACCACTAAAAAACAAAAATGAGCAAATTACATTTCACCACCAAACATGCAAACGAGGCTACCGTGCAGCGTAACTGGTACGTTGTTGACGGTACTAATCAAACCGTAGGCCGCATGTGCGCAAGAATTGCGTCTGTTCTTCGTGGAAAGAACAAAGCCTATTACACACCACACGTAGATTGCGGCGATTATGTAATCGTCACCAATTGCGATAAGGTAAGATTTACCGGTAATAAACTGGAACAAAATCTTACATCAATTACAGTGGTTATCCCGGAGGTAAAAAAGAAGAAGCTGCGGGCGATCTTTTAAAACGCCGCCCGGAAGTGATCATTGAAAGAGCTGTAAAAGGAATGTTACCTAAAAACAAACTTGGCCGTAAAATGTATAAGAAATTATTTGTGTATACAGGTTCAGAACATCCGCACACCGCACAAAATCCACAACAATTAAAATTCTAATTTCCGCGTCTTTCGGGAACCATAAAATATAAAAAATGGAAAAACAAAAAAATGCAGTTGGTCGCAGAAAAGAAGCCGTAACACGCGTGTTTCTTTCCAAAGGTGACGGCAATATCACTATCAACGGGAAAGATTATAAAACTTACTTCCCGCTTGTGTATTTACAAAACCAGGTAGAAGCACCTTTAAAGAGTATTGAATCAGCCGATAAATTTGATATAACCGTAAATGCAACCGGCGGTGGAGTAAAAGGCCAGGCAGAAGCGGTAAAATTAGGAATTGCGCGTGCACTTTTTCAGGTAAATCCTGAATATCGCCCTGCGCTAAAAGAAGCAGGTTTGCTTACCCGTGACCCCCGTGCAGTAGAACGTAAAAAACCTGGAAAGAAGAAAGCAAGAAAGAGCTTCCAGTTCTCTAAACGTTAATCGGAGTCTTTTATCTGAAATAATTATTAAAAACAATCTCAATTAAAATAAATGGAAAATAATACTTCCTTACAACAGCAGCTTTTAGAAGCAGGCGTTCATTTTGGCCATTTAAAAAAGAAGTGGAATCCAAAAATGTTGCCTTACATTTTTGCTGAGAAAAAAGGCATTCACATCATCGACCTTAACAAAACCGTTGAAGGCCTTGAAGAAGCTGCAGCAGCTATGAAATCTATCGCTAAAAGTGGTAAGAAGATCATGTTTGTGGCAACGAAAAAACAAGCAAAAGAAATCGTAACCGAAGCGGCAAGGAGAGTGAATATGCCTTTTGTAACTGAGCGGTGGCTTGGTGGTATGCTTACTAACTTTAATACGGTTCGGAAAAGTGTGAAGAAAATGCAGGCTACAGAAAAAATGTTGAATGATGGAACACTAGACAGCATTACCAAAAAAGAACGTCTTACACTTACGCGAGAAAAAGATAAAATGGAAAAAGTTTTGGGTGGTATCGCACAGATAAGCCGTGTTCCTGCCGCCTTATTTTTAGTTGATATCGGTCACGAGCATATTGCGCTTTCAGAAGCAAAACGTCTTAATATTACCACTTTTGGAATGGTAGATACCAATTGCGATCCTAATAAAGTTGAATTTTCAATTCCTTCTAATGATGATGCGACAAAATCGATAGCGATCGTTACAAATTATATTACTGCTGCTATTGCTGAAGGACTTGCTGAAAGACAAGCAGAAAAAGAAGAAGAAACGGAAGAAGTGGAAGAAAGCAACACACATGAAATTAAATTTGATGACGATGCAGATGAAGGAAAAGAACGCAGGCGTGGAAGTGGTGCGGCTTCGGGAGGAAAAGGCCGTGGAGCTGCAGGGCCTCAAAAAAGACGTGTAGCAGGATCTGGCCAGGGAAGCAGGGGACCCGGGGGAGGACGCAGATAATTTTATCAGAAAATTGCTAATGAATAAACAGGAATAGGATTTGTGGAAAGTTTCATCCTATTTTATTTTTTGTGATTTAACATACAACAAAACAATGAGTACAACAACAATAACAGCATCAGAAATAAATAAGTTACGCCAGCAAACCGGCGCAGGAATGATGGATTGCCGCAAAGCGCTGGTAGAATCAAATGGCGATTTTGAAGCAGCAATTGATTACTTAAGAAAAAAAGGACAAAAAGTAGCTGCGCTCCGTGGCGATCGCGAGGCAAAAGAAGGTGTGGTAATTGCAAAAACTACAGAAGATAATAAAACAGGTTATATCATTAATGTAAGTTGCGAAACTGATTTTGTAAGTAAAAACGCAGAATACATCGCCTTTGCCCAGTCAATAATGGATGCGGCGGTTGCTAATAATGTAAATTCTGAGGAGGAACTTTCTTCCGTAAAGATTGGTGATGAAACCATTGCTGACAAAGTGAATGAACAAGTCGCAAAGATTGGTGAAAAGATTAGTGTTTCAAGATTTGAAAAGATTGAAGCGCCTTATGTTGCCTCTTATATTCATGGCGCTTTTCGAATGGGAGTCTTAGTGGGATTGAACAAAGCAGATGAAGAAGCAGGAAAAGATGTAGCGATGCAAATTGCAGCAATGAATCCCATTGCCATTGATCAAACTTCAGTGTCTGCAGATACGGTTGAACGTGAAAGAAACATTGCTATCGAGCAAATAAAAGCAGAAGGTAAGCCCGCAGAAATGGCTGAAAAAATTGCGGCAGGAAAGATCAATAAATTTTTTAAAGAAAGCACTTTACTTGCACAGGCATTTGTAAAAGACGGTAATAAATCAGTTGCAGATTATTTAAAATCTGTAGACCCCGAATTAAAAGTGCTCTCGTTTAGAAGAGTTGCTTTAGGATAATTTTAAAATGTTATTTGTCACAAAGAGCTGCCACTGGGTGGCTTTTTTTTTAATTCAACGCATCTTCTCCCGAAAATAAAAAATTGCTTTTTTTCTGGCTTACTGTTTCAAAAAATGGATCCAAGTAAATGAGATAGAGTATCAGTCAAATAAAAATTAATCCATTATCTTGCAGCGATTTTAAAAATAACCGCAAATAATTTATGCTTCCTAAGTTTAAACGAATTCTTCTCAAACTTTCCGGTGAATCTTTAATGGGCGACAATAATTTTGGACTTGATTCCACAGTTCTTTCGCAATATGCCCAAGACATTAAGTTGATAACGGAACTGGGAGTGCAGGTAGCAATTGTAATTGGCGGAGGCAATATTTATCGGGGAATGAATGAAGCTGAAACGGGTATAGAACGTGCACAGGGCGATTATATGGGAATGCTCGCAACAGTGATAAATGGAATGGCTTTGCAAAGCTCTCTCGAAAGAGCTGGTGTTTACACACGCTTGCAAAGCGCCATTAAAATGGAACAAATCGCTGAACCGTATATCCGCAGAAGAGCGATTCGGCATCTGGAAAAAGGAAGAGTGGTGATCTTTGGCGCGGGCACAGGTAATCCTTATTTTACTACCGATACCGCAGGTTCATTAAGGGCGATAGAAATAGGCGCCGATGTAATTTTAAAAGGAACACGGGTAGATGGAATTTATTCCTCCGATCCTGAAAAAGATAAACTGGCTACAAAATATGAAACCATCACATTTGCTAATTGCATCGCCAGGAACCTAAGAGTTATGGACATGACTGCGTTTACTTTGTGCATGGAAAACCAACTGCCGATCATCGTTTTTGATATGGACACGCCGGGTACCTTATTGCGGGTAATAACCGGTGAAAAAGTAGGTACTTTGGTAACTGGATAATTTGTATTAATTTACGCTGCGCTTATTATACATCTATCCTTTTTCTGCATAACAGGCAGAAATTAATCCTTTGAAAAAACACAACATCAACCCCCCGGCTGTAAAAATAATTGTGTAACATTTAAGTAACCGCATTATGTGGATTTGGTGGATTATTTCCCTGGTTGTATTAATTGCCTGCTTCATCTTTGCTTATAAAGTAATAGTAAGCAGTTATGATCTGCTGCCTACTGATAAAAAAAATTTTCTCAGTTTTAAAAAATTTTCACCTTCAGAAAGCCATTCATCAAGGCCGGAGGCGATCTGGGATCTGAAAAGTAAGTTGCAAAAGGTGGAAGAGAATTCCTCTTTTTATGAAATTCAGTTTTCAAAAATGCAGGAACGCTTAAAAGCACTTGAAGCCCAATATCAAACCCAACAACAAATGTCTGTTTCACAAAATGCTGATGAAGAAGATTGGAAGGAAATGTATTATGAAGAAAATGAAGTAAAAGAGAAATTAGAAAATGAACTCGATCTCACGCGGCAAAAGCTTGAAGAAGTAGAAAAACAATTAAGCGAAATTGAAAAAGATAACAGTAAGTGGCGGGAATTGCAAAGTGACTATGACGCGCGATTGAACGATCTCCAATCTATGCAAAATAATATTGGGCTGTTGCAAAGACAGCTCGAAGCCGCGGCAGTACGGGAAAAAGAATTGGAATTATCACTGGCTGCAGAGATCAATGCAAAAAAACAATATTCAAAACTGGAAAGCGAAAATGCGCGTTTGAATAGTGAAAACGATGAGATGAGAAAAGATCTTGTAGAAATCCATAATAAAGAAAAAGAACTTGAAATTGGCCTTTCACGTTTGCATGAATTGGAAAACCAGGTTGCCATTTATGAAGAAGAAAAAGCCAAAATGATCGCTAATCTTGAGATGATGGTTAATCAAAATAAAATAGTTTCTACTACTAAAAATTCACTGTAGGCTTTATATAAGTTTCTTTATATTTACTTGGTTAACATGATCTGTAGTTTATGAAAGTAGTTAGCTTCAATTATTAACTTTAAAACTTCTGATCATGAATTTTAATCTAATGAGTAAACAAAGAAAATTTCTTTTAATCTCTTCTGCGGTTGGTTTCATCTCAATGTTTTTACCGTGGGTATCTATCTCAATGTTTGGTTATACACAAAGCGCAAATGGAATGCACAAAGAAGGCATTATAGTTTTTATTTGCTTTGTCGTTGCAGGTATCATCGCTTATATAGATGACCAAAAAAAGAACCTTGACAAAACTATGTGGACGGTTACTTTATTAGCCGGAGTTATTGCATTACTCTTTACCTTTTGGTATTATTCTGAAATTACAAATTCATTAATGGGATCTGCATTTGTGGGATTTGGACTTTACATTGCAGCTATAGCCGCCATAGGTATAATGGTTTCGGCTTATTTATTTAAATCGCCAACGGATAATCTTAAAGACGGCTTTGATAGCCTTAAGGAAGGTTTAAAAAACAAGTTGGGCAATACGGCTGAATCGGGCGCTTCTGATTCATCAAAAGTAGAGGCCACCGACAACAGAAATAGTGATAAGGAAAATTCGAATACCGTTGTTTAGGTAATATTAGCGTTTATTTTCATAACAAAATTTACTAATTCAATAAAAAGCGTTATATTATTACTGCTTCTTTTGTCTTTGATGGAATTGATTTTACAAAATTTGCTGCATCAATTTGAAATAAACAATTATGCCGAATAATAATTCAATCGCCGAAATGCGCAAAATTTACCAGTTAAAATCTTTGGAAGAGAAAGATGTGGATCATGATCCGATAAAACAGTTTGAAAACTGGTGGGAGGATGCAATTAACGCTGGTGTCGAGGAACCGAATGCAATGACTTTAGCAACATGCAACGCTTCAGGAAAACCTTCTGCACGTATAGTTTTATTGAAAGGAATAAAAGAAAATGAATTCATTTTTTATACAAATTATGAGAGTCGTAAAGCGCATGAAATAGCGGAAAATTCGCATGCAGCCCTGGTTTTCTTTTGGAAAGAAGTAGAAAGGCAAGTAAGAATTGAAGGAAAAGTAAAAAAGACAAGTGCTCAAGAAAGTGATGAATATTTTTCTGTTCGGCCGCGCGAAAGCCAATTGGGTGCCTGGAGTTCACCACAAAGCAGGGTAATCGGGAGTGCGGATTTGTTGCAGGAGAACATGAAAAAATATTATGATCTGTTTAATGAGCAGGAAGTTACACGTCCCCAATTTTGGGGGGGATATGCTGTAGAACCTAACCTAATCGAATTCTGGCAGGGAAAGCCAGGCAGACTTCACGACAGGTTGCAATATTCTTTAGACGAAAATAATACCTGGATCATAAAAAGACTCGCACCGTAAATTTGTGATTTTCTTTACCGCTTCATTATTATCAAGATTAATTCACTTAAATTCTGACAGCAAACAAACAAAAAGTAAAGATTTTTCTTTTCTTATCAATTGATTACTGTTAATGAAAAAGGCGGCAAAGCGATATTCAAACTTCGGTCTGTCTTTTCAATTACCGGAGGAAGACTTCGCACAGGATGGCCATTTACACCATCGGCTTTCCATTTATATTGTTCGTTACTGTATTGAATTAAATGTGTCGGTTTCCAAAAAATTATTTTTTTGTCAGACGTATTTTCAATGTTTATATCAACATTAAATGCTTTGTGGGGTTCTTTATTGATAAGCATTACAGACCATTTACCTGAAGGAGTTCGAATTGAATAGGCAGCAATAAGTGGACGATTTTTTCTATTCTTAATATTGCAATCTGATGGAAAAATTTCCAACATCGAATCGGCCGGTTGCGCCCAAAAATTTGTAATCATTTGAGTGGTAAAAAAAGCAGTGGTTTTATAATCGATTTTCCCGGAATCATCCAAACCCAAAAGCATATTATTTCCATAACCACAATGGGATGATTGTTGAAGAAAAGCCGGCTCATAACCATACAGGAAATTTTTTTTTCCACCCAGTTCCAAAAATTTTCCTAAAATATCCGCATACATCAATGCACCCTGAATTTCTACTTCCGGTTTGCCTTCATACGCTGAATAACCATATTCAGTGAGATACATTGGAGTGTTAATCGGTAAAACATCTTGAATATTTTTCATCGCCATTGAAAGCATTGCGGGAGCAGCAGCTAACTGTGGAGCCGAGGGGGCACACAAATCATCAAAAGGATACCATTCAAAAGTGAAAAAGTTGAAGAGATTGAGGCTCTTGTGGCTTTCCAAATAATTCAAAAAAAGTGTTGTCCATTTTGCTTCAGTAAAAGTCGTGCTGTCTTCTTCTTCCGCGGAAAGTGAAGCGAAACCTGGTCCACCCATTTTAAAGTTCTTATCCAACGTTCTTAATTTCTTTCCAAGTTGAAGGTAAAGTGCTGCGTAATCTGTTGGAGAAACTAATTGCCCTTCGGGTTCTTCACCCATCTCAATTTCATTAATCGGATAATGTTTTGCTTTACAATATTTTAAAAGCGATAAAACGTTTTCCGGCGAATCATACAAGAGTGCGGCAGGCAATAGAGCGGGCTCTCCGGCTGTAAGTCCATTTGTAAAAAACCGATCAAGGCCGGGTTGTTCTACATTCGAATCGAGGTCTCTAGAAGTATGCCACGAATCAGTAGAAGACACATACACAACACTTTGGCGGTGATCTTGTGAATGATGGACATAATCAGTAAACCTTCCATTCTCATCAATTTTTCCTATTTGAATTTCTTTTATAGCAAATCCGGTTTTATCTCTTATATCTTTAGAAATTTTTGAAGAAGTTTTTGAACTTTCAGTAAAAGAAATGCGAATAAACCGAACCATAAGAGATTTATTTGAAATCGTTCTGATACGGTTTCTGTCCTTTCGGTTATCAATAACATTTATGGCAAAAGCCCGCCAAATACCAGGTTCGAAAGGATCGAAATATTGCCGATCATAACCTTTTGCAAAATCTATTTTATATTTTAATGCATAAGGGTTTCCCCATAAAACATTCAAAGCATTTATTGGATAATTTTTTCCAAGATCAATAATTATCCATTGAGGATGAAGATCGTTCGATTCATGAGTAAAAATTGAATCCAGATAAGGATTGCTTTTCCAGAAAGTTGACGTATCGCCATCTGTAATTCTCGAGTAACCATCATCGTTAGCCTGGTCATGGGTATTACCTCTTCTTGGAAGACGATAGCCCCATGAAAGCTGAATCGGTTGATTAGAAACTGTATCAGAAATCCAATAGCCCTGTTGGTTGACGCTGTCACTCCATTTTCCATTTGGGTTCCAATGCCATACTTCACCTGCCAATTCTGTTCTTAAGCGGTAACTTACCGGCTTTAAACCGGCCAATTTCATTTCTGAAATATTTTGGGTAGTAAGCATCTTATCGATGTCGCCTTTAAAATGTCCGTCAATTGCACCACCAATATTTTTTGAAGGAATCAAAGTATTTTCAGGATGATTCGGCGAATAAAGAATTCGAACGATTCCTTTGTTTACTGCCTGTGCATAAGTTGGATTCGAGATTTCTGAAAAAAGTATAACAATAGATGTCGCGGCAAGAAATGTGAAGATTTTCATTGGGCTTTATTAAATTTTTACCCAGAATTTTAGAAATTCATTGTAATCTGTATTCACCACTTCATACTCTGCAGGCATTTCCCTTCCAAAACTATGGTAGGTAACTAATCTTGTGCCTTCAGGTTTCTTTTTCAATTGCCGGTATAAATAGCGGTTGTAGTAATCATATAAATCTTCTGAATATTTTATAGTTGAATCAATCTTTTGAGTGCCTGACACATTTTCATAGAAGGAATTATAGAAATAAAAATGGTCATACTTTGTGAAATCAATGTTGCAGATATTGTCACATTTGAAATTAATATTTTCAAGCTCCAGTTCTTTTGCCAGTCCAATTGAAAGATTGACCAAATTCTGCCGTTGCTCAACTCCATAAAAAGTAGTAAGAGGATATTCATGTGCGGCAACAAGGCAAAATTTTCCTGCGCCACTCCCGATGTCAAGCACTTTTACATTATCTGAAGTAGCCAAAAAAGCTGCGGCCTTCTTTGCAACATTTATTGGTGTCCAATGCTTTTCAGCCACCTCCTGTATGGGCTTTGGATAAAGTGAATTAAAATTCAAATCGGATGCAAACCAGTTTTTCATTCAGATGTTTTGTTCCTTTTATTGGCGGATCTTTATAATTCGGCCCTCTCGCTCAATTCCAACCATCGCATTTCTTTTTTGTCCAGAAGCACAATGATATCACTTATTCTTTCAGAAGTTTCCTGCAATTTTTCAAATTCTTTTGAACCGTTACTCAGCTTTACTTCCAACAATTTTTTTTCTTTTTCCAACTCTGCAATTTCTTTTTCCAATTTTTCAAATTCAGTTTTTTCTTTGAAAGAAAATTTTTTTGAACTGGCGGATTTATCGGAATCTGCATCACTTTTTCTTTCTTGATCGCCTTTTGCTTTTTGCAAATTCGCTTCTGCCTTCTGCGGTTTATTTTCCTCCAACTGTTTCCACATTCTGAACTGAGAATAATTTCCCGGAAAATCTTTTATCTCTCCGTTTCCTTCAAAAGCAAAAAGATGGTCAACCAGCCGGTCCATAAAATAACGGTCATGGCTAACAATCAAAATACAGCCGGGAAAATCCTGCAAAAATTCTTCCAATGTTCTTAACGTTTGCAAATCGAGGTCATTGGTAGGTTCGTCCAGAACCAGGAAATTGGGATTTTTAAAAAGCACGCTGAGCAGATGCAGTCTTCTTTTCTCGCCTCCGCTTAATTTACTTAACGGTGTAAATTGTTGTTGGGGAGTAAACCCAAACTTTTCCATAAACTGCGAAGCACTGATCTTGCTTCCATCAGCCAAAGGAAAAAATTCCGCAAAATCTTTCACATATTCAATCGCTCTTTTGTCTTCTTTATATTGCAAACCTTCCTGTGCAAAATTTCCGAAAACAATAGTTTCTCCATGATTTATTTTTCCGCTATCCGGCGGAATGAGATCCAAAGCCACTTTTAAAAATGTAGATTTTCCTGTACCGTTTTTTCCAACAATTCCTATTCTTTCTCCTTTTTTAAAAGTGTAATCAAACCCTTTCATAATCACTTTATCGCCATAAGCTTTATACACTTTTTTCATCTCCAAAACCTTTCCACCCATTCGCGTCATCTTCACCTGAAGCGAAACTTCTGCCACTTCTTTTTTCTGATTCACTCTTTCTTCAACTTCCACAAAAGCATCCTGCCGGCTTTTTGATTTTGTGGTGCGCGCTTTTGGTTGCTTGCGCATCCATTCCAGTTCTTTTCTGAAAATATTTTTATCCTTTTGTAATTCGCTCTGCTGAATTTCCTGGCGCAATGATTTTTGTTCCAAAAAATAATCGTAATCACCTTTATAGACGTACAACTTTTCATCATCCAACTCAATGATTTCATTGCAAACCGCATCTAAAAAATAGCGGTCATGGGTTACCAACAATAGAGTGCTTTTATTACTTGCTAAAAAGTTTTCAAGCCACTCAATCATTTCCACATCCAGGTGGTTCGTAGGTTCATCGAGAATCAACATGCATTTTCCTTCATGCAACTGGGATTCGATTAAAGCCTGCGCCAGCGCTACTCTCTTGCGTTGTCCACCACTTAAATTTTTAACCGGTTCGTTAAGATGATGAAGATTTAATTTTCCTAAAATCTGTTTCAGATCGCTTTCAAAAGTCCACGCATTTGCTTCTGTTAATTCTGAAACCAGCTCACTGATCCGATGTTCATTTTCAGATCCTTCTTCCAGAAGCATTTCGTATTCTTTTACCAGTTTAACAACAGGATTATCAAGATTTAAAATATTATCCCAAATAGATAAATCATTTTCAAAAGCAGTTTCCTGCTGAAGCATTATGACTTTTACGTCTTTGTGAATCCAAACCGTTCCTGTATCAGGCGTATCAAGCCCTGCAATTATTTTTAAAAGAGTCGACTTTCCACTTCCGTTTCTCGCCACAAACGCGATTTTATCACCTTCTTCTATATAAAAACTGATGTCTTTAAAAAGAGTTCTGACGCCAAAAGATTTGGTTAAATTTTCTATTGAAGCATAATGCATAGTCTGCAAAGTTAAACGGTAAATTTTTGCGGAGAGAGATCTATTGGTTAATTGATTCCTATAAAATAAAAATGCCGGGAAAAAGTTGGTTTACTTTATCTGGTTTTGTTCGATTTAGCGATTATAGGATTGCCGTGTCAACACTTTCAATGCAGAAATTAATTGATACTTTTGCACCTGTTTAAAATTGAAATACCCAATGGCAAAAGTGATCCTAATTACCGGTGGCGCAGGATTTATCGGTTCACATCTGACGCGTTTGTTTGTAAATAAATATCCCGATTACACAATTGTGAATCTTGACAAACTAACTTATGCCGGCAATCTTGAAAATTTAAAAGATATTGAAGGAAAGCCAAACTACACTTTTGTAAAAGGTGATATTCTTGATATGGAATTGGTAAAAAGTCTTTTTGAAAAATATCAATTTACCAATGTATTGCACACTGCAGCCGAAAGCCACGTAGATCGCTCTATCACTGATCCGTTGGCGTTTGTAAAGACGAATGTTTTGGGCACCGTTTCATTGTTGCAAGTGGCAAAGGAGCAGTGGAAGGACAATTTTGAAGGAAAATTATTTTATCATATTTCCACAGATGAAGTGTATGGGAGTTTGGGTGAATCCGGGTTCTTTACTGAAGAAACCGCATATGATCCACGAAGCCCGTATTCAGCATCTAAAGCCTCTTCCGATCATTTTGTAAGAGCGTATTATCACACTTATAAATTACCTATAATCGTTTCAAATTGCTCTAATAATTATGGGCCATTTCATTTTCCTGAAAAATTAATTCCTCTTTCTATTCATAATATCATTAATAACAAACCGATTCCTGTTTATGGCAAAGGAGAAAACGTGCGTGACTGGTTATATGTAGAAGATCATGTGAGAGCAATCGATACGATAATGCATAATGGAAAAGTTGGTGAAACTTATAATATCGGAGGACATAACGAATGGAAAAATATTGACATTATTAAAGAATTGTGCAGGCAAATGGATGAAAAACTGGGCCGTGAAAAAGGAACCTCAGAAAAACTGATCACATTTGTAAAAGATCGCGCCGGCCACGACTTACGGTATGCCATAGACGCTACCAAATTAAAAAACGAATTAGGCTGGCAACCTTCATTACAATTTAAAGAAGGTTTGTCAAAAACAATAGATTGGTACTTGAACAACAGCGTATGGCTCAATGACGTTACGAGCGGAAATTATAAGAATTATTATGAAGAACAATATGGTGTGAAGAGTTGAGAGTTGAAGGTTGAGAGTTGAGTGGCTGAAAAGTTTTTAAAGTGATGTACTATGTATATTTATTCGTTTGAGAAATTAGAGGTTTGGAAATTAGCAAAAGAATTATGCGTGTATATTTATAAACTGACCAGCAAATTTCCTGTTGAAGAAAAATTTGGATTGGTTTCACAAATGCGAAGAGCGTGCATCTCAACAGCAAGTAATACGGCCGAAGGAAGTAGCAGAATGAGCAAAAACGATCAATCACATTTTTACACAATTGCTTATTCAAGTACAATTGAACTATTGAACCAACTAATTATCTCTAACGAACTTGCATTTATAACCAAGGAAGAATTAATAGAAGCAAGATTAAGAATTGAACCAATTACGGGTGGATTAAGTAATTTAAAACGATCTCAATCCCTAAGCCCTAAACTCTAAACTTCTAAACCAACAATGAAGGGTATTATTCTCGCAGGCGGCTCCGGCACAAGACTTTATCCCATTACGATGGGCATCAGTAAACAATTAATGCCTATTTATGATAAGCCGATGATCTATTATCCTTTATCAACTTTAATGTTGGCAGGGATAAAAGAAGTATTAATTATTACCACTCCTGAAGATCAACCGCAGTTTAAGCGATTACTGGGAGATGGAAAACAATGGGGTTGCCATCTTGAATATGAAGTTCAGGAAAAGCCAAACGGACTTGCACAGGCATTTGTAATAGGAGAAGAATTTATTGGAAAAGATTCGGTTGCGCTGGTTTTAGGAGATAATATTTTTTACGGCAGTGGATTTTCGAAATTGTTGCAGGCTTCTGCTAACCCTGACGGAGCAGTCATTTTTGCTTACCAGGTAAGTGACCCTGAAAGGTACGGAGTTGTTGAGTTTGATAATGATAATGTGGCATTGAGCATTGAAGAAAAACCGGCAAAACCAAAATCAAATTATGCGGTTCCAGGCTTATATTTTTACGATAATTCTGTTGTTGAAATTGCAAAAAATATTTCACCATCGCCGCGTGGAGAATATGAAATTACTGATGTAAACAGAAAATATCTTGAGAATAAAAAATTAAAAGTGGCCGTTTTAAATCGTGGATTTGCCTGGCTTGATACGGGCACTTTTGAATCTTTACATGATGCCACCGAATTTGTAAGAGTAATAGAAAAACGGCAAGGTTTTAAAATCGGTTGTTTAGAAGAAATCGCCTACAGAATGCATTTTATTGATAAAGACCAATTGATGCAACTTGCTTCAAAATTTGAAAAAAGCGGCTACGGAGAATATTTAAAAAATGTTGTAAAATAAAAAAGTACATGAGCTACTTCGTTCATCCTTCTTCATTTGTTGATGACAACTGTATTATCGGTAATGGAACGAAAATCTGGCATTTTAGCCATGTGATGTCGGGAGCAGTTATTGGCAACAATTGCAACCTTGGGCAAAATGTGGTAGTTTCTCCAAAAGTAGTTTTAGGAAATAATGTTCGCGTGCAGAACAATGTTAGTATTTATGAAGGCGTTATTTGTGAAGATGATGTTTTTCTGGGCCCAAGCATGGTACTTACAAATGTGATTAATCCGAGAAGCGCTATCAGCAGAAAGGAAGAATTTAAAAAAACGTTGATTAAGAAAGGCGCGAGCATTGGCGCTAATGCAACGATAGTTTGCGGGCATACCATCGGCGAATATGCTTTTATTGGAGCTGGAGCAGTGGTAATAAAAGATGTTGCTCCTTATGCGTTAATTGTTGGCAATCCTGGAAGACAAAAAGGTTGGATGAGTGAATATGGTCAAAAACTCATTTTTAATTCTGAAAATAAAGCTGTTTGCCCGGAAAGTAAGCAGGAATATTTGTTGCAAAACAATGCTGTTAAAAGAATAAAATAACTTTCAGAAGTGAAAAAATAAAAATTGCAAATAAAAGTTTGTTTACTGTAAATAAAAATATACCAAAACATAAATATTAATAATGAAAAATTTTGCATTGATTGGTGCCGGTGGTTATATAGCACCACGACACATGAAAGCAATAAAAGATACTGGGAACAACCTTCTTGCGGCCTTGGACAAAAACGATTCTGTCGGCATATTGGATAGTTATTTTCCTGAAGCAGATTTTTTTACCGAGTTTGAGCGTTTCGACAGGCATATCGAAAAACTAAAACGCAAAGGAATAAAAACTGATTTTGTAAGTGTTTGCAGTCCTAATTATTTGCATGATGCACATATTCGTTTTGGACTGCGTATAGGCGCTGATGTTATATGTGAAAAACCGGTTGTTTTAAATCCCTGGAATATTGATGCGCTGGCAGAAATAGAAAAAGAAACAGGCAATAAGATTTTTACGATTTTACAACTAAGATTGCATCCGGCAATTATCGCATTAAAAGAAAAAATTGAAGCAGAACCAAAAGGGAAAAAACACCAGGTAGAATTGGATTACATCACGAGCCGTGGACATTGGTATTATGCCAGCTGGAAAGGCGACATGGAAAAAGCGGCGGAATTGCCACCAACATTGGCGTTCATTTTTTTGATATGCTGATGTGGATTTTTGGTGAAGTTAAAGAAAATAATGTTAACGGAACATTCCGCCAGCACCGCTTCGGGAATATTGGAATTGGAAAATGCAATTGTGAATTGGCGTTTAAGTATTGATGCCAATACGAGTTACCAGAAAATGTAAAGCTGCTGGAAAAAGAACTTTCAGGGCATTAAATATTGATAGAGAATCTTTTGAGTTTAGTGATGGTTTTACCGAACTTCACACCAAATCATATGAAAATATTTTAGCGGGCAAAGGATTTCCGTTGATGGAAACAAAAAAGGCTATTCAATTGGTGCATGATATAAGGAATTTTAAATAAAACATGAAAAACAGACCGCGACGTTTTATTGTATGGAACTAACTGTGCTTCGGTTTTAAATAGCCTGACAATAGGTTTTAAAAAAATTAATATTCCCGTAAAATCATTAAGTTTTGATTTTAACAGAAGTGTCTATAATAATTATTCGGAAATAGAATGTATTTGTACTGATAATAATCCCGGCACAATTAAGCAATATTTTTACAAAATCAAAGGCCTTATTATTCTAATTCGTTATTTACTTTGGTGCGATATCGTACACGTGTATGGGACTAAAAGGAAGATTCATTATTGGCTGATAGCTAAACTTGCAAAATATAGATTCGTAACATTTGTAGGAGCCGATATCCGGATGCCTGAAATTGAACTTACCTTAAATCCTTATTATAAATATGCCTATTATGATGAGGGCTACGAACGGAAGCATGAATCAAATAACGACTCAAATGAGATTGTTCGTTGTTTAGCAAAACTTGACTATGGAATTATAGTTTGGGATGCAGAAACTTTTATTGATCGAAAAATTACCAGCAAAGTGGGAATTGTTCCTCATGCTTCGGCTAATAAAACGCAAAACAACTTAATTAAAAACCTGTCAGCGGAGAAAAAAGTCATAATAATACACAGTCCCACAGCGTCTATAGCAAAAGGAACCAAATTTGTTCTAAAAGCGATTGAAAAGCTAAAGGAAAAAAATATTCCTTTTGAATTTAGATTATTAAAAGACCTGCCAAATGAAGAATACCAGCAATTGCTGATGGAAGCCGACATCTATATTGATCAGCTTATTTGGGGAGCATATGGCGTAGCTGCGCAACAGGCGCTTGAAATGGGAAAAGTAGTAGTTGCATATATAGCTCCGGCCCGGTTAAAACTATTTCAGGAAATTAATAATTTACCTGTTCAAAACGCTACCATTGATAACTTAACAGAAGTATTGGAATTTTTAATCACCAACAGAGAGATGAGAGAAGAGATTTCCAGGCAATCGATATTGTATTATAAAAAGATGCATCAGCCTGAGAATGTTGCAACAAAGATGTTTGCGACTTATAAATCCCTCAGTAGCAGTTGACGAATAAAAAAGCTAAGTCATCATCATCAACTAGTGATAAATACCATATTAGATTTCTGTTTACTTTAATTGACGTAAGCAACTGAAACTAATCCTTTACTATTTTTTGCCATTATGATTAAGTTTCCATTTTTATAATAAATATTATTAAGATCAATTGTAGAATTTACAAGTACTTTTCTATAATTTAAGATTAACCTTGAGTTGTTATAAATTTTAATACTGCTAATGGTTGTATCCAAAAGTTGTATATAAAGTTTTTTGCTATTTTTTTGATAGTCATAATAAAATCCGGGGTGAGTATTCGGTTGATCCTTTTTTAAACTGAAAAGCAGTGAATATCCATTAATTTGATTGCGCCGGTTATCGTTTTGAGTCTTTATTTTATTCCTTACATCTTTAATAATTTCAATAACACCTGGATCTATTTTTCCGTTCCACCAATCTATTCTTTCACTATACAACCATATATATTTATCGGTTGTCTTAAAAGCATTATATAGATTATTCCATAGCCATTTTTCTTTTGTTTGATTATCAAACCCTTTATCGTATTCAGGTTTTTTTGCATAAATGAGGTCAAAATAAATAGCCTGAGCCAAAGAAACATTTTGAAGTTTTGGTTTTAAGGAATCGCGAATAAAAGCAGCTCCTTTTTGACGTTGGTCTTCGCCAGCTTCCACAAAACTAGCAACGTTCTGATACCCATAGGACAATTCGTTGCCATCAATAATTTCTGCAGCATTATTTTTTCCTTCCAAAATTCCTTTTATAAAGAAGGGGTATAAAGCCATTCCTGTTTGCGAAAGTTGGTTATGCAAGCTTTGATCGTACACCAATCCAAGAAACCAGAAAAAGAGGATTTTTACATTAGGCTTATAACTCTCAAGCGCCTGTATAAATTCTTTCCCTCTTTTTTCTACGTATTTTCCAACCTGGTCAAACGAAAGACCGTTATAAACCTGATGATCATAAATCCACGGATTAAATTTAGCTTCCTTGTAATAATATTCCGGATCAAAAGCAACACCTTTTGCTTTGGAAAGTGCCAACGCTTTTGAAATTTTTTTTAGATTTTCAATAATTTGATTCCAAATATTGTCGTCAAGCCAATGCGCTCCCGAATAGGAAGCGCCACGCATAAATAAGAAGTTGTCTGTCAATTTTTGCCATTCGATTTTTGATAGAATATCATAATCAAATGTGGCATCTGGCAATTTCGCTGAATCAAAAGCATTATAGATTCCTTTATCAAATGAAAAAACGGTCCCATCGAACGGAACATCTTGCATATGATTTATGTTATGAGCAATAAAGCTTGAATTTGGGTAATCCCATCCAAATTCTATCAACTTCTTTTCTTGCTTGTTTTGTGCGAAAGCAGCTAACGAAATTATAATCAGAAGCAATGTAGCAAAGCCTGTTTTTTTCTGCATTTTTCTCCCTATTTTTATGAGATAAATAATGGAGTGAAACTCCCCGGCGGGCCTCTTTATATTACTGTTGCCGCAGGTTTCAAAAATACTATAAACAAATTATTATTACCTTCGCAAACGATTTTTTTATACTGATCCGATGCCGGGAAACTTTAAAAAAGAAATAAATGAAAATAGTCAAACGAGTACTATTTGTTTTGTTCATATTCCTTTTTTGTTCAAACCAACTGCTTGCTCAAAATAGTTTATTTGAAACTGCGGATTTAAGTCATACTAACATTGACGATTATAGTGATAGTCAACTTACTGCCTTTTACAATAAAGCTTTAGAGTCTGGCTTTACAGAGTCACAAATGTACCAAATGGTTGCTCGAAAAGGATTACCGGATTCGGAGATCAAAAAACTGCGAGACAGATTACAACTAGTCAAAAATAAAAGCTTTACATCCACAACCAAAAGTGATCAAACTACAAGCCCTGCTGGGTCTCACCCCTATGACACATCGGGATTATATAAAGATCAGCAATATTTTAAAAATGACCAGTCAATTTTTGGTTCAGAGCTTTTTACGTCCAGTAGCCTTGTTTTTGAACCCAATTTACGTATTCCGGCACCGGTCGGTTATGTATTGGGACCCGATGATGCGCTTATAATTTCAGTATACGGTTACAGTGAAAAAAAATATGACGTCACTGTTAACGAGTCAGGCGAAATATATATTCCGAATGTCGGGCCAATTTATATTAGCGGGTTGAGTATTGAAGACGCTACAGAAAGGATCAAGAATAAATTAGCTTCTACCATTTACAAGGCGATTAATACGGGTAAAACAAAAGTACAGGTAACTTTGGGTAAAATCAGAAGTATCCGCGTAACAGTAATTGGAGAAGCAAAAAAACCGGGGACTTTCACCGTTTCTTCCTTAACTACCCTGTATAATATTCTTTACTTGTGTGGTGGACCATCTGTAATGGGAAGCTATCGGACGATACAAGTGATTCGGGGAAACAAAGTAAAGACGACCGCAGATCTCTATGATTTTTTGGTAGACGGGAATCAAAAAGATAATATTCTTCTGCAGGAAGGAGATGTAATTAGAATCCCCTATTATCATGACAGAGTCACTTTATCCGGCAATGTAAAAAGAGAGGGTAAGTATGAAATGCTGGATAATGAAACTTTTAGCGATCTTTTAAAATATTGTGGTGGCTTTACCGATGATGCATACAGGGGAGCCGTTACCGTTATAAGACTTACAGATACTGAAAAGAAAATTATAGATCTTGGCGCCAATGAATACAGCAGTTTTAAAATAAATGGCAGCGACCAATACAGGGTAAGAAAGTTGCAAGAAGATTTTGGCAATCGCATTTTTCTTTCGGGTGCAGTTATACGGCCAGGCGCTTACGAGTTAACGGCACAGTTAACACTGGACTCGTTAATTGAAAAAGCCGGCGGCCTGGCAAGAGATGCGTATACCAATAGGATCTTTGTTTTCCGCTCAATGCAAAACAAACTTCCCACAATTTTTTCAGTGAACCTTGATTCTTTGAGAGAAATCCACCAGCATGTTCTTCTCCATAGAGATGATTCAGTGGTAGTTCATTCCCTGTTTGAATTTCAAGATAGCAATTATGTTACTATTGAGGGAAACGTACGAAAACATGGTAAAATTACCTGGAGAAAAAATCTGTCTTTACGTGATTTATTAGTTGCCGTTGGGGGGATTTCGGAATCCGGCGATTCGTCCAACATTGAAATTTCCAGGAGGATCAGAAATGCGAATATCGGGAAGGCTAACCATAATGAAAGTAACGTTTTTGCGATTGACCTGACGAAAAAAAACCGAGAGGATATAATACTCCAACCGTTTGATATGATAATAGTCAAGAAGCTTCCTGGATATAGCGAACAGCGAACAGTGCTAGTATTAGGAGCTGTAAAAAGTCCAGGTAAGTATGTACTCGAAAACAGCGGTGACAAAATCACTGACATTCTCAAACGTGCCGGCGGCTTTAGAGCAGCTGCTGACAGTAATTCAATTACTATACGCAGGCCAATAAAATCTGATCTGACGAAGGTTGAAAAAGAAGCCTTGTTTCAACGAATTTTAAATATAAATCCGGATAGTATTACACAAAACCCACGACTGAGGGACGAGGTTTATAAAACGTATGATCTCATAAGTGTAGATCTTCAGCATGCATTAAACAACCCGAAAAGTGCCGACAACCTCGCATTGGAGGATGGCGATGTATTATCTGTTGAAAGAAGTTCAAATTTGGTTAAGGTTTCCGGAGAGGTTTATTTTCCTACAATTGTAACCTATGCTCCTAATAAAAATTTGAAATATTATGTTCAACAAGCTGGAAATTTCACAAATTTTGCTCGTAAATCGGGAGCTGTGGTAATTTATCCTGATGGCAAAGCAGCTTCAGTAAAGCATTTTTTGTGGTTTAAAACATATCCTTCAGTTACACCACGTTCGGAGATATATGTACCTCAAAAAGAAAAAAATAACAGGCCGCGGCTGACGGTTGCGGAATTAGCTCTGATGGTTTCATCTCTCGGAATAATGGCAAATGTTCTGAAACTATAGAAGGGTAAAAAAATATAAAATGCTATGCTAACAGAACCGCATATTAAAAAAAAATCGAATGAAAACATTCGTGCACTTATTGGAGAATTACTAAATAAATGGTGGCTCTTTCTGATTGTCGGATTATTGGCAGGCGTGGCAGGTATTTATTATGCTAGCAAACAGAAAACGACTTACAAAAGCCGGTTGACATTTGCCTTAGATCAAGGAGAAGGTATGTCAGGCACAATCAGCCTTGCTGCACAGTTCGGTGTAAATATTGGTGATGGTCAGGATGTATTTTCCGGAGATAATATTCTTGAAATATTGAAAAGCAGAAGAATGATAGAAGGAACACTGCTTTCAATTGATACCTTCCAAAATAAACCGTACACACTTATAGAATATTTTCTTCAGCAGAATCAGGATAACAATGCTAAAAAGGAAAGGAACATTCATTTCCCTGTCGGTCAATCAAGATCGGCATTTACTTACGCGCAGGATAGCTTATTATACCAGTCCTACAAGGATTTCGCAAAAAATTATATAACTGCTGATAAGCCAGACAGAAAATATAATATTTATGAGGTCACTATCACTAATCCGAACGAAAAATTTACTAAGGATTTTACAGACAGATTAGTTGAGAAAACAAATGAATTCTACACCGACATCAGTACAAAAAAAGCAAAAGAAACGCTTGATATATTAGAAAAGCGTGTAGCAGTTATGAAAGGTAATGTCAATTCAAGCATTGGCAGCAAGGCAGAAATTCAAGATGTAAATTTAAATCCTGCATTTTCTGCAGCACAGGTCCCGGTCCTTAAACAAGAGGCAAATATCCAGGTTTATAGCGGCGCTTATGCAGAAATGTTTAAAAATCTTGAAGTAGCAAGATATCAATACCTCAAACGGATTCCATTAATGCAAATAATTGATGCTGCAAATTATCCTATGCAAAAAATAGTAGCTAGTAAGCTTAAAACTGCAATTATATTTTCTTTTGTAGCCTGTTTTATTGTGTTCTTAATATTATGGATAATGAATTTATTAAAATTGAAAATCGATTAATAGAAACATTTTTCCAATAGTAAGGGAAGCAGACCTTCAATTTTAGCACGATCTAGCAATCGATAAAATACGAACAATTCCTGACATAAAATGAGACTATTTCATTAATGCTTATTTACATTATATATTTTATATTTCTGGCACTTATTGCAATTCAGTATCAATTTACCCCATTTGAGAATAATTATTTGCTTTGTTTTATAGTAATCTTTCTGGCTTTTTTGGCAGGATGCCAAGATGTTAGTGTATCCAAGGATTATCAAAATTACCAGTATGTTTTTAATAATATTTATGAAATTATCGGTAATGGGTTCTATTATTTATTAGCATTTGAACCAGGATTTATCGCCATAGTTGTCTTTTTAAGAAAAATATTTGAATCTAATTATTGTGTAGCAATTATGGTCTTTTATGCATTGTCGAGCTTATCATTAAAGGTTTTTGCCATTAGGCGACTTTCAATTAACCCATATCTGTCACTTCTATTTTATTTTTCTTATTTCTTTTTATTGCAAGAAATGACACAAATCAGGATTGCCCTTGCCTCCTCGTTTTTCTTAATATCTCTCATTAGCCTTGTGAAGAACAAACGAATTACATTTATTGCATTAGTCCTTTTGGCTACCTGCTTTCATTACTCTGCCATATTTTATTTACTCCTTTTACTTTTTAATACAAAAAACTTAAATCGTCGCCTTTATATTGCAATTTTAATGTTGTCTCTTATTTTAGGAATCGTTAAACTTCCCTTACTGAATCTTTTGGGAAATTTTGATGCTTCCAGTATTTCAGGGAAACTTAACAATTACATTGAAATTTCAGAAAATGGGAGTATAGCAGTAAACGTCTTTAATTCTTTAAATATATTAAATATCCTTTGTTGTTTTTATTTACTTGTCAGGGTTAAAAATAAAGAATTCATTGATGATAAAAGATTAATGCTGTTTTTAAAATGCAACATTCTTTCCATATTTTTATTATCGTTTCTTTCGGGCGCACCTGCTTTTTCGATAAGATTTAATCTACTTTTTAGTATAACTCAAATTTTTTTATATCCTTACTTCATCCTCTATCTGCCAGCTAAAAAATTGAATATTTTTGCTCTTAGTGTTGGTGGCGGGGTTTATTTTTTATGTTATGGAAATCCATGGTGGACTCCTGAATCCATATAAAATAATTACTTTAAAATAATCGATCTTTTAAAGAAGCATGAAAAGTGTTTGGTATTTTGAAAGCAGGTAATGCTTTACTTAGTACTTTTTCAAATTGCCTATCCCAAGTAAGATTTTTCAAGGCGTACTCTCTAATTTGACTTCGGTCAAATTTATTATTATCAATAAATTTGATAATTTCAATAATATCAACAGGACTATCACTTGAAGGGACCTTAAAAATAAAGTTCTGTTTCTCAAAAGATTCATCAGTTTCTGAATAAAAAAAAGGTATCCCCCTGGCACAATATTCTCGGTTTTTTAACGATTTGCTATACCTCATTCCTTTTCTGTGGCAACCAAGGCAACCAACTCCTATGTCAGCACGATTAAAAAGATCATCGAGTTCTTTTCCGAATCTTTTCCCATGAAATTTGATGTATTCCGTTAAATTATATTGCTTCACCAATTTTTTGTATCTCAGGGATTCCGCATCTGAGGAATCTCCTATAACGTGAAAAAATACTCGTTTTATATTTTGGTGTCTCCTATAATAATTTTTTATTCCTTCGATTACCCGATCATACCCATGCCAGTATGCAATTGAGGCGACTCCTATAAGGTGAATCTCATCATCTGTTTCCCGAGGCGAAACTATACAGATAGAATTTACTTCGATGCCGTTACTTATTTCAATTGCAGGTACTCCAAATATTTTTGTTTCCGGAGTAAAAGTTATAATAAGCGTTACCAAATTTTTAAAATGTCTTCGAGACATCCGTTCTACCCACAATAGAGTTTTTATCGTAAGCTTAAGACTGTCGTATTCTTTATCGTAAGGGTAAGTAGGTATTTCTAACAAAACTTTTATCCCGCTTTTTTTAAGTTTTTTTAAAAATGAAATAAAAAACGGATTTGCGAAATGTGCGTATCGTATATAAACCAGTTTTATTTTATTTGCAATTATATACTTGTATAAGTTTTTATATTTGATCCTTGACTGTAATTTGCTAAGAAAATCTATTTTCGAATATTTATCTATGATTTGTCCATCAACGTAGCGACCAATAAATTTATTCTTATCGTCAGTCTTAAGATCGGACAATACCACATTAAGGCCAAGACGTTCCAGAGCATTTATTTGTTCAATTATCTTCTTGCTCACACCTTCAAAATCTTTTAATGTTTCCCCCGCTAAAAATAAAGATTTCATTTTTTGAAATTTCGGCGTGAAATTAAGCCAATTCGAATGAAGTTTAAAACTTTACAGTCAGAGCAACTTTTTTCGATTATTTTTATCCTGTTTATTGTTAAATAATAGTTTGGTTCAGCGAGTAAATAATAATTATCCAGTTTTTAGAGAGTCACTATTTGTCTTTATTTTCGCATTGACTTCAAACTTTTGCAAAAATGATTTGTTGTTCCAATAAAGTTTTATTCGAAAAAAATGATTGATGTCGTAATTGTTAACTGGAATAGTGGAGATTACTTACAAAAATGTATTCAATCTATTTTTTCAACAGATAACAGGAACTTTGTAAACAAAGTATTTATCATTGATAACAATTCTGAAGATTTGTCATTGCGGCAAATTAAATTAAACGAGAGGATAACAATTATCCAAAACAAACAAAACAGAGGCTTTGCAAAAGCTTGCAACCAGGGTTTTAAATTAAGTACGGCTCCATATATTTTACTCTTGAATCCGGATACTCAATTATTTGGCAACACCCTCAAAGATTGCGTAACCTTCATGGAGAAAAAAAAAGATGTTGACATTTTAGGATGCCAGTTATTAAATGACAATGGAAAAATCGCTCCAAGTTGTTCAAGGTTTCCGACAGCTTCGGGGATTTTCAGAGACGCAACAGGCTTATCAAAGATGCTACCGTCTATTTTTAAACCTGGAATAATAATGGCAAACTGGGACCATAAAACGAGCAGATTTGTTGACCAGGTTATGGGCGCATGTATGTTTATGCGAAAATCCATATTTGAAAAAATCGGCTACTTCGATGAACAATTTTTTGTCTACTATGAAGAAGTGGATTTTTCCAAACGGCTTTCAGAAATTGGAGGAAAATCTTTTTTTAATTCAGAAATTAAGGCAATACATACGGGTGAAGGAAGCACTTCTTCAGTAAAAGCTTTCCGTCTTTTTTTGAACCTCCGTAGCAGGTTAAAATATGCAAAAAAACATTTTAATTCCTTTGGCTATTATAGCGTGTGGTTTTCCACTTTTATGATCGAACCTTTCTCACGAAGTTTTTTTCTCATTTTATCTGGTAGAAAACATGAAATTGCTGATTTAGTGAAAGGTTATAAATTGTTGGTTTCAAAAAAAAGTCAATTAATAATAACTAACTGAGGTCTTTCTTTAAAAATTTTATAAAATGAATAACCGGGATTTAATTGTGGACGCTAATAAAAATTCAACTTCAATAACCCACAGGCATATACTTTCCATTATAAATACAATGATAAAGGATGAAAAAATTCTTCAAAATTCTGATACTATAAAAATTTTAGACGCTGGTTGTGGCAACGGAATTTTGATCTATTATCTAAACAAATATCTTCCACTTTTTAATCCACAAAAAAAAATTATGATTTTTGGTTATGATCTTTTAGATCATGGGGTGCAGGAAGAGGGTTATTTCAAAACAACATTTTCTTACTTACAGGAAAATGCTCGTGAAATAAAATGGGAAGAAAGAATAAAGATGATAAGGTCGGAAGACAAATGGCCGTTCGATAATAGTTCATTTGATTTTGTAGTTTCAAACCAGGTTTTGGAACACGTTTGGGATCATGATCATTTTTTTAAGGAAAATCACAGAGTGTTAGCTGAAAAGGGTTTTTCAATTCATCTCTTTCCTATAAAAGAATTATTAATTGATGGACACATCTTTATGCCAAGAGTTCATCAACTTAAAAGTTGGGATGCCATTTATAGAAAGGTGAAGTTTTATAGCAAAATTGGTATCGGACGTTATCGAGCAGAAAAAAAACTTTATAACAATGATGTAAACTTATTCTCAAAGGTTTGGGCAGATAAGATATATCACTATTGTAATTATCTAACTTATCGGGAAATTGCAAAAGCGGTAAAAAAAAATAAACTTTGTCTTACCACCAGGTTCACCTATCATTATTACCGCCGAAAACTTAGAGAAATTTCTGGAGGTAGACCGAGCTTCTATTATAAAAATAATATTTCTTCCAGGAGAATTTTCTTTTTATTAAAGCATGTGTCAGGAATTACGATCGTGCTTTTTAAGGGCGAGTATTCAAAATA
Organism: uncultured Chitinophagaceae bacterium; assembly: GCA_963815085.1. Taxonomy (GTDB): domain Bacteria; phylum Bacteroidota; class Bacteroidia; order Chitinophagales; family Chitinophagaceae; genus Ginsengibacter. Next base: position 31,510 of record CAWFFT010000023.1, on the reverse strand, counting down.
TTAGATTAATCATCATTGAACCTAAGATTCAAAATATTAGTTTCATTTATAAAAGAAAAGCCGTTAAATGTTATTTTATGGAAATCGTATTGCAAGATATTACACAGAAAAATTCCTAACTTAAATGCATGGATAGATTTGGTAAAAGACAAATCCGGATTAGAAATTGGTGGACCAAGCGCAATGTTTTCAAAAAATGGTTATCTGCCGGTTTACCCTGTAGTAAAATCGATAGATGGAGTCAATTTTAGTAGTGAAACAATTTGGGAAGGTGAAATTGAACAAGGCAATAACTACACATATGATGGTAGAAAGGGATTTCAATATATCGCAGAAGGAACGCTACTGGACCAGATAAGAAATAATACTTATGATTTTGTTTTAAGTTGTAACAATCTTGAACATATTGCAAATCCAATAAAGTCTTTATTTGAATGGAAAAGGGTAATTAAAACCGGTGGATGTATTATTTTAATACTTCCAAGAAAAGAAAGCAATTTTGATCATAGAAGACCAACAACTTCTTTCGAGCATTTACAAAATGATTTTGAAAATAATACTACTGAAGACGACTTTACTCATCTTAAAGAAATTTTTCAATTACATGATTTAAAAAGAGATTCACTTGCCGGTTCCATTGCTGATTTTAGGAAAAGATCAACAGACAATTTCAAAAACCGTTCTCTTCATCATCATGTTTTTGATATCAGCCTGCTTGAAAAAATGATCAATTTTATTGGAATGAAAGTTTTACTTTCTCACTCAAGCCCAACTGACCATTTTTTAGCTGCTGTTAAAACAGAAAAGGATTAAAGAATCAAGAAGGTCAATATAGCTTTTCAAAAATTGTTTGCCACGTTACACTTAATGCAGTAACCGAATAATTTTTATTTACAAAATCAAAATTATTGACTGCTATCTGCTCTCTTTCATTTTTAGACAAATCTCTTATCATTTTTAATTTTGAAATCCATTCATTAGTAGTAGAGCAGTAAAGTTCAGAACTTGATTTTTCCATTAATTCAACATAAGCTGGTGTATCTGAAACCACGGTTGGAAGACCAGAAAACCAAAACGATATTAGTTTATTTGCGGGTTTATGCCACGCCATTTTATTTTTTTTGTTAAGGGGGATAATACCACAATCACATTGGGCGAATATTTCCTTATTTTTATCAATATTCCAAGGATGAAATATTGTTTCGATTGGCAATTCATTTAAAATTTTATCAACATCTCTTTGAATAATATTGCCAAATAAAGGGTATTCATTGTTAGTAATGATATGTAATTCACAAAACGAACTTACTTTTTCGAGCACTTCTTTAAAAGACAAGAAATGAGATAAAACTATACTTTGGCCTTCCCATAACAATTTCATTTTTCCTTCAATCGAGAAATCTGTTTTAAGGAATTTGTATTCATTTTGAAGATAATCAAGACTGACAAATACGTTACTGTTCCATTGTTCTATGTTTCTTTTCAATTCGTTGCTGGAACAAACTATAATATCGGCAATCTTTAGCCATTTAATTATCAGTAGCTTATAATTAATAAATAGCTTCGTTTCTTTTCCGAGAATAAACCTTCCGAAACCTTTAAAAATCGTACTGAAAATATCTGAAGGAAAAATCAAACTATCCACCATTTCAAAGATAAATTTTGTTGATGGATGCTTCTTTTTATACAGAAGCCATTTGCTAAGATTAGATGGTGCAGTTAATAATATGACGTCATAGGACTTATTAATGTTCGCAATTTCGAAAGGAATGTCATTAGTTTTGGCAAAGAATGGAAATCTTCTCCTGTCTGCAGGCTGAGAAAGATCGGGAAGGTAAGGAACGTACCCAATCTTTAATTCCTTAAAATTCATTCTAAAATTTCAATTTGTCTTAAATACGAATTATAATATTTGTTCACCCTTTTTCAAATTCAGTAATGAATGACGAAAGCTAATTTCCGTGACATCTAATAATGAAATAAATAATCAGTATTGATTTATAGAGTTCAGTAATGATATTTGCCGCAAAGTTAGAATAAAAAGGAGATATTTTTAAGCTAAGGTTTTGAGATTCAAAATCGAATAAGATGAGATCTTTTATTGGAAAAGGCATTTTTTTTAAAATTACTCCTAACAAAGAAACCCGTCAAAAGGACTGGTTCAGTAAACAAACAAAAATCCTATATTTCTGTTTTATTTTCAACTTAAAACGTCTTTCTCTTTCAGTAATTATTTTTGCTTTACATTTATTTAAAGTAATAATTTTATTCTTTTTACATTTTACCAGGAACAACCGTTACAATGTTAAATTTAAAAAGGCGTTTTAGATAAAATTGGAATCTTTTAATCCCCAAAATGACCGGTTGGACAACAAACATGATTTATCAACAACCCAAAATAATTAACTTTCCCAAAATAGGAAAAACTATTGAAGGCTATATTTCTGTGGCAGAAAAGGATACACTACCCTTTGAAGTAAAAAGAGTTTATTGGACTTATTTTACTCCCGAAAGCATCAATAGAGGCGGACATGCTCACCATCACCTGGAGCAAATATTGGTTGCAGTCGCAGGAAAAATAATTGTTACCACAGAAATGCCTGGTGAAGAACAGCAACGGTTTATTTTAGAAACAGCAGACCAGGGAATTTTTCTTCCTAAATATTGCTGGCATAAAATGCAGTATACTCACAATGCTGTTCAGATGTGTATAGCCAATATGCCTTATGAAGAAAGTGATTACATAAGAGATTATGAAGAATTCAAAAAACTGAAATGAACATACACCCATTAGCAGATGTACAGACAACTCGGATTGGCGAAGGTACAAGTGTCTGGCAATTTGCAGTTATTTTACCGAGGGCAATAATTGGCAAGAATTGCAATATCAACTGTCACACTTTTATAGAAAATGATGTAGTAATTGGAAACCGCGTAACCATAAAACCGGGCGTTTATATTTGGGACGGTTTTAGAATAGAAGATGATGTTTTTATCGGGCCTAATGTGACTTTCGTAAATGATAAATACCCGCGCTCAAAAAAATATCCGGAGCAATTTCAAATAACAACCATTGCAAAAGGCGCTTCTATCGGCGCTAACGCTACAATTCTTGGTGGTATTAAAATCGGAGAGTACGCAATGATAGGAGCCGGCAGCGTGGTTACAAAAAATGTGGAACCGTTTTGCCTGGTATATGGCAACCCGGCAAGGCCAATGGGCAAGGTTGATAAAAACGGAACAATAAATAAAACGGCGTGATGATCGAGTTTTTAAATTTAAAAGAAATTACAAAGCGCGATAAAGAAAATCTTCTGCGTTCATTCGAAAACGTTTTAGATTCCGGATGGTTTATTCTTGGCGATCATGTAAAAAGATTTGAAAAAGAATTTGCTGAGTTTTGTGGAGTAAAAAATTGCATTGGTGTTGCCAATGGTTTAGATGCATTGATCCTGGTGTTAGAAGGATATAAAGAATTAGGATTAATGAAAGCCGGAGATGAAGTAATTGTTCCTTCAAACACTTATATAGCCAGCATTCTAGCGGTTTCAAAGGCAGGATTAAAGCCGGTTTTGGTTGAACCCAATATCAATACTTACCTTTTAGACGAAAATTTAATAGAACAAAAAATCACTTCAAAAACAAAAGCGATTTTGCCTGTGCATTTATACGGCCGGCTTTGCAATATGGATGCAATCAATGGCATTGCGAAAAAATACAATCTGAAAGTAATTGAAGATTGCGCCCAATCTCACGGAGCAAGTTTAAACGGGATTAAATGCGGAAACCAGGGCGATGCGGCAGGCTTTAGTTTTTATCCCGGCAAAAACCTGGGTGCATTGGGAGATGCAGGCGCAGTTACTACAAATGATGATGAACTGGCACAAGCAATTGTTGCTTTACGAAATTACGGTTCTCACAAAAAATATGAAAATATTTACCAGGGAGTGAACAGCAGGCTTGATGAAATTCAGGCAGCATTTTTATCAGTTAAATTGAAAAAGCTTGACCAGAATAATTCAATAAGACGAGAAATTGCTCAATATTATATCAATAATATAAAAAATAATTTAATAGTATTGCCATACAGTAAACAAACAAATATTGCAGATTTATATTCTAATGTTTGGCATGTGTTTCCGGTTAGAGTTCAGAACAGGGATAAGTTTCAAAACTATTTATCAGGTAAAGGCATTCAAACTGTAATTCATTATCCGGTTCCACCACATAAACAACCTGCTTATTCAGAATGGAATACCGAAAAGTATCCCATTTCCGAAAAAATTCACAAAGAAATCATTTCACTACCTATCAGCCCGGTAATGAAACCGGAAGAGATGGAATTTGTTTGTAAAGTCGTAAATTCCTATACATTGTGAATCTGATAAAAACCAGTTTTTACACATCCATTTCTACTGCAATCACCTTTATCAGTGGTTTTATTGTAGTAAAAGTAGTAGCTGTTAAAATAGGGCCGAAAGGAATTGCATTTGTCGGACAGTTTCAAAATACCACAGCAATCCTAACTATGTTGGCAACCGCTGCAATTGCCACAGGCGTTATAAAATATCTTGCTGAACATAAAAGTGATTCCATTAAGAGGAGCCAAATCATAAATACCGCTTTTCTGATGGTCTTTTTTAGTTCACTTATTATTTCTGTCTTTGTAGTCAGCACAAGTGGCTATTTATCTGAAATGGCCTTCAAAACAAAACATTACTGGCTTGTCTATTTTTTATATGGTTTATTTACAATGGTTATTTCTTTTAATGTCATGTTTTCAGCTATTTTAAACGGGTTAAAAGAAATCAGGAAGTTTACCATCGTTAATATTTGCTCTTCGCTGACTGGTGTGATAGTTACGGTTCTTTTTGCTTACACATGGGGAATTGAAGGCGTTTTAGTCGCGAGCACTACTACAGCTATTTTTATCTTTTGTGTCAATATTTATTTTTTTAATAAATTAGGGATAAAGTGGAAACCCGATATTAAATTATGGGACAAGAGGATTGCCAAAATGCTGGCAGCTTTTTCTTTAATGGCTGTGGTTTCAGGTTTTGTGGCGCCGCTTATGCAAATATTAGTTCGGGATAGAATTATTCTTCAATTTTCTATAGCCGACGCAGGTTACTGGCAAGCGGTAACAAAAATCTCTGACTATTATTTAACTTTTATCACTTCTGTTTTAGGCGTCTATTATATGCCCCGCCTTTCTGAAATTCAAAGCAAATTAGAATTAAGAAATGAAATTGTTAGCGGTTATAAAATCATTTTGCCCGTTGTAGCTGCTATTGCACTTTTAATTTGGTTATTTAGAAGCCTTATAATCCATATTTTATTTACTCCTGAATTTTTGCCGATGAAACCGTTATTCACTTTTCAATTGCTCGGCGATTTTTTTAAAATAGGCAGCTGGCTTCTGGCTTATTTAATGATAGCGAAAGCAATGACAAAAACCTATATTATTGCCGAAATTCTGTTCGCCACTTCTTATGTTATGCTGTCTTATCTTTTCATGAACCGGTACGGAATAATTGGCGCTACCTATTCATTTTGTATTAATTACTTACTCTATTGGATTTTCATGTGGCTGTTAATGAGAAAAAAAATCAGATAGACCACAGCACAATCTCTCCTGTTATTATAGCGTTTCAATAAAAAGAATCGAGATTTAAAAAATGAACGAAAATCCTTTAGTGAGCGTCTTGCTTTTGAGCATGAATCATCAGGCATTTATTGAAAAATGCGTAGATAGCCTGAAAGAACAAACTTACAGGAATATTGAGATTATTTATTTAGACAATGCTTCCAGTGATAATACTTTTGAAGTTGGGAAAAAAGCATTAGAAGAATGCTGTATTTCCCATAAAATATTCTCTAATGCTGAATCAAAGGGCATTTCAAAAAATTTGAACTTTTTATATAGTCATTCACTAGGTGAATATCTCATTCCTTTATCAACGGATGACTGGTTAACTCCTGATAGTATCGAAGAAAAAGTGAAGTGTTTTTTACAACATCCAGAGTTTGGGATGGTTTATAGTAGTTGCTATTATTATTATAACAATACGGGTGAAACAGTAGAATCGCCACACAAAAACAAGTATAAACAAGGATGGGTGCTTTCTGAAATTTTAAAATACAATTTTGTAAGAACGGTGGGGTCCATGATAAAAAGAAAGGCTTTAAAAACCGTTGGCCTTTTTGATGAGGAATCTTTAATTGAAGACTGGGAAATGTGGATTAGAATTGCAGAGAAATTTTCAATCGGATATGTAAATAAGGAATTAGGATTTTATAGACTGCAAAATGGTTCGAACATTACGTCCAATAGCCAATTTATGTTTCAGGGGTTTGATTACATAGTCGAAAAATACTCGCATTATAAAGAAATTAAAGAAGCAAGGAAATATGTCAAAGTTTCTAAATGCTATACTTACGCCACTGAGAAACCATCATTCCAAACGCTTCTTTTTATTTTCAAAAATTCTGAGTTTGATTTTTTTTATTTTAAACAAGCGGTAAAAACCGTTTTCGGCATTATTAAAAAGCCGTTCGTTACAAGAAATATGGTGTCAAATTAAAATAAATATCATCAACAGAAGTGAAAGCTTATCCTAAAATATCAGTCCAAATTCCTACCTACAATCAGGAAATTTTTATAAAAGATGCGATTAAAAGTGCCTTGAATCAGCATTATGAAAACATGGAAGTAGTAATAGCAGATGACAATCCAACAAGCAAAACGACAATTACAGCTCAAAACTTTTTAAATGATTCACGAGTAAAATATTTTAAAAACCCGAACAACCTGGGAAGAATCAACAACTATCATAAGAGCTTGTATGACTATTGCAATGGAGATTGGGCCATCAATCTGGATGGTGACGATTATTTTACCAACGATGATTTTTTAAAAGAAGCATTGGATTTAATTTCCAAAAATGAAAAGGAAAATATTACTGTTTTCCAGGCAAACCACAATCTCGATAAAATCAAAAAGATTTTTAAAAACTATAAAGAACTAAGCCCGGACGCAGTTTTAATTGATGGTAAAACCTACTTTCTCAATTATTATAAGGTACAGCGATTCAGACATTGTGCCACTATTTACAATAGAAATGAAGCGCTTAAATTAAATTTTTATTCATTTGATTGTCTTTCAACAGATTTTAATTCTATTGCCAAATTATTTCTTAAAGGCAATATCGTTATCAGTGGTAAAACAGTTGCTCATTGGCGGCAACATTCGTATAATGAATCGCAAACACTTGATGAATTAAACATCGAAAAGGAAAGAGCATCAATCGGAGAATTGAGCTCAATTTGCAACCCATTTTTTTAATGAAAAGCAATTAAAAAAATGGGAGAAAAAAATGAAAGCTTATGTAGTAACACTGTACATCGAATTGCTTACCAAAAAGCCGTTTACGTGGAGGTCTTTAAATTATACCATCAGACACTTCGCATGGAATATTACCTATTTCAAGCAACTAATCAGATTAATTATAAGATATCCTAACTATTAAAGTAATTTAATTAAATGATTAGAGCGGTAGAAAAAAGAAGATACTTATAGTTATTGATAATCTTACCAAAGGTGGTGCCGAAGTGTTGTTGGTAGGAATATTACCGGAGTTAAACAAGAAGTATGAAGTCATATTAGTGACACTTAAATCGGAGAATCATTTTCCAACTGAAGACATTATTTGCAAAAAAAAATACACATTAGGATTCAATAATAAATTGTCTTTTTTAGCGTGCGTATGGAAATTAAAAAATATAATAAAAAAACATGAGCCGTCTTTAATTCATTCCCACTTATTTTACAGTAGTTTAATTGCTCGAATGTCTTGCCCTCGGACTGTACCCTTAATTTATTCTCTTCATAATGAAATGAGTAAAAATATTTTTAATGACAGTAAAATACTGACCTTTTTAGAGAAGAAAACAATAAAAAAAACGCACACAGTAATTGCGGTTTCAAAAAAAGTATTAGAGGATTATGAAAGTTCGATGGGGAAAATAAATCGGTCTTTTGTATTACTTAATTATATTTCAAATCAATTTTTTACTGAGAGCTGTGTAGCAACAAACTTCACTCCTGGTGAAGAAATCAAATTGGTAGCAGTTGGTAACATTAAAAATCAAAAAAATTATAATTACCTGGTAAAAGCATTTGAAAGTTTAAAAGAATATCCAATTTCTTTGGATATATATGGGCAAGGAAGCGATAAAGAGACGAAAATGCTTCAGGATGAAATTGACAAAAAAGAATTACCTGTTGTTTTAAAAGGTCAGGCAGATAATGTTCAGTCAATATTATCTAAATATCACCTATTCGTATCTTGTTCGCTCTATGAAGGGTTCGGAATAGCCGCAATTGAAGCCATGGCATGCCGTCTTCCTTTATTATTATCAGATTTACCGGTCTATCGTGAAGTAACAGTCGGGAATGCATTATTTTTTGATATACAAAAAACAGAGTCATTTGTAACTTTAATAAAAGAAATTATTGGAGGGAAATATAATTTGACTCAACTTTCAAATCATGGTTTTGATATTGCAAAACAATACACTAAAGAGATTTATCTAAATAAATTATTTTCTATTTACGATAAGTCCATTAATTAAGTTTTCGATAAAGATTTTTAAATGATATTTTTTTCAAAACAAATTTCAATTATTCTACTTTTTCATAGAGTAGCTCCATTTCGGGATAAGATGTGGGACCCGATGGATACGAAATTATTTGAAAGCACTTTAAAATACGTCAAAAGAAACTTTAATGCCATTTCACTAAATGAACTTCTATTTGATTCGCCTGCTTACTCAGCAAAACCTTTGGCAGCAATAACTTTTGATGACGGGTATCGTGATTTTTTAGATTATTCATTACCACTTCTGAAAAAATACAATTTACCGGCAAGCCTTTTTGTGGTAACAGATTGCATTGAAAAAAATATCCCAACCTGGACTTATAAAGTCGATTACCTCTTCGAAAACTCTAAGAAATTAGAGTTAAAAAATTTTGCTTTTCCTGAACTACCGGAAGAATTTAAAAAAAGCCATTGGAAAAATAATGAAGAAAGAATTAATTATGGTAAACGCATTAAAGCAATATATAAAATGGATTCCTTCAGAAAAGCGAAACGCAATTATTAGTAATGTATGTGCGAATTTTAATGATGTAAAAAATCCCGAGGGAATGATGCTGTCATGGAAAGAATTGAATGAGATAAAAGCGGCTGGTATAGAGATAGGCTCTCATTCGGTTAGTCATGCAACTTTAGCCAGTATCGAAGATAAAAATGAATTGAAACAGGAATTAGTAATTTCAGCAAAAATCTTAAAAGAAAAATTGGGTACGATATCTCCTGTCTTTTCTTATCCTTGCGGAAGCTATAATGAGACTGTAAAAAATTGTACGCGGGATGCAGGATATAAGGCAGCGCTGGCAGTAAACGGAAGGCTCTATAATCCTTCTGAGAAAGATCTTTTTGAAGTTCCGCGAATTGAGCTTTACAATCAATCCTGGTTCAAAACTAAAATGAGAATGAATGGTACAGTAAGTTTTGTTGAAAAAATATTAAACAGATGAAGATTGTCTTGCTTTGCGGTGATAATCAAAACCAAATTGCTCTTGCCAACAAAATAGCAAAGCGTTTTAATCTAATTGGTATTGTAATCGAAAAGCACGAAAAGAAAAAAAAGTCTTTTTCATTTTCTGAAATGAGAGAAAGAATTCTTGACAGAACTGTATTTTATTCAATTCGTAAAGCCTGGTACAACATGTTGCAATATTACAAAAACGCATACCCGACTTTCCCTGAAATCGAAAAAAAGGAGGTTGAAAAAATTAATTCAACCGATACAATCGAATTTATATTAAAATTAAATCCTGATTTGTTAATGGTATCGGGCACTTCAATTATCAGAAAAGAAATATTAAATCTTCCTATTTCTAAAGGAATTATAAACCTACACACGGGCCTATCGCCTTATATTAAGGGCGGTCCTAATTGCACCAATTGGTGTATTGCAAAAAACAATTTTCATTTGATAGGAAATACGGTAATGTGGATAGATGCTGGAATTGATAGTGGTAATATTATCGCAACTGAACAAATAATTTTAGAGGGAAAAGAAACGCTAACATATTTGCATCTTAAAGTAATGGAACACGCGCATGAACTTTATTTAAGAGTAGTTGAAAAGATAGAAAATGATTTTGAAAATTGCCCTGGTGTTACACAACTTTCTATTAACGATGGTACCACTTATTATTCAAGAGATTGGAATTGGAAAAATAAATTTGACCTAATTAGTAATTTCAAAAAGATGGAGGCTTATGTTAATTCTAAAAAGTATAAGACAGACCTTCAAATACCAACCGTTATTAATTTATAAAATTGGCTAAAAATATCCTCTTTATATCGTACGATGGAATGACTGATCCGCTTGGTCAAAGCCAGGTGATTCCGTATTTGGCAGGGCTTACAAAGTTTGGTTACGATTTTACTATTTTAAGTTGTGAAAAAAAGGAAAAATTTAATTTGAATAAAGAGCAGGTAAAAGAAATAATAAACCCTTTTGGCATAAAGTGGGTGCCACTTATATATCACAAAAAACCACCAGTCATATCTACAATGTATGATGTGTACAAGTTGAAAAAAAAAGCGGCACAGTTGCACAAAAAAGAAAAGTTTGATATGGTTCATACACGCCCGGGAATTCCAGCTTTGATAGGGTTGGGAATGAAGAAAAAATGGGGTGTGAAATTTTTAAATGATATCAGGGAATTCTATGCAGACAGTCGTGTTGAAGGAGGAATATGGCACACTAATAAATTTTTCTACAAAAAAATATATCTTTTTTTTCAAAAAAAAGAAAAAGAGCAGATTGGTTTATCAGATGGAATTGTTTGCCTTACCCACTCAGCAGAAAATATCATTAAACATTGGCCACAATACAAAGATGAAATTCCATTGAAAGTAATACCATGTAGTGTGGATATGAATTTATTTGACCCGGAAAATATTGATATTTCTAAAAAGGAAAATTTTAAAAAGGACTTGAAAATACAAGATGAAGATTTTATAATCAGTTATCTTGGCTCTATTGGTAGTTGGTATCTTATAGATAAAATGATGGAACTTTTTAAAATCATAAGCAACAATATTCCGACTGCAAAATTTTTATTTATTTCTCCGGCAGAACATAAAACTATTATCGCTTCAGCAAATAAATTTGGACTGAAGGAAAATAAATTAATCATTACGCAAGCAAAAAGAAATGAAGTTCCTGTGCTGTTATCGTTTAGTAAATATTCTGTTTTTTTTATAAAGGCGTGCTATTCAAAACAATCATCTTCACCAACAAAGCATGGAGAAATTATGTCAATGGGAATCCCGGTTATTACTAATTCAGGCGTTGGCGATGTAGCTAAAATTGTAGAAAAATACCATTCGGGAATTGTTTTAAAAGAATTGAATGAATCCGAATTTAAATATGCCGCCGGATTAATTTGTAAAGGAAATGATTTAAAAACAAATGAAATCAGAAACGCAGCTAAAGAATTTTATAATCTTGATAAAGCAGTTGAAAAGTATCACGATATCTACCAGCAAATTTTAGGGTAGAATAAAAATCTGAAATATTTGTTGTGCTACTGTTATTTCTTCTTTCCTACAGCATGATAGAACGGAATTCCCGGACTTATTATAATGTCAGTTAATCCCGCTAATTGCATCATTTCAATTACCTGTTCCTTTGAAAATCTTTGTTCAAGCCTTGTCCCAAAACGATCCAAAGCATCATTCCGTATCATAAAAAATGAACGATTTTGATAACCGTGTAAAGGCATTCGTTTTGCTAAATCTTTGAATCCGAGAAGTTTAAAAAACCTTCCCAGCAGAATAAAAGGCATGTAAAAAATGAGCGCTAAAACATCGCAGACAAAATGTTTTAATTTTCCCGGAAGACGGCTTACTGTCTTTCTTATCAAATCACTTGCATGAAACAAGGATTTATAAAAAGGTCCTCGTCTGTCTAAATTGTAATACAAGTAAACGAAGAAATAACCACCTTTTTTAACTTTCTTCACACAATCAATTAATGCCTGCCTGGTATTAGGAATATGATGTAAAACCCCAATGCTCATTACAAAATCAAACGTCTCATCAGCAAAAGGCAATGTTTCAATGGAAGCTTTTGATAGTCTTACATTTTCAATTTTATTTAATAATTTATCAGCAGCAAAAATCGCATCACTCGGATCTACAGCTTCAATAAAACCAACTTTTGGAGCCAAGTATTTTGTCCAACGAGCCGTTCCGCAACCAATATCCAAAGCATATGTTTCTGAATTTACCATTTCATCCGTAAGGATATCAAAATATTCTTCTCCGCCTTTTTTTACCAAATCGTCATCATGCTCATGAAACTTTAGCCATTCATCCCCAAATTCCTCTACGACTTTTCTGTCAATATTTTGTCCTTCAATATCGAAAACATAAATATCCCTTTCACTTCTTTTAATGATTTTTCCTGGAGCCCTTGTAAATTCACTTTTCATAATTGCCCACAACTTTTTCAGTTTGGCAAAATAAGTTCTTTTGGATTATAGAAATGAATTTTTTCGACTAATATTGTTGAGATGGCAAACGGCAAACTGGTCATATCATTGGACTTTGAAATTTATTGGGGCGTACGGGACGCTGTTAAATTGGAGGATTATAAGTCCCATCTGCTTGGGGTACAAAAAGTGATTCCCCTATTATTAAATATGTTTGAAACATATAAAATCAGCGCCACTTTTGCAACTGTTGGTTTTTTATTTTTTAATAATAAAGAAGAACTTCTAAACAATATTCCTTCAGAACTACCCCAGTATCAAAATCGAAACCTTTCGCCCTACAACGGCCACATGAATAGCATTGGAAAAAATGAAAATGAAGATCCCTTTCATTTTGCAAGCCACATGGTCCGGCTGATAAAGGAGGCAAACCAGGAAATAGGATCCCACACTTTCTCCCATTACTATTGTCTTGAAAAAGGACAAGCTCTGGCAGCTTTTATAGCCGATCTGGAGTGTGCAAAAACAGTGGCACAAAAAAAAGGTATTGATTTAAAAAGTATTGTCTTCCCGCGCAATCAATACAATAATGAATACATTGAAGTTTGTCGGGAAATGGGCTTCACTTCTTTTCGTGGAAATGAAAAATCCTGGCTTTTTTCTTCAGAAAGTTTTGGCAGAGGCTTTTCCCTGAGAAGGCCGTTCCGCCTGCTGGATTCTTACTGCAATTTTAGCGGACACAACTGTTATTCATTGGAAGAAATGGGAAATGGCGGTATTATTAATATTCCATCCAGCCGATTTTTGCGGCCTTATTCTAAAAAATTAAATGGATTTGAAAAATTGCGTTTGAAACGAATAACGGATAGCATGACCTTTGCAGCAAAAAAAGGACTTGTCTATCATTTATGGTGGCATCCTCATAATTTTGGCGTGGATATTTCAAACAATTTTTCTTTTCTTGAAAAGATTTTGAAACATTATACGTACTTAAAAGAAGAATTTGGTTTCGAAAGTGTAAGTATGCAGGAATTATCAAAGACATTACTCGATGAATAACCATAGATTACTAATATTAGCGAGGCTGGGAGAGAGTACTAATATCTTGTTTCATTCATTGGAAAATGATTTTGAAATTGAAGCAATCATACTTGAGAAGCCGGTGGCAGCAAGTGAACTGATAAAAAAAAGAATTAAAAAGTTTGGTTGGTGGGCTGTGACGGGGCAGTTATTGTTTCAGTTTTCAGTAGCGAAGATTTTGCAGAAAACTTCTTCGAAAAGAAAGAAAGAGATTTTACAAAAATATGGATTGGAAAATTCGCGACTACCAAGGGGAAAAATACTAAACGTTTCATCTGTAAACAGTGATGAATGCATTAAACTTATAAAAGAAATTAATCCGGAACTGGTTATAGTTAATGGGACGCGTATCATTTCTAAATCTGTTTTAAATGCTACCGCGGTAAAATTTATGAACATACATGCAGGCATTACTCCTAAATATCGAAATGTACATGGCGGCTATTGGGCGAATGTTAACAATGATTTGGAAAATTGTGGCGTTACCGTGCACTTTGTGGACGAGGGAATTGATACAGGAAATATCATTTTCCAGAAAAAAATCTTAATTACGGAAAAAGACAACTTTGCAACGTATCCAATACTCCAATTAGCCGAAGGAATAATTTGTTTGAAAGAAGCTATAAAAAATTATTTCGACGATAATCTTACTCTGCAAAAAAACAATTTGGAAAGTAAACTTTGGTATCATCCTACGTTGTGGCAATATATGTATCACAGGGTCGTTCATAATAAAAAATAGTAAATAATGCCCTCAAGATTTCTCGTTATCGGAGCCGGTTTTTCAGGAGCTGTGCTGGCGCATGAACTTGTAAAAAAGCTTGATTGCCATATTGATGTTTGGGAGGAAAGAAATCACATTGGGGGAAACTGCCATACCTCACGTGATGAGAAAACAGGAATTATGGTTCATCGTTACGGGCCTCACATTTTTAATACTGACAAAAAAGAAATTTGGGATTATGTAAATTCTTTTACGCCCTTTTTTCCGTATGTGCATCGTGTAAAAGCAATGCATAACGGTAAGGTATATACGCTTCCGGTCAATCTTCTTACGCTTAACCAGTTTTTCAATAAAACTTTTACTCCGCAAACAGCCCGACAATTTGTACAAACACTGGGTGATAAAAATATTATTGATCCTCAAAACTTCGAGGAACAGGCGCTTTCATTTATTGGCAAAGAATTGTACCATGCTTTTTTTTATGGCTATACAAAAAAACAGTGGGGTTGCGAACCAAAAGAATTACCGGCTTCTGTTTTAAAAAGAATTCCGGTGCGTTTTAATTATGACGACAACTATCATAATAATGCTTTCACCGGAATTCCGGTGGAAGGCTACACCAGGATGATCCAAAAACTTTTGGATCATTCTTCTATCCATATTTCATTAAACAGAAAATTTTATCCGTCTGAAAGTTTACATGAATATGATCACATTTTTTATACGGGTGCAATTGACCAGTTTTTCAATCATGAGTTTGGGCGGCTGGGATATCGTACAGTAACTTTTGAATCGTCTATCGAAAATGGAGATTACCAGGGAACGGCACAAATGAATTTTTGTAATGAAGAAGTCCCTTATACAAGAATTACCGAACATAAGCATTTTACACCGTGGGAATCGCATGAAAAGACTATCATTTTTAAGGAATTTAGTAAAGAAACAGGTGCCAATGAAATTCCCTATTATCCGAAACGGCTGCAGGCAGATAAAAAACTTTTGAATCTGTACCGGCAAAAAGCCGAAACCCTTTCCAACGTTTCATTTCTTGGCAGATTGGCGACTTACCGTTATATGGATATGCACCATGTAATTGGTGAAGCAATTGATTTTTCAAATGCTTGTTTCAACGCATTATCAGCAAAAAAGCCACTTCCGGTTTTTCCCAATTTAGAAAAATAAGAGGCAACATTTCGCTTTTTGGCAATAATCGCCTTCCATAAATCGTTTTAAAAGAAGTCTTAAAATAAAACTTCTAATTCCGATCCGATGGAAACAGTTATTGCTGTGGTGGTAACTTACAACCGCCAGAAATTATTAGCTGAATGCATTACAGCATTGAGAAATCAAACACGAAAAATTGATAAAATTCTTGTTATCAATAATGGCAGCACTGACAATACAGAAAACTGGCTTCGACAACAAACAGATGTTAAACTTTTTCACCCAAAAAAATATTGGCTCGGGTGGGGGATTTAATACCGGAATAAAACTGGCCTACCAGGAAGAGTACGATTGGGTATGGTTAATGGATGATGACGGTTTCCCCAAAGAGAATGCGTTAGAAAATCTTTTGGAAGATAGCGACGATGAATTGTGCCTGCGAAACTGTGCGGTCGTCAATAAAGAAGATAGAAAAAGCTTCGTATGGAAAACAGGTAATTATGAAACAATTGATGATGTGAGAGAAGATATTATTCATAACTATGCGCATCCATTCAACGGAACTTTATTGCATAAAGAAGTTATAAAAAAAGTGGGTTTACCGAAAAAAGAGTTGTTTATTTGGGGCGATGAAACTGAATATTATCATCGGATAATTTCCAAATACAAAATTCCATTTTATACCAAAACAAACAGTATTCATTACCATCCGGCAAGTGCTTACTCTTATAAAAATGACTGGGATTATTTGAGTAACTGGAAAATGTATTTTTATGTCCGCAACCGGTTCCATATTTTAAAAACGAGGTTTAATAATAAGCCCATCCTGGCTTTTCTGATGTATATTATTTTTCTTATTTCATTTAGTGGTGTTATCCTTGTGTTTCAGAAAAGCAATAAGTTGAAGAAATTAAGCTTTATACTGTGGCCTGTAAAAGATGCTTTTTCAAATAATTGCAATGCAACTCCTGCACTCGTACTTGAAAGGCTGACCTCATCTGCATCAGTTGAGCGGGTACTTTCCAACCTCAATTTAAAAGATTAAAAAACGCTTCATTGCATCCGGCTTCATCTAATTAATAATAAAGCAAAAGCAGCTTCTGAAAGCTTTTTAAACATTCTGAAAATGCACGCTGTTGATTTCTTTTTAATGCCGGTTTATATTATTGATCCTATATCTTTTTTTTAGGGTAAAAGAGAAAAAAATATACATGAGCCACTTTTAAGGAAATATCATCGACGGGGCTTTTGGATAAAAATTATTGCCAGCATCTTGTTTGTTGTCTATTATTCGTATCTGACAGCTTGGAGATACAACCGTTTTATACCAACATGAGGGCAATAATTTTTATCATCTTATTTTAAAGAACGGTTCCAATTTTAAATACCTTTTTAAAAGCGGAAAAGATTTTGATTTATCATTAGTTGATAATCCCTACAATAGAGGTTATTTCAGAGAAGAAAGCAATTTTATGATTATCCGGTTAGATGCACTTGTTTTCATTTATTTCCTTCGGAAGCTATGCCGTTATCAATTTGATCTTTGCAAGCCTTGCTTTTTCAGGTTTATGGAAATTGTATTTGTTTTTTTATGACCAATACCCTAAACTTCATAAGCAATTTGCAATATCAATTTTGTATTTTCCTTCGCTGGCATTCTGGAGCTCCGGATTATTAAAAGATTCGTTATGCATTGCTGCAATCGGATGGCTTACCTATTCTTTATACAGCTTGTTTGTAAAGAAAAAATCTTTTGTCAAAAACTGTATTATTATCTTTATTGCAACTTATTTTCTTGGTAGTGCTTAAAGTCTACATTCTCCTTGCTTACCTACCCTTTTATATTTTATTCCTGATTCTAAAAATTATCCAGCCAATTAAATTTAAATTTTTCCGCTACCTGCTGGCTCCGGTTTTTATTGCTTAACAGTTTATTCTTTTACTACAATTCTCTCATCGTATAATGATGAATTAGGAGCTTATGCAGTTACAGATTTAACATCAAGTATTTCACATTTAAACGAAGTAATTGAAGATAGTACAGGCCGTGAAGATGCAGCTTCCAATTTTAGTTTAGGAGAAACATTTGACGGAACTTTCAATGGACTTATAAGAATTGCGCCGGTTGCAGTCGCTACCACTTTTTTCAGGCCATTCATTTGGGAAGCACATAAAATATCACAATTAATGGCTGCCCTGGAAAGCCTTATCTTGATGTTTTTCACGCTTTATGTTTTAATTGCGTGGCGGTATATTTAATTTTTTTAAAAGCATTTTTGCCGATCCTGCAATTATGTATTGTTTTCTTTTTGCAGTAGTGTTTGGATTGTTTATTGGTGCCAGCACTTTAAACTTTGGAACATTGGTACGATATAAGATTCCCTGCCTTCCTTTTTATAGTATTGCGCTGTTTTTAATTTTTGAAAAAGGCAAAGAAAGAGCTGCTCAAAAGAAATTAAAGAGAGAAGAGGAGGTAAAAATTATTTCTCTAACATCCTTCAGTAGCTTGATAAAATCTTGCACAGTAAAAGAACAAATTATTCACATTCTTATTTTACCGGGTATCTTTTTGATAAATAATAAAGTTATTTTGTGCAATTAAATAATTAAAAAATAATGTGCGGCATTGCCGGAGCAATAAACTCGTCTTTCTCTTATCCGGAAGTAATCAAAACTTTAGGCCATCGTGGTCCTGATGAACACGCAGGCTATCAACACAAGAATGTAGATTTGTTTCATCTGCGGCTTTCTATTCTTGATATTTCCTGCGGCAAACAACCTATGCACCTGGGTGAAAAATATTCTATCATCTTTAACGGAGAAATCTATAACCACCAGGAAATAAGAAAGAAAGTATGATTTAAAAGGAAATACTTCATCTGATACAGAAACGTTGCTTCTTTTGTATGAACGTTTCGGAACCGATTTTTTGGATTTACTCGATGGAATGTTTGCTTTTGTTATTTATGATAAAATAAAAAATCAATTATTTATAGCACGAGACCGTGCAGGAAAAAAACCGTTTTATTATTTTTTTGATCACAAAAAATTTGTGTTTGCAAGTGAATTGAATTGCCTGAAAACAATGACTAATCTTGAAATTGAACCGGCTCATTTTTTTCAATATCTGCGGCTTGGCACTTTTTATCGTCAATTTACTCCATACAAAAATGTTACTGAATTGACAGGAGGAAATTTTTTAGTTGTAGATTGTAATACACTTTCAATAAAGCAAACACGTTGGTGGAATATTAATGATTTTTATCAAAAAAATTCTATTGATACATTAGAAGAAAGCTTACAAAAAACAGATAAATTTCTTCACCAGGCTGTAAAAAGAAGATTAGAATCAAGTGATTTGGAAGTGGGAAGTTTTTTAAGCGGAGGAATTGATAGCGGAATTGTAGTGCCATAGCAAAACAATATCAACCAAATCTCAAAACGTTTACAGTTTCTTTTGAAGGAGAATATGATGAAGCGCCTCTTGCAAAATTAGTAGCTGAAAAATATCAAACGCATCATACCGAGATCAGGATTTCCTTTGATAATTTAAAGAATGATGTTGAAAAAATTTTATGTAATTATGGAGAACCATTTTATGATAGTTCTGCTATTCCAAGCTTATTATGTAAGCCAGGAAGCGAAAAAATATGTTACTGTAATTTTAAATGGAGATGGAGCCGATGAACTTTTTGGTGGTTACCGCCGGTATGTTCCATTTCAGCAAATATGATTTTTTTAAAAGCAATTATTTAATACAAAAGGCAGCCACTGTTTTAAAAAATCATTGCCATTACCCACATAATAAAAAATCACTTTATAATTATTTATACCGGCTTGCTTCTCTTGCGTCCAATTCAGATTTGGAAATTTATCTTTCGGCAGGAGTAGATATTTTTGAAGGATTTGAAAAATATTTGTTGGATAAAGACGTCGATTATTTTAAAGCCGGTAAAAAATGATTTTGAAAAAATTGCAAATAGTAATTTATCCGGTTTAAAAAAAATAATGAATCTCGATTTTGATACTGTGCTTTTTGATGACTTTTTGGTTAAGATGGATATTGCTACGATGGCTAATTCGCAGGAAGGCCGCAGTCCGTTTCTTTCAAAAGAAATATTGGAATATGTACCTTCACTTCCTGATAGCTACAAAATAAAAGGAAAGACTACTAAATACCTTTTGAGGAAACTTGCAATGCAATATCTTCCGGCGGAACTAATAAATCAGCCGAAAGCGCGGATTTGAAATTCCCTTAAAAAAGTGGATGGATAATGAATTAAAAGAGATAACTTTTGATTATCTTTCTGCCAATAACAATTTTTATAAGAACTTTGTTAGCCAGCAATTTGTTCAAAATCTATTAGAAAAGAAAACAAAAATATCAGATGAAAAAAGAGCCAAAATATTATGGACTCTTTTTGCAATGGAAGTATGGTATAAAAAAGTTTACCAATGACAACTGGTTCACCTATGAAGAAAAAAATCGCCGTCATTGAGAATAGTCTTTTCTCAACTTATACTATGCGCGATAGCCTGATGAAAACGCTTTTAAAAGAAGGTTATGATGTTACTATTCTTACTCATACCAATAGCTTTGTTTCGCATGTAGAAAAAACCGGCCTGAAGGTGATTAATATCGGTTCAGGTAATTTAAATCCACTGAAAATTTCAAGGTATATATTCAATTTGTACAGAGCTTTAAAAAACATAAAACCTGATGTTTGCCTCACCTTTAGTATCAGGCCGGCAATTTTCGGCAACTTTATCACACGCTATCTGCATATTCCAACAATTACAAATATTACAGGAGTCGGCCCTTTATTTACCAGTAAAAACCTGGCCTACCGGATTGCCCGTTTTATATATCGTTTTGCGCTTGCAAAAACCAGCAGAGTCTTTTTCCAGAATTACGACGACTTAAACTTATTCGTAAAAAATAAATTTGTAAAAAGGGAGATAGCTAAACGGATTCCTGGTTCAGGGGTAGATTACAATAAGTTTAGCCCGATTGCTACGAATCACAGCGACCATTTTATTTTTCTTTTTATTGGAAGGTTAATAAAAGATAAAGGGATTTTTGAATTTGTGGAAGCCGCAAGAATTTTGAAAATCAAATATCCCGACATTTCGTTTAACGTTATTGGCCCTTTCTGGCATCAGAATTTGAAATCAAATACCATTTCCAAGTCTGATTTACAAAACTGGATAGTAGAAGGGATAATAGATTACGAAGGTGAAAAAAAGGATATTCGGAACTTTATTGCACGCGCAGATTGTATCGTTTTACCTTCTTATCGGGAGGGGACTTCAAATATTTTATTGGAAGCAGCAAGCATGGAAAAACCGATAGTAACTACTAATACAACAGGTTGTAAAGAAACCGTAGAGGATGGAGTTACCGGATATTTATGCAAGATAAAAGATAGTAAAGATTTGGCGAATAAAATGGAGAAAATGTATTTGTTATCAAATGAAGAAAGAACTCTGATGGGTAAAAAAGGCAGGCAAAAAATGATACGGCAATTTGACAAAAAGATTGTTGTGAATATTTACCTCGATTCTATTGAAGAGGTTTTAAAAGTAAAAGATTATAATTTTTCACCTCAGTTTCAAAGTTTAAGTTAAGAAAATTATATAGGGTTAAACATTCCATCACCCAATAAGTCTTACATATAGTTTGTTTATTTTTGTTGCAGAGACGTAAAACAATTATGACGCAAGTCCAAAATGACCAGGATTTACTGGCGCTTTTTAAGGATCCTGCCACCAAAGAGCAGGCTTTTACCGGTATTATTAAAAAGTACCAGGAAAAGCTATATTGGCATATAAGAAGAATAGTAATTACGCATGAAGATGCAGATGATGTGCTTCAGAATATGTTTATTAAAGTTTGGAAAGGTTTAGAAAACTTTAGGGAAGACAGCCAACTTTACACATGGCTTTACCGGATAGCAACTAATGAGTCTCTCACTTTTTTAAATAAAGAGAAAAAAAGAAATTCTGTTTCTTTGAGCGATGATGAGAATGGATTGAGCAATAAGCTTAAAAGCGATAGTCATTTTGACGCCAACAAACTCGAATGGAAATTGCAGTTGGCCATTCAGTCATTGCCCGAAAAACAGCGTGTAGTGTTTAACCTCCGGTATTATGAAGAAATGCCATACGAAGAGATGAGCCATGTATTGGAAACCAGTGAAGGAGCTTTAAAAGCCAGCTATCATCATGCAGCAAAAAAAATTGAAAATTTTATACTCAACAATTAAACCAATTGAATAAAAATTAGTCTGAACACTCGACATGGAAAAATCAGGAGAAATATTAAACGAATTAAGAACTATATCACCTTTGCTGGCGCACATGGAGAAGGTAAATATGTTCTCGGTTCCTGATGGATATTTTATTGATTTGAACGAAAAAATCGCTACAACCGTTTTTCTTCAGGCAGATAAAAAAAATAATTTTCAAAATGTGCCTGAAGGATATTTTGACGCATTAAGCAGCAACATCCTTTCAAGAATAAAAGAAGAAGAAACAACGGCAACTGATAAAACTGATTTAGATTATCCAACATTAGATGCTCTTAAACAAAAAAATGTTTTTATTGTTCCTGACGGGTATTTTGCTTCTTTAAGCAGCAAAATTCTTTCGCGTATAAAAGACGAAGAGCAAAGTGTAGAAAGTGAAATAAAATCAATTTCACCATCACTGCATTATCTAAAAGGAGAAGAAGTTTTCAGTGTTCCTGACGGGTATTTTCATGATTTAAGTGATAGGATTTTAAATAAAGTAAAAGGACAGCAAAATGCAAAAGTGATTTCTTTGGATTCAGTAAAGAAATGGTGGAGGTATGCAGCCGCAGCAGTGGTAGCGGGGATAATTACCTTTACTTCGCTCCAATTATTTAAAAGCCAGGATTCAAGTAATGGAATCAATATTGCTGCTTCATCAGCAAACCTTCCCGCTTATGTTAGGTTGGCTTCTCAATATAAAACGCCAAAACAACTTGACCAGGGCATTGCTTCATTAACTGATGATGAAATTGCAAAATACCTTGAAAAGAATACATCCATTCTTGACGATGAAACCTTGGTAAAAAATACTGATACGAAAGAATTACCAACACCTGATGATTATTTATTTGATGATAATGCACTTGAGAATTATCTTCAAAAAATAAATGTAGAAAGTACGAACAAAAACATGCAGTAATGAAAAAATATTTACTTATTATTTTAGCAATTTTCGGAAGCTATTCGTTTACCATGGCGCAAAATGGAAATGGTCGTGAACGAGTCCAGGCGCTGAAGGTTGCATTTATTACTCAGAAGTTACATTTAACGTCTGCAGAGGCAGAAAAATTTTGGCCGATTTATAATCAATATGATAATGAAATTATGCAACTAAGAGCCAATAACGGTAACGGAGACGTATTGGATAATGAACAAAAACTATTGGACATCCGGAAAAAGTATAAGCCTTCTTTTGAAAAAATTCTGGGCCCACAAAGATTAAATGACCTTTACAGTGCTGAAAGAGATTTTAGAAATGTACTCATACAAAGATTGAAGGAAAGGCGTAAATAATGTAAATAAAAATATTCTTCATTAGTTCGGTTACTAAAGAGATATTATCCTCAAAAGAGCCCTTCTTCCTGATATAAGTAAAATTTATATTCTTTATTTAAATAATCTAGTAAGCGTATAGAATTATTTTTCCAGTGTAAATTGATGGAATCTTAATACATTTGAAGAAATAACAAATAGGATATTAGTAAAAAAAATAATTAAAATTGGAGAAGTAAGTTTTTCTCCTATTTTTGCAATGGTGTTTTTCATAGGTTAGCAACGGCCAGCCCTTTTTAGGGCAGGCCTTTATTTTTTAAAGAGGCTTGCTTATAGTACTGTCTCTCAACTCCACCAAACTTTATAGTTTCTTTTTAAAAATTCTTTTTCTATCTCGAAACATAATTCTTGGATGTTTGTTGTTTTACTAATGCTTGATCATTTATATCAATGAAACAAACGACAAATCCCGTGTTGCATGTAGATTTCAGTGATTTTATTTTTAATAGTGAAATCACTCTCTTTTTATATTTAAATTCACTTTATTCAATCAAGCTGTTTATGTAATTAGCCAGTCCGGTATTTCCGTTGTACTCTTGTGCTGCACTTATTTTAGAAAAGGCCTGTTTCAATCCTGGATCAATATAACTTAAATATTGTTCGGGTATTTGTTTTCTGAAATTCATTATTTCGTCAACACCTTTTTTTACGTTCTCTTTCTCTTTTACCTTTTCCAGGTATTTTGCAAATACAGGTGCACTTCTTATTTTTTCAGCGGACAGTGGCATGTTTTTAAAATGCTCTAACAGAAAATTAAAGTCTTCCGGCGCACCGTTTTTTTGAATTATTGAGGCAACTACATCTCCTAATTTACCTAACGCATCATTGCTGTATTTTTTTGCCAGTGAATATTCCTGGTCGGATTCAAGAACTGCAAGTCCTTCTAAAGAAGCTCCTGCGACAGAATAAGAAGAATCGCTTATATATTTCTGAAACAACGGAAGGTATTTGAAATCTTTTGTTTTAGCAAGGATTTCCAACGCCGTTGCCTGAACTTTTTTATCAGGATCTTTTTGAGCCATTTGTTCGATCTCTTTCAACACGGAAGGCACAGCAAAGCTGTTTTGATTTTCCATTAATTGCAAAGTGAGCAAACGCAGACCTGAATATTTATCAGTAAGCCCCCAAGCTAGATCACTTAAATTATTGGTTGCAAAAAAGCTAAGCGCTTCCCTTCTATCAAGATAGTTAGGGGCGTATTTGTACTGTTGCTCAAATTCATCTGCAGATTTATTATCTTTTTTAATTGCCAGTAAAACTTTATCTGCATCTACGTTTACCAAAGAAGGTTTTTGAGCACTCGCGAAATAAAAAGTGTCAGAAGGATTTTCTAACCAAACCTTGTATCTTTTTTTATTAGAGCCTGAACTGTACACATCAATTGCTGTTGGCAACTTAAATATTTTTCCGGTTTTTTGAATTTGGTTTACAATTACTCTCTCTACTCCATTGTTGTAATGATAATTGATATCAAGCGATGGCTGGCCACTTCCATAATACCATTGATTCCAAAACCAGTTTAAATCTTGTCCTGTCACATCTTCAAATACAAGCCTTAATTGCTCTGCTTCTGCGGGTTTAAATTTGTAACGGTTAAGATATTCGTTCAATGCTGTAAAAAAGGCTGAATCGCCCACATAATTTCTTAACATATTTAAGATGCGTCCTCCTTTATTATAGCTTACTGCATCAAACACATCTTCCCGGTCTTTATAATAAAATCTGACCAAATCTTTATCTTCACTACCACTCAATAAGTAATCCTGCATGTCATCGAAATTCAATTTATCTGCTGCATCTTTTCCATGTCGGTATTCGCGCCATAAATATTCACTATAGTTGGCAAAAGATTCATTCAGAGTAATATTGCTCCAGCTTTCTGTAGTAACGAGGTCGCCAAACCAGTGGTGAAACAATTCATGCGAAATATCATCTTCCCAGGCATTACCATCTACCAGTTGCCGTGCATTTTGATAAGCGCCATCCTGGTGTAAAGTAGCTGTGGTATTTTCCATTGCTCCACTCACATATTCTCTTCCTACCATCTGGTCGTATTTCTGCCATGGATAAGGGAAGTTTAAAATTTTTGAGAAAAAACCAATCATAGCCGGAGTTTCACCAAATATTTTCCTGGCAACGGGCGCATATTGTTTCTCAACATAATAATCCACATCCATGTTTTTATATTTATCTTTTATGATAGCATAATCACCGACGCCCATAAAAAATAAATAAGGAGAATTGGGCAAATCCATTTTCCAATCATCAGTTCGTGTACCATCAGCATTTTTTTGTTGATGAACTAAAAGTCCATTACTTAGTGTAACATCCTTTGCGGGAACCGTCATCAGGATTTCTTCAGTGGTTTTCTGATCGGGTTTATCGATTGTTGGAAACCATGCACTGTTCGATTCTGTTTCGCCTTGTGTCCATATTTCCTGGTGCTCATCGGTTTTGCCTAAAGGATTGATAAAATACAAACCTTTTGCATCAGTAATAGCTGCACTTCCGGGAAGTTTAAGGTCGTTCGGTTTTGAAATATATTTGAGATAAAGCGTATATTTCTCACCACCTGTATATGTTTTATCAAGCCAGATCTTCAGTCGCATATTGTCATAATCATACTTGAGTGGAGTTTTTGATTTTCCATTAATAATTGCAATTTCTTTGATGTCCATTCCCTTTGCATCAAGGGTTAAAGAATCTGTAGGATAAAAATGTGGTTGAAGCGTTACCCATTCTTCTCCGTACAACCATTGTTTGTCATAGTCAAAACTTACCGCAAGTTTAGTATGAACCAAATCGTTGATTCGGGGATAAGAGGCGCGATAAATGTGTTTCCAGGCGGTATCCGCGGTACCATTGTCCTCCTGCGCAGTTGCAGAAAGTACAACAGAAAGAAACAAAAACGCCAAAAAGATTTTTTTCATTGATGAATTTTTAATGGAGGCAAAAATAATCGCTGTAATTGTAAAAAGTTCCTATTTTTTCTATAGAAGGCAATTTTAATAGTTATATTAAATAGATTTGCTCTCATGTGGATTTTTAAGTACAAAAAGTCTTTTTTTCTTTTATTAATTCTTGCATTTGCCTTAGCAACAAATGCACAGCAGAATCATTTTATCTATTTGCAAACAGATAATGGAACCCCTTTTTACGTGAAAATGGACCAGAAAATTCTTAGCTCTTCTTCAGAAGGGTATATCATATTGCCCGATATCGTAAGTGGCGTTTATCAGCTAAAAGTTGGTTTTCCAAAAAAGGAATATCCGGAGGAATCTTTCTCAATTTCTGTCGGCGATCAAAATGAGGGTTACCTTATAAAACATTTCGATGATAA
>CAWFFT010000022.1:0-20778 GCA_963815085.1 uncultured Chitinophagaceae bacterium | reverse complement strand
TTTTCCTGTTTTTTGCTGCATTTTACTTGGTTCATTTCGTGTTGTTCAAAAGAACCCCTGGTATTGAAATCGCCCATAATGATCAAATTAGGGAACACGTGAAACTTTGATTTGAGCGAAGACATTACCACCGAATCCTGGAAATCACGCTCCAGGCTGCCAGAACCGGACTTGGTATGAAAAACCACCGCATATAAGAAGGTAGTATCTTTTGTGATGGATAAATTAATGTCATTGTAATAAAATTTATATAAATCGAAATCAGTGACCAGTGAAAGAAGGTCGGTTGTGCTGACATAAGTCAACTTTTCTTTGTTATAAAACAACACTGAAAGAGTACCGGAACCGGAAGCATTCGTTGGCGTTGCATAATTATATTCACCGGGACTAACGTTGTTGAGCACATTACTTAAAATTTCATCCGCAAGATTCCCCGGCGCACCGGGCGAAAATGAAAAGGCGGTCATTTTTTCACAACTCATCAAATCCGGGCGCGTATAATTAATGATGGTTTTGAAGTAACTGTCCAATGCACTTGTACTTCCCTGGCATAAATCGCCGTAATTAAGCACGTTATAAGCCATCACTTTAAGCGTATCGGTTTTATCTACCGTTCCCTGAAGGGGAAGAGAGTTAATGGTATTGCTTCCTTCATCTTTTTTTGAACAGGAAAAGAAAAGTAGTGAACCCACAAAAAAAGGAAAAATGTATTTTAATTCTTTCATCAGAAAAGCATTGTCCGGCACTTCAGTTATTAGTTATGATTTCCTTATAAATGGATGGTCCGGCTTTCACCCCATTTGATACTTTTACCTGGATGTGAAGGATCTACATTCCATAAACATTCGCGAACCGTCATGGTTAATGTTTTTGTATTGATTGTGACTAATTGAAAAGAAAGTTTTGTTTCATCTTTTGACGAATAATTTCCTTTCATCGGTGAATCAACTCTGAAAACAGGTAGCGACACATCGTTGTCCGGACCAGTGTAATTATAGAATTGGTTGAAATTATCATTACCATGAAAATAAGCCCTGATGTTGGGATGTTTCTTAAGAAAGGCAACCCAGCCGCGCTGTTCAATTACGGTTGTTCCACCATCTTTAGGCGCAGCCGTGCTATCTTTATACACCTCATCCAGCAAATCTTCAAAGCGATCTTTAGCATTGATGCCCCGGCCTTTTGCAGGATTGGTAAAATGCTTTGCCTCTGATTCCGGCTGATCGTGTGTAAAAAGAATTACCGGCATTTTGGAAGAAACGGAATGAAGATCTTTTTCCATCCATATCCGTTCTGACGAATCAGGCCAAAGGGTAATAAACATAAAATGGATGCCATCTATGTTTTTGGAATAATTGATCTTGTCTTTTGAATAATCGTAATTTTTTGTTGTTAGCATTTTCGAAGGCTTCATCATCAGATTATAAATGGCAACCATTGAAGTGGGATCTGTGGTTGGCTTCATGGGTTTATAAAAACCAATAGCGTTGGTGATGTCATGATTGCCGGGAATCAAAAGCAGTTTTGTTCGTTTAAAATCGCTACCCCTGAGTGTTAATGCATTTATATAATCCGCTGAAAATTGTTTCCACGATTCAGCATCGCTTTGATCATGTTTCTCCATCCTGTTGGCGATATCGCCACCTTCAATAAGGTAATCGACCGGCCCGGTAAGATTTCCTGCATCAACACCACCGTCGTTCGGTAATTTTATTTGTGGAAGTTTATTCATCTCCTTAATCATGGCAGCATTCACCACATGCCCTGAAACAGCCGTATCATTCCTGAAAGTTTTTCTTGTAATACCATAATGGGCATCAGAAGTAAATATGAATTGGATAATATTTTTATGACTGCTTGTCTGTGCTTTGCTGTTTATGTTGAATAGCAGCAATAATCCTGATAAGGCTAAATATTTCATTAAACTAATTTTTGAAAAGCGCCCTGCCGTTTATTTGCAGGCCGCTTTTACTGATTTTATTAAAATGAATTAATGTTGATTTCCTGAACCATTACTCTGGTAAGCGCCTATGTCAGTTCCCGGAGGCGTAATCGTTGCGCCATAATCTCCTCCTTGCGGAACAGAAGCGATGGGTTGAAAGCCGGTAAAGCCTTTGCCAATCGCGGGTGATCCGGAAACTAAATGAAAGTCGTAACCTGAAGCGTAGGCAATTGAACCAGGTGTTGCAGCTTCCGGCAAAGGGAAGTTTACAAACTTTGGATTGTTTTGTCCTGCCAACGCATTGATTGCCGAACTGTTATAAGGAGCACCAGGATAATATCCTGATGGCATCATTGAAACAAGATCAGGAATATCAGATGGCTGCGGGCTTGTCCATAATCCTGACATTGGTACCCCACCAACACCAACAGCGGAAGTATCAGGTGTAACGGGGTAAAATTGGTTAACACCCGCTACTGAATCGCTATAGTTATAAGTATAACCATATTTCATGTGGGCGGTATCAGCAACTACCAGAGCATTGCCAAGGTAAGATTGTGTGGCGCCGACAATACGCAAACCGAAGCGGCAGTTTACAATGAGGTTGTTGTAAGCCATTCCTTTAGCACCTTCCTCATAATTTATTGAACCTCCGCGGCCTAATTCAACCATACGGTAACCGGAGTTCACAACCGTATTATTGTAAAAATTGCAGTTGGTCTGTTGGTTCCCTGGCTGACCTTTGTCCGATGCTTTTGGGCCATTGGTGGCACAACCGATAAACAAGTTATAAGCGCAATCGCCTACACCGCCGCCTTTTACATTAAACTGGTCTCCGCCAGTGCCACCACCTTTTTCAAAAGTGTTTCTCATTACAGAGAAATGACCGGATTTTAAACGGATTGCATCATCTGTTCCACCATATAACCATGAATCTTCCAAAATGAAATTACCCTTGGGATTTTGGAAGAAAATATTGTAAGAATCTCCTGTAGATGCGCCGGCAATTGGAGGTTGTGCAGCAGAAATGGGAGCGCCTGCAAAATCAATGTGCGTCCATTTAATTACGAGGTTATTGCAGGAAGTATCGGCCCATAAACCGCCCCACAAGCCCACGTAAGCAGGATCTGATGCAACGGCTTCACCTGGGTTGTCCATCTTTTGTTGATTGTTAAAGGTGAAAATAACGGGAGAGGCAGAACTGCCTAATGAAAACATACTTCCTTTAATAAAGAAGTTATAAGTTCCCTGGAAGATCACTTTCGCTCCAGGCTGAATGATCAATGAATCACCGGCATTGATGATTACATCACCTGTAACATTATATGTTTGATTGCTTTCCATTGTGCCTTTAATGGAGCCGCTGATATTTCCCGGTTGAACTGTTGTCCCTCCCGGAACATAGGGAGTCTGTACGTCAGTGCTCGTTTTTTTGCAGGAAAACATAATTATGCTTGCCAAAATAAAAAGAGAGAAGCTACTTAGAATTGTTTTGAGGCTTCTTTTTTTTGAATGTTTCATTTGTTTTGATTTTCGTTTGTTTTAAAAAATTTATTTAAACCGGAACCCTACGAAGAACGTTTGGCTAAAATTGTCACGCCGTACAATGATGTTATTTTTATCGGTTTGTTCAGGATAATTAATATTATTGAAATAATATCCGTTTGCTGTCGTATGCAATTCAAGAACCAATGGATTATTGGTCAGGTTGGAAACCTTTGCAAAAAGAGTGATCCTTTTTGATGCGGTTACATTCAGAGAAAAATCAATTTGTGAAGTAGGTTTTTGCCAATAATCCAGTCCTTTGAACGGCGAAACAATTTCAATTCTTTGACCGGTATATACCCAGCTAACTTCTGCTTCAATACCGTTTTTAATGCTTTTGTAAAGCAGGGAAAGGTTGGCTATATGATCTGATTGCCCTTGCAAGGGACGTGTCTGGGTGGAGTTCAGGATGACATAATTGTCATTTTTATCCTTCGTATAAACAAGTTTGGAAGTAGTTATTGATGAGTTGGTATAGGAATAGTTTCCCCTGATGCCAAAATTCCTAAAATGTTTTGTGAAGACGAGTTCTGCACCATAGTTGGTAGCGTTGCCAAAATTTTCAGGTTCCAATACAAACTGGCTGGTAGTTTGAGACTGGAAGGCAAATTCAATTGGATTGATGATGTGCTTATAAAAAACACCTCCCATGAAATAATCTTCAGCGCCGAAATAATGTTCATATCTTAAATCCAGGTTGTTGGATTGTACATGTTGTATATTGGGATTTCCGCGTTGATCAAAATAATTTCCTGAGAAATTAACCGGGATATATTCAAAATAATTAGGCCTGCTGATGCCGCTGAAATAAGAAGCCCGAATATCACTTTTGAGATTCAGTTGGTATTTTATATTAATGCTCGGGAGGTAATCTGTGTAATTGTAAGTTCCTGTTTTACCGGGCAGATAAATTGAAAGCTCAGAAACATAACTGTGATTGGTATTCTCAATCCGCAGTCCGCCAACAATTTTCCATTTTTTTTGTTCCCACTTTAGTTCACCATAATAGGCGAGAATGTTCTCAACGGAGGTATACGTTAAACCATCTGTGGTATCCACCCTGGTCAACCTTGGAAAAGACGCGTCCCGGATAGAAGTAAAAGGCTGATTGCCGGAATACAATTGATAGGATTCATATACGTTGTCGCGCGTTTTATGCCGATACATTCCGCCAACAGAAAGATTTAGCGAATGATTTATCAAATAATGTACGTTCACGTAAGCAGACCGGTCAACTTCATTTGAATGGGTGAAAATAAAAGGGAAATCTTGTAAATTCTTTCGTTCCGAAGTAACCTTATGGGTGCTGTTATCATAACTTACGATATCTGAATATTGCTGATCAATCCATACCGGAGTTTTGCTTTGAGCTTTAGAATAAACCAGAGACCAATCTGAAGATAGTTTGCCTGTAATTTGATGCTTTCCTTGTAAGCTGTTGCTCCATATGATTTGCCTTTGAAACAGCGAACGATCGTAAACATAATCCTGCCCGGATAAATGCAAATATTGAGACAATCCCTGCTGCAGATTCCTGTGCTCTGTACGATCCAATTGAAAATAAGCAGTATAAAAAGTAAGCTTGTTGTGTTCATTAAAATCATAATTCAGTACCAAATGATTGCCCAGCCTGTTTTGCAGATTGTTATAAGTACGATATTCAAGTGGCCCGAATACAGGTGTGTTTGCAGTTGGAATTGGCTGTGGCTGTCCACTTGGGGGATAAAATAAAGAAGAGCTTCCCTTGTAAATATGCTGATAGCTAACCGCTGCAAGAAAACCAAAGTGTTTGGTCAACTGTGCTCCAATACTTCCATTTAAAAAACCGTTAACCGGAAGTTTTACAGACTTATACTCCAGGTATTTAACATTAAAGTCAGAAGGTTGCGGAGCATAACCTGCTCCATGAATTTCGTAAGGCGTTTTCCAGGGTGCGCCGTTGTGATCAAAAGTGGTGAAAGTGTGATTGCTAAAAAAATTATTATAACCTAACGACCCGTTTAGCGTATAGGTCAGATGTTCGGGTGATTCCTTCAGAACCATATTGGTAACACCACCAATAGCATCGCCTTCCATTGAAGGTGTAAGTGATTTTACCACTTCTAATCGCTGCAAGAGATCAGCCGGAAAAATATCAAGTGGAATAGATCTCGTTTTGTCATCCGGACTTGGAATCTTTACACCGTTAATGGTGGTATAATTATACCTGTCTGCCATCCCGCGAATGATCGCATTTTCACCGTCACCGGAACTGTTCTTCACCAACGAAACACCCGCTGCGCGTTGCAATACATTTCCAACTGTAATATCCGGCGAATTTTCAATTGCCCTTGCAGATATGATATTCAATAAATTGGAAGATATTCTTTCTACACGCCTCGCACTGATATCGGATCCTTTATTCATATTGGCGTTCACCACTACTTCATTCAACTTATTTTCATGTAGTTGTAATTGAATATTATTTCGGACAACGATCCCTTTCTTCGCTTCAATAATTAATTTCTTTTCATTGTACCCCACATAATCAATCGTTGAAGTATAAGTTCCTGCTTCGATGTTTTTAAAAACAAATGAACCGTCCAGTCCGGTGTTTGTATTATATTTTTTTGCTGAATCCTGTAAGGTTATCGTCGCATCAATAAGTGGCTCTCCTGATGACAGGTCTGTCACTTTTCCCTTTATTTCCTGTGAATATGCAGGGAATGATGTACCCGCTGAAAATAGGATCGCAAGGAACAGATGTGGGAAAATGGAAAGGCGAACTAACGGAAATTTTCTCAAGTTTTTAGATGTATTCATTTAAAAAGACATTTGCATTGTGGTAACGCGGTGCAAACTTATCGACGAGAGCAATGCATAACTTGAAGAGAAAATGAATTAACCTAATGATGATGTTTTCTTAATTGAATGGTAATATTAACTTCAGAAAAAAATCAGATTTACTAAAATGTGACAGTAAAACGGTGTGTATTGTCATCGAAGTGGTAGTTTATGCTGAAACCCGAGACGATTATTATTTGTTTAATAATAGAAAGTCCCAAACCATTATGGTTACTGTTTACAGAAGTTTTGTAAAAACGGGTAAACAATTTATTTTCATCAAGGGAAGATGAGCCACTATTACTCACTGTCAATATATTTTTTTCGAGTGTCACGTTGATGAATCCATTGTTAATGTTGTGATTACTTGCATTGCTGAATAAATTGTTGAGTAAAATATCCAGCAGTTCAGGGTGGATGCAACAAAAGCTTTCATTAATTTCTGAAGTGTACTTTAAATGATGGCTTTGCCACAGTTCACGAAAATCCTTAATCTTTTCATTTACTTTTTGCTGAAGATTAATTTCTTCTTTATTGCCAAACTGTTGGTTTTCTATTTTCGCCAGCAAGAGCAATGACTGGTTTAAGCGTGATAATTTTTTTATCGAATCGTATGCTTCTTTAGCAAGCTCACTTTGCTTTTGCGAAAGATCTTCTTCCTGTATTATCATATCTAATTTTGAGCGGATGATCGATAACGGAGTTTGTATTTCGTGAGAAGCGTTTTCTGTAAATTGTTTTAGAAGGAGGTAATCCTGCCTGGCTTTGCCTGTTGCAAGGAGGAGGCTTTCATTCATAAATGAAAATTCATTCGTTGAGGTTTTCGGGAAATTAAGTGTTCCCGGTTCTCCCAGTTTAAAGTTCCTCATAATATTCATCGATTGAAAAAATGGGCGCCACAGCCTTCTTAACAAAAAGTAGTTGAGCAAAACGGAAACAAAAATAATAAGCAAAATAGCAGCGATAGAAATGGAGATAAGCGCCCGGGAAAGGTGATGCATGCCTTCAACCGGTTTGGCTATGGTAACTTTATGCCAAACGTTATGTAATCTAAGTGGGAAGTCAAGCTTCATAAAATTATGCATCTTGTTTTCACGCTGGCTGAACATTTGAGTCAACGTGATGTTGCGTGTTATTTTTTGATTACCTGTTGATTCATAACGAAGCTGTTCCTCGTCAAGTGGATAGCCACGTGGAAAGGATTTATATTGTTTTACATAATCCTCGACTTTTGTCTGAACGCCGGTGAGATCGGCATTCATTTCTGTTATAAGGATTTCCCGGAAAAATTTATTTAACAAGAGAGCAGAGACTATAAAAATAGTAGTCATAATCAGAAGATTGACCACTGAATATTTGGTTAACAGTTTCATTACCCTCTTGTTTGGTCTGTTGGTTCTGCGCTAAACTTGTAACCCATTCCATAAATCGCTGTGATAGGATCATGACAACCGTTGTGAGTAATTTTCTTTCGCAGATTTTTTACATGCGTATAAATAAAGTTGTAATTGTCATTCATATAGATATGGTCTCCCCATAAATGTTCAACAATCGCTTCCAGGGTAACAACTTTGTTTTTATTTGCTACAAAATATAAGAGTAACTCATACTCTTTTCGTGTAAGATCAACCGGAAGTCCTTTAGCATAAACTCTCTTGTCCTGCATTTGAATGGTGAGTTCGTCGATCACAATTTGATTTTGTCCATCAAAATATTTTCTGCGCAAAACCGATTCAACGCGTGCAGAGAGTTCGGCTAAATGGAAGGGCTTTGTTAGGTAATCATCTGCTCCAAGTTTGAGGCCTTCTAATTTATCATCCAAAGAGTTTTTAGCAGAAATAATAAGAACACTTTCTGATTTACGATGTTGTTTCAGTTGTTGTAGAAGCCAAAGGCCGTTTCCTTTTGGCAGGCTTATGTCTAATAGGATACACTCGTAACTATTTTCTTCAATTTTTTGCCTTGCGTCTGCGAAGTCATAAGATGCTTCACAAACAAAATTACTTTTCCCGAGGTAAGTGCAAATACTTTTCGACAATTCGATTTCATCTTCGATTACCAGCAGACGCATACAATTAAAATTAGAAACGTTAAGTAATTAACTTCTGAAAAAACTACAGCGCCGAATAATGTAGCGATTCAACTCTTACAAATTTGCTTCGAAACCTAATGCGTTAGAAAGTATTACAAAAAATTAATGTTTTTATAATAATTTGATAACCTTAAATTAAAAGTGATGTGAATGGTTTTTGAATCTTCTTCCTTATTTTAAAACCGAAGAAACAAAATAAAACTCGTTGCTTTTTGTTGGTTCACTATCAAGGAAATTTAGACTTTTGGCTCCTGGATTTTTGATGCTGGCTACCGGATGGCTGATATTAAAACAACTTCAATTGAACCTCTTTTTGTTTAGGTTGTTTTGCATCTCCGAAAACGGTTTTACCGCCATACTTCCAGGAATCATTTCTTTCTTTTTCAATTAAAGCTTCAAAATTATTATTGGGTATAAAATCTTTTTCAGCGCGGGAAGCTATCTCATGCAATTTTTTTATAGCTACAGCTTTATCCGTCGTACCAAGTTTTGCTTTTTGAACCGCTATTTGCAGTGTTTCAATTGTTTCGTCATATACTTTTGTTGGCACCGGAAAAGGATGGCCATCTTTTCCTCCATGCGCAAATGAAAATCTTGCAGGATCTCTAAACCTAGTTGGGCTTCCGTGAATTACCTCGCTTACCAAAGCCAAAGATTGAATGGTTCTCGGGCCAACTCCCTTCAACAAAAGCAGCGATTCGAAATCTTTGGGTTGTTGCTCATGCGCCAGCCATAAAATACTTCCAAGCCTTTTTAGGTTTACATCTTCAGCACGTACTTCATGATGTGCCGGCATTTTCAACTGCTGAAAAGTATTGGTAACCTCAAGAGGATTTTCTGCGCTTATTTTTAAAATACCTTCTCTTGCTGTGTTTGCATCAACGGCAGTAAGATTTAAAATATTTCCCTGGTTGATGCCACAAACTCCGGTGTGTGGCTCTTCTACAAATGATTGTATGTTTTTTGAATGCCAATGATACCGCCTCGCTGTCTTATTAACTGCATTCATACCTTGCTGAATTACAGTCCATTCGCCAGAGGTGCTTAAAATAAAATTATGAGTGTATAATTGGAAGCCATCCTGCACAGCAGTGTTGTCAACCTTGGCGCTCAGTTTGCTGCATCTTACCAATTCATTGCCGTCAAGGCCGGTACTATCAGCAATACGAATTAATTCATTAGGTGTTTCTTTTGAAAATTTTCCTTTACCACCACAAATGTAAATTCCCAGTTCTTTTGAATGTGGATTCACCGCCCTCTTTAAAGCGCCTAAAACAGAAGTAGTGATTCCGGATGAATGCCAGTCCATGCCCATAACGGCGCCAAAACTTTGAAACCAAAACGGATCGGACAACCGGCGAAGCATTTCTTCTTTTCCATATTCTGTGATGATAGATTCCGTTATGGCAAAACCTAATTTGGCCATTCTTTCGGCAAGCCATTTGGGCACATAACCATAATGCAAAGGCAGGTCTGCAGAGCCGGATTTTTTCATTCCGTAAAAATAAGAATTTGCAAACCGGCAATTAGTTAAAAAAGTTTGTGAGCAAAATAAAAATCAAAGCAGATTGTTGGTTTACTACGTCAAAAAAAAGCCACGGAATGTTTTTACTTTCCGTGGCTTAATTAAACAACCGTCTGTCAAAAAATTCTAATTTATTTTATGCTCATTTTATTTCGGCATTTCGAAAATTGAAGGATCGATGGTTTTGTTTACCTCTACTTTTTTAACTGTAGTACTCATTGAAAAATTGCCGCCAAAATCTACATTGGTAGTATAAGGAATTGAAATACCTTCCGGAGTTTTTTGGTAATCAGAAAAAGTGGTTATCATACTGACATCCTGCCCCTGCATTTGCGTTTGACGCACCATTTTTTTAAGCAGGTAAGAAGCTGTATCAATATAATAAGTTGACTCAACATTGTCAGGAGATGTATATTTAATTTTATAGGCGCCACTGTCAATTCCTTCCAATTGTACCTTACCTACATGGTTTATAGCATAGTTATATAAAGCTCCGCCGATATACATATCGTACTTTCCAGCTTGATATTGATCTTCAGGTAAAGCAACTGCACCAGAACCGCCGGAAAATGGATTGATGGTCCAACCACCCTTATCTGTGTAGGCTGTTACAAGTTGTTGCCCATTAAAACTGGTTACACTTTTATAAGCCTTTCCGTTAATCATATCAATCACGACCGGATTATCATTTCCCATTACCTGGGTGGAAGACTGCATAGAAAGCGTGTTCACTTTGCTCAGGTTATCCTTGCCACCAATGGCATCTACATATTTATTGATAATGTCGTCAGCACTTTGTGCGTGGGCAAAAGAAGCGCTCATAAAAGTAATAATAGCCAGGAGGCCAAGTTTGATACGTTGCATAATTTTAGTTTTTTTGATTTTGAATTAAAGTTAAGAGTTCCTTTTATAATTAATTCAAATATTTTATGGAAGGTAATTGGTTGAAGCCGAATACAAAACCGCGAGAAGCCCATCTATGGGATTAAAAGATTCTAACCCTGCTGCAGGCCTCTTGCTATCCTAAGCGTTTGAAATCTCATAATAAGGCGTTTTGCGAATCAGGGAATGACTCGCTAAATGTGCAGGAATATTTTTTTTGCGAATTGAAATAAATTGTAATCATTTACCGGTTTACTATAATCCTGAATAGTCTCTTTTAAGAATACCCATCGAAAATAAAAATCTTCTTTATTTCTTCCTTTACTACATTCCGTTAAAAATTAGTTCAACACTTTTGCTTCTTTTTCTGTTTCTATGCTTTTTTGCTCTTTTATTTTGTCCCAACCCCCTAAAACATTCCGCAGATTATAGTATCCTTGTCTTTTTAGAAGTGAAGCCGCTATCACACTTCTGTAGCCACCTCCGCAATGGACATAAATGTTTTGGTCTTCTTCTAATTGCGCAATTTGCGCAATATCTGTCATTTCTGCCAAAGGCAAGTTAACCGCGTCTTTTACATGGCCATCTGCAAATTCATTAAATGTTCGTACATCCAACACCATTAAATGATCATCAAAAGGAATATCCATTGCCAACTCATCGGCTTCTACATTTATGATAAGGTCGATCTTTTCTCCGGCTTTTTTCCAGGTATCGAAACCTCCTCTCAGGTAACCTTCAACGTTTTCAAATCCAACACGGGCAAGCCTTACAACCGTTTCTTCCTCTTTGCCTTTATCACTGATAAAAAGAATTGGTTTATCAAAACGAAGCAATGTTCCTGCCCATTCTGCAAAGCGACCGTCGAGGCCAATAAAAATGGAACCGGGAATAAATCCATTTGAAAATTCTTGCGGTTCTCTTGTGTCTAAAACGATAGCATCATTTAGAATTTGTTTTTTGAATTCTTTCAGGGAAAGAGCATGCAAACCTTTTGCTTTTATTTCATTCAGGTTTGAATAACCTTCTTTATTGATGCGCGCATTGATTGGAAAGTAGGGTGGAGGATCAGACAAATCTTTTGTTACGGCTTTAATAAATTCTTCCCTTGTTTGAGGCAACATAGCGTAATTCGATTGCTTCTCGGTGCCCAAAGTACTTTGCGTTTCAGGTCCAAGATTTTTACCACAACTGCTTCCTGGTCCATGCGCAGGATAAACTATAAGGTGATCAGGTAACGGCATTAATTTATTGTGAATCGAATCATACATAATTGAAGCAAGTTCTTCCTTTGAAAGATTACCGCTGCTCAAATCGGGACGCCCAACATCGCCTACAAATAAAGTATCGCCGGTGAAAAGACAATATGGCTTTCCTTTTTCATCTTTTAAAAGGTAGCAGCTTGATTCTAAAGTATGTCCGGGAGTATGAATCACCTGCAAAGTAAGATCACCAATTTTAAATTCTTCTCCATCATTGGCAAGATGGAATTTAAAATTAGCTTTTGTATTCGGTCCATAAATAATTGTTGCTCCTGTTTGTTTTGCCAAATCCAAATGGCCGCTTACAAAATCTGCATGAAAATGGGTTTCAAAAATATACTTGATGGAAGCGTTGCGTTCCTTCGCAATTTGCAAATAAGATTCAGTATCTCTCATCGGGTCAATCACTGCCGCTTCACCATTACTTTCAATAAAATAAGAAGCTTCACTCAGGCAGCCTGTATAGATTTGCTGTAGGTACATAAGAACAGTTTTAAAAATAAAATAGCCATATTTATTCAAAGTTCATAAATATGGCTTAAAATTTTATAGAAATTCAAGTGTAAATCGGGAAGTTATTGGAATTTATCCAACAAGTTCTTTCACAAACTTATTTATGTCTGCGATACGTTCTTCATTGATCGTATAAAAAATAAATTTTCCTTCGCGTACTGTGTTTACGATGTCTGCTTTGCGGAGGATGGCAAGATGCTGGGAAGCCACAGATTGTTCGAGGCGTAATTTTACATAAAGTTCAGTAACTGTAATCCTTTTATGTTCATCAATGGTTTTAAGAATTAGTTGCCTCAGTTTATGATTTAAAGCTCTTAACACAAGAGCCGCTTTTTTAATTTTAAGATAATCCATGTTTTTCAGCGCATCACTTTGATTAGTGTGCTCGAGATGGTTTGTTTCGTGACTTTGAGCTGTGAGTGTCATTCTAAATTAGATTTTAGTGATAATAAATGTTTTTCAAAAGAATTTAATTTCCTTTCGCAAAGGTACGTATTGTAAATAGATATAGTTTGTAACGAAATATTAAATTAATTATTCTGCTAATCAATTTTTGCCGTCGTATAAAATTCTTTAACGTATAAAGCTTCGGCTTTTATTAGGTTTTCAAAATCATTTTTTTGGAATTTGTTCCAACTGAATTGTGCCAATGATTCTGAAGAAATATCAGACAAAATATAATGCAAATTTTTGGAAGGATTTTCAACTAATTTCTTAAATTTATCAGCCCCGCTTCCAAAGTAATAAAATAGGTTATTTTGTATCAAATCCTCAAAGCTTTTTTCATTCAAAACCAATGCACTATGCGGGTTGATTTCATTTAAATTTTTATCATAAACAGCTGTAAAAACTTCCATTCTCCTTGCATCAATCATTGGGCAAAAGAAAGATTGTTTATCGACTCCTTCCAAATCTTCAATTGCGGAAAATGCCATCAGCTCCAAAGAATTAAACACCATCAGTGGAATTTTTAAAGCAAAACATAGTCCTTTTGCGGTTGCCAATCCCACTCTTATTCCTGTGTAAGAACCTGGCCCGCCGGTTACACCAATGGCTTTTAAATCGGTAAATGCAATGTCATTGTCCTGTAAATTTTTTTTAATTGCGATATGTAAAAACGAGGCATGATCCTTTTGCTTATCATTAGTAGCAGTACTTAAAACCCGCGCTTCATTACTGAGATTTACAATCGCTTTTTCTCCTGTAGTATGTATGTTTAAAATGTAATTCATTGATCAACTCTTTCCGAAATTTCTAAATATAAATTTTTTAAAGTAGGGGCCGGCAAATAACGTTCTTCTTTTTCAGCTAATCTTTCCAGCAGATTATAAATGTTTTCCACGCCGGTTTTTTCTGCCCATTCAAATGGCCCGTTGGGGTAATTAGTTCCCAGTTTCATGGCCATATCAATTTCTTCTATCGTACTTATCTTTTCGCCAAGGGCAAAAAAAGCTTCATTTACAATCATGCTAATCACTCTTGCAGATACAAAACCCGGTTCATCTTTTACAACAACTACTTTTCGGTTTAGCAAACTAAAAATCCTTTTATGCATTTCGTGTTCATTTGAAACTACTTCCCAGAGCGGCCTTTCCAAAAAGCCGGGCCATCCGTTTATCCTGCTTACATTTTCGGCAAAACCGGATTCAGATAATGTTTCAATTACCTTGTTTATATAAACCGGTTTCCCCGCAAACTTTTCAAGATCGATATCCATAACATTCGAAAGTATAAAGTAAGCGTCATAATCTTTTGAATGATCCCGTTCTGTCATATCAGAAGCAAAAGTTACTGAAGCATCATTAGCGAAAGGAATGGATACTATTTCTTTCTTCTGTTGTTCATCAGAAAGGATAAAAATCTTCATACTGTATTTTTTGCAAAAATAGGTTTGTTAGTTGATGGAAAGTTTTGCAACTTTAAACTCTTTTCAAAAAAATAATATGAATAAAACGATTGTTCAAACTACAAAAGCGCCTGAATCAATCGGCCCTTATAGCCAGGCGGTAAAAGCAGGAGGATTTTTATTTTTATCAGGTCAAGTGGCTTTAGTAGCCGGAACTTCCCAATTAATCACCGATAATATTACTGTGGAGACAAGACAGGTAAT
The DNA here is from genome assembly GCA_963815085.1 of uncultured Chitinophagaceae bacterium. GTDB lineage: Bacteria > Bacteroidota > Bacteroidia > Chitinophagales > Chitinophagaceae > Ginsengibacter. Next base: position 6,084 of record CAWFFT010000022.1, on the reverse strand, counting down.
GGAGAATTTAAAAGCAGTGTTGACAGAAGCAGGATTAGACTTTAGCCATGTAGTTAAAACAACCATTTTTTTAAAAGAAATGAGTTCTTTTGCAGAAGTAAATGCGGAATACGGAAAATATTTTGAAAAAGATTTTCCCGCCAGGGAAACTGTTGCGGTAAAAACATTACCAAAAGATGTAAATGTAGAAATAAGCATGATCGCCATCGAAGGTTAACAGTAAACGAATAAATTCTTAATATATTTATTTTAAAACTAGCTGGGTTAACCGGAAAATTTCAAAAGGACACTAAAAATATAAAATTTGAACAGGCAGGTAATAATAACATCCAAAGCACATAAATTTTTAACTGAAACACTTCATAAAAAAGGTTTTTCAGTGTTGATCTCAGAAAAGATTACTTACGAAGAATTGACCTCCATTATCAGCCAGGCGGTTGGGCTGGTAGTTACCACAAGAATGCCAATCGACAAACCTTTGTTGGACAAAGCAACCCGTTTGAAATGGATCGGAAGGCTTGGAAGCGGTATGGAACTCATAGATGTGGAATACGCAGAATCGAAAGGGATAAAATGTGTAAGCAGTCCCGAAGGAAACAGGAATGCTGTTGCTGAGCATAGTCTGGGATTATTGCTGAATCTTACCAACAAAATATCATCAAGTTTCGAAGAGATTAAGGACAGGAAATGGATAAGGGATGCTAACCGTGGCACTGAACTGGAAGGCAAAACCATAGGTATTATCGGTTATGGAAACACCGGGTCTGCTTTTGCGAAATTGCTTGGTTGTTTTGATGTAACGGTTCTTGCTTATGACAAATTTAAATTTGGATTCAGCAAGGATCATGTTAAAGAAGCCAATTTTGAACAGGTTTGCCGTTATTCGGATGTGATAAGCATCCATGTTCCTCTAACCGTAGAAACACAACATATGGCGAACGATTCATTTTTTAATTCATTGGAAAGGTCACCATTTTTCCTGTCTTCCTGCCGGGGAAAAGTAACTGATACAGAAGCTTTGATCAATGCTTTAAAAAATAAAAAAATCGCTGGCGCGGGATTGGATGTGTTGGAAAATGAAAAATTGGATAGCTATTCAAAAGAAGAAAATCAACGGTTGAATTGGTTAATTGCCCAGCCTAATGTAATTTTGACCCCTCATATAGCCGGATATTCTCATGAAGCATTTTATAAAATGTCTAAAGTGCTTTTAGAAAAATTAGGCTTGAAATAAAATTTAATCTTTCTTATATTTGTATTCATACAACGTCTTAGTACAATACTGGGACGTTGTATTTTTTTTCAACATTACATAAAGTTTTGACAATTAAATCAGATATTATGAGCCAGGTAAATTATGTGACTAAAGGTACGTTTGAGCAGATGCAGGCAGAACTGCAACACATGAAAAGCGTGGACAGGCCCGCTGCATCAAAGGCTATAGGTGAGGCGCGTGAAAAAGGCGATCTAAAAGAAAATGCGGAATATGATGCTGCCAAAGAAGCGCAGGGTTTGCTGGAAGCTAAAATAAAACAACTGGAAACGGTGATTGCTACAGCCAAAATTGTAGATGAAAGTACGATTGATACGAGCAGGGTTTCTGTTCTTACCAAAGTAACACTTACTAATATGGACACAAAAAAACAAGTGACTTACCAGATTGTTTCTGAAAAAGAAGCTAACCTGAAAGAAAAAAAGATTTCGGCTAATTCCCCAATAGGAGCGGGGTTACTGGGGAAATCTGTTGGTGATGTAGCTGAGATAAAAGTGCCGGCGGGGATTATTAAGTTTCGCGTGGATGAGATAACGGCGTAAAGGCAAAAGGCAGAAAGCAAAAAGCAAAAAGCAAAAAGAAAAGAAGAGATTGATTAAGATTCACAAAAAAAATTACGATGACAATTTTCAGTAAAATAATCAAAGGCGAAATTCCTTCTTATAAAATAGCTGAAAACGAAAAGTTTTTTGCTTTTCTTGATATAAATCCTTTGGTAGAAGGGCATACATTGGTCGTTCCCAAAATTGAAGTGGATAAATTTTTGGATATGCCGGAAGAATATCTTTCAGAGATATTGGTATTTGCCAAACCGATTGCGGCTGCGATTGAAAATGTGATTCCTTGTAAGCGCTGTGGACTAAGCGTTATAGGCCTTGAAGTGCCACACGCACATTTGCATCTGATTCCGATTAACAATATGGATGATATCAATTTTACGAGGAAAAAACTTTCTCCTTCAAAAGAAGAATTAAAAAATACGCAGGATAAGATTTTAAGTGCGTTAAAATAGATATCCGGTCAACCAACAAATAATCGTGATTTTTATTTTCCTATTTTATTCTTTGGGGATTTTGTGACAGGAAATCTTTCCAACCATTTAGTTTTTTGGTTGAATTTTTCGTCAATAAATTTCCCTGGAAATGATGGCAAACTGCAACAGCCAACGCATCTGTGGCATCAAAATATTTTGGATCTTCTTCAAAAGAAATCAATCGCTGCAACATTTTCAACACCTGTTGTTTATCGGCATTCCCATTTCCTGTTATGGACTGTTTTACTTTTCTTGGCGAATATTCCGTAACAGGAATTCCTGCCTGCATGGCGGCAGCTATTGCTACACCTTGTGCACGGCCGAGTTTAAGCATACTTTGTACGTTTTTTCCAAAGAAAGGCGCTTCAATAGCAAATTCATGTGGGCAAAATTCAGTAAGTAGTTCGCAAACTTTTTCATGTATAATCCTCAATCTTTCATACGCATCTTTTTTAGCAGAAAGTTTGAGCACATCCATGATAATCAAAGTCATTCCTGATGAAGAAATTTCAATAATCCCAAAACCCATAAACAAGGTTCCGGGATCTATACCTAAAATGATTTTTGAATTTGTATTCAATTGAAGTTTATTTTTACCACTATTTGAATAGAAGATTGTAAAATAAGGCAAAATTTCTGTATTAAAGCTTCATGATTCGGAACATAAAATTCAAAATAATCATCAAATACTTTCTGGGGCCGCTTCTTGGCGCATGGTTATTTTATTCTTTATATCAGCAAATAAAACATCAGCCCAATCTTCATGAATCACTTACGTTAATTAAAGAAGCTCCTTTTGGAGATAATGGCTGGAAATTCTGGCTGGTTATTTTCCTTGCGCTTGTAAACTGGGGCATTGAGGCGCGTAAATGGCAAGTGCTTTTGAAACCTTTGCAAAAAATTCATTTTTTAAGAGCTTACCGTTCCGTGCTGAGCGGTTTGGCGCTTTCATTAAACACGCCGAACAGAATGGGTGAATATGGCGGAAGAATTTTGTATGTAAAAGATGGAAGCCGGCTTAAAGCCATCTCGTTGTCAATAGCCGGAAGCATTAGCCAGTTAATTATCACTTTAATTTTTGGATGCGGAGGTTTGATTTATCTTTTATTTTTTCAAACATTACATACCGGTTCGGTAATGGGATTGTCCGTCTATTGGATAAAAGTTTTGCTCTTTATTTCTTCGGTTGTAACCCTCATTCTTGTTTTATTTTTCTTCAGGCTTTCGTGGTTGATCAGGTTATTTGAGAAGATTCCCGGATTCAACAAAATTCATAGAGTATTTTAATGTGTTAGAAGAGTTTACTGCTAAATTATTGTTAAGGCTACTTTCACTTTCATTCTTTCGTTACCTTGTTTTCGTCCTACAATATATATTGCTGCTACAGTTGTTGCATGTGGAAATATTTTGGTTCGATTCTTTCTGGATAATAAGTATTCTTTTCTTGGTGCTTGCAATCGTTCCATCTTTTGCAATTGCAGATCTGGGAATCAGGGGGAAATTTAGTACCGGCTTATTTAGTATTTATAGCATGAATACGATTGGTATATTAGGTACTACCTTTGGTATTTGGTTCATTAATTTATTTATACCGGCGCTTGCAGGAAGCATATTGATTTTGGGCATAAGATTTTTTAAAGAAAAATAATTAAGGTTTGAAAGCAATTATCTCACTTTTACTTTTACTTTTTACTTCTGTGAAACAGGATCAACCGTTCTGTGGCATTCGCAATACAGCGTTTAAAGATGGGGAAGAGGTTACAATGAGAGTGTATTACACAACGTTAGGATTATATGTGGGAGCCGGTGAAGCGAAATTTACTACCACAGTGGAAAGGTATAATGGTGTTCCTGTTTATCATTGTGTGGGAGAGGGCAATACCTATTCTTTCTTTGATAATTTTTATAAAGTGCGCGACCGGTATGAAACCTACATTGACACAGCAACAATGCTTCCGGTAAAATTTATCCGTAATGTAGATGAGGGAGGAACGAAGATTTATAACAATGTAACTTTCAATCATAATGCCGGAACCGCGGTAAGTACGCATGGGCTTTTTAAAGTAACCTCATGTATTCAGGATGTTATCAGTTCTGTTTATTATGCAAGAAATATTGATTTCAATAAATACAAACCGGGCGATAAAATTCCTTTTGACATGTTTCTTGATGATGAAATTTATCATCTTTATTTGCGGTACGAAGGAAAGGAAAATGTAAAAACCAAATATGGAAAATTTCGCGCGATCAAATTTAAACCGCTTCTGATTAAAGGTTCTATTTTCGAAGGAGGTGAAAAGATGAATGTGTGGGTGAGTGACGATTCCAATCATTTGTTATTGCGTGCTGAAAGCCCGATATCAGTGGGTTCTATCAAAGTTGACATGATGGGTTATAAAAATCTGCGTTACCCGCTTACTTCATTAATCAGAAGATAAAAGTTTTTATTTCTTTAAATTATCCTTCTTTCTGTTCTCTATATTTTTCAACCTGAAAAGAATCAAAAGCGATATTCCGACAAGAAGATAAGTGATAGATAATATGAGATTTTCAGTGTGGGATAAAACTATTTTATTGAACTGCTCTTTTATAAAAAAATAAATGATTGTAGCAATACTGACTAAAAGAACAATAAAAGCAATCTTCTTCAAATTGGGGGATTTTTATAAAATACTTTCCAGTTTAAAAGTTTGTTTAGCGCGTATGCCCTTATCCGTTAGTTCAAGAGTGCAACACTCAATTTCCGGATCGTGTTCAAAAAATAAAATAAAATTCTTTTCCACAGCTTCCTGCAGGAAAGCCTTTTTTTCAATCAAAGTTTCGAGTGGCCTTGTGTCGTAAGCCATGATGTAAGGAACAGGAATATGAGCTACTGATGGTAAAAGATCGGCCATGTAAACAATTGTTTTGTCTTTGTATTTTATTTCGGGCAGCATCATTGATTCGGTGTGTCCTTTTACAAATCTGAGTTTTATATTTTTGGTGAATCGAACGCCATCTATTGGCTCAATAAATCTTAATTTACCACTTTCCTTAATCGGTAAAATATTTTCCTTTAAAAAACTGGCTTTCTCCCTGTCATTTGGTTCTGTGGCCCATTTCCAGTGATTTTCATTGCTCCAGTAAGTCGCATTTTTAAATGCAGGAACTAATTTGTCGCCTTCTTTTTCTATTGCGCCACCACAGTGGTCAAAATGAAGATGCGTTAAAAAAACATCCGTAATATCGTCTTTTTTAAATCCATATTTCCTTAAGGATTTATCCAATGTATCATCCCCGTTTAAATAATAATAACCAAAGAACTTTTCACTTTGTTTGTTTCCCATTCCGTTGTCGATAAGAATTAAACGGCCTTCCTCCTGGATAAGCAGGCAGCGCATGGCCCAATTACACATATTATTTTCATCTGCAGGATTTAATTTGTTCCACATACTTTTTGGAACTACACCAAACATAGCTCCTCCATCCAATTTAAAATGTCCTGTATTGATAGGGTATAATTTCATTAACATCGTTTTTAAAACGGCGTAAAATTACAAAATAAAAGAAAGCTCTTTAGAAGGAGAGTCAAATCCGGTGTCATAACTTTATTGAACTTATGAAATGGTTCATGTAAATTGTATTAGTAATAAGTATAAACCATCTTATCTACCAACTTTTTGCAATAATGAAAAAATCAATATTAATAGCTTTTACGCTTGCAGCAACTTTTTGCCTTGGTTTTGGTTTCAAAACAATTATTAATAAGAATAAAAATACTCAAATGAAAAAAGTAACA
>CAWFFT010000021.1:0-32126 GCA_963815085.1 uncultured Chitinophagaceae bacterium | reverse complement strand
TATTTGTAAATTCTTTATTTTACACCTTTAATAATCGTTTTGTAATGAAAATCGTTTCACTTATTGTTTCCGGAATTGTTACAATCCTGTTGATTTTACTTTTCAATACAAAAATGCTTTTGCCGGTTCCTTTGGGGCAATTGTTAAGCCCTCAAAAAGGATTGTGGCAAAATGCGGAATCGATTGATAAAGATTATTCAGCGCAACTTTCGTTTCCGCAGTTGCAGGGAAAAGTAAAAGTGTATTTTGATGCAAGGCTTGTTCCACATGTTTTTGCAGCTAACAATAACGACGCTTATTTCGTACAGGGGTATTTGCACGCAAAGTTTCGCCTTTGGCAAATGGAATTTCAAACACGTGCTGCAGCAGGAAGATTAAGTGAAATCATTGGCCCAAAAGCACTTGATTACGATAGAGATAAGCGAAGGCTGGGAATGGTTTACGCCGCGGAAAATTCATTAAAAGCAATTGAGAATGACCCTGAAACGCTGGCTGAATGTGATAGTTATACAGCAGGTGTAAATGCTTATATCGAAAGCCTTACGGAAAGTTCTCTTCCTGTTGAATATAAATTGCTTGCTATAAACCCGAAAAATGGACGAATCTTAAATCCACGCTTTTTTTGAAATATATGGCGCTTGAACTGGCAGGATTTGAAAATGATTTTGAAGCGACGAATGCAAAATCTGTTTTTTCATCTGCGGATTTTGATAAGATTTATCCCATTGTAATGGATTCTTTAGACCCGATTGTTCCGAAAGGAACTGAATTTCCTGCGCCCGCTATCAACGTTAAAGTTCCTTCATCTGCAGATTCACTTTATTATGACACCAAAGATTCAACAACGGTTGAAGAAGAAAAACCTGATAAAGACAATGGAAGTAACAACTGGGCAGTGAGCGGTCAAAAAACACAAAGCGGTTATCCTATTTTATGTAACGATCCGCATTTGGGGTTAAACCTTCCCTCTATCTGGTACGAAATGCAGATAAGTACGCCCACTTATAATGTTTACGGCGCTACATTTCCCGGCGCTCCATCAGTAATAATTGGTTTTAATGATAGCTGTGCTTTTGGATTTACAAACGCGCAACGTGACGTGAGAGATTATTATCAAATAAAATTTAAAGACAGCAGCCGCAGTGAATATTGGTTTGACAGTTCCTGGGTGCCTGCTACTTTTCGTGTTGAAGATATAAAGATAAAGGGGGAGCCGGATTACCTGGATACGGTGATTTATACGAATATCGGCCCTGTGATGTATGATAATAAATATGATGGCGGAAGAAACACCAATCACAAGGATTATGCAGTCCGGTGGAAAGCGCATGATTCCAGTAATGAATTAAAGATGTTTATCCTGTTGGATAAAGCTAATAATTACAACGATTATTTGAAAGCCATTAAATATTTACATACGCCGGGACAGAACTGTATTTTCGCCAGCAAGAACGGCGATATTGCTATTTGGGACCAGGGCGAATTTCCCGCAAAATGGTATCGCCAGGGAGACTTTGTGATGCCCGGAACAGACAGCAGTTATCTTTGGCAGGGAATGATACCACAGGATGAAAATCCACACCTTGTAAATCCCGAAAGAGGATTCGTAAGCAGCGCCAATCAATTGCCAGCAGACACTTCTTATCCATATTATTTGGGAGGAAGTTTTCCTCCTTATCGTGCCTTGGAAATCAACAAAAGGTTAGAGAAGATGAATAATATTACTCCCCAGGATATGATGGAATTACAAACGGATAATTTCAATGTTTTTGGGGAAATGGCGCTTCCCGTCCTGATTAAAAATATGCAGGTTGATAAACTAAGTCCACAGGAAAAAAAGTATTTTGACATTCTTAAAAAATGGAATTACCGAAACGACAAAAATTCAAAAGGCGCTACTCTTTTTGTTGTAACGTGGGATAGTCTTGAAACCGTTGTTTGGAAAGATGAATTTCTTAAATCTGGTTTGGAACTGCCCTGGCCAAGCGAAAGCACCTTATTGGATGACATTAATAAGTACCCGGATTTTAAATATTTTGACAACATAGACACACCGAACGAAGAGACGCTGGCAGATGATGTTACAGCGGCGTTTAAAATGGCGACGGCTGTAATAAGGAAAGCGGATGAGAACGGTAATATCGAATGGGCAAAATATAAAGATACTCATGTTGAACATTTGGCGCGGTTGGATGCTTTCAGTCGTTTGCATTTGCCCATTGGAGGCGGCACCAACACGATAAATGCCACCAAAGAACAGCACGGGCCTAGTTGGAGAATGGTAGTTTCTTTAACTCCTGAAACGCAGGCGTATGGCGTTTATCCGGGCGGAGAAAGCGGTAATCCGGGCAGCCGGTACTATGATGATTTTGTGGATGTTTGGACGGCAGGAAAATATTTTAGTTTATGGATGATGAAGTCATCGGAGGCAAATGACGAGCGGGTAAAATATACCATGAGCTTTAACTAATAAACTTATTTGAAAGATGAAATTTATCATTTCGGCGATACTGATTATACTTTTTAGCTTCCTGGGAGGTTTGTATTTTGCCTGGTGGATTGTGGCCATTGTTGCATTTCTCGTTTCTATTCTGATTCAGCAAAGACACTTTATTTCTTTTATTTGCGGATTTGTCTCTTTGTTTTTGCTATGGGGATTTTTAAGCTTTTGGATAAGTGTACAAAACGAACATATTTTGGCGCATAGAGTTTCCCTTTTGATTTTTAAAACTGATAGTCCTTTATTATTGATTTTCGCTACCGCCCTTATCGGCGCACTGGTTGCTGGTTTCGCAGCATTAACAGGTAGCTATGTTAGAAAAGAAAAAGCGGAAAAAGCATTTTAATTTCTTACCTGTTCCCTTGTAACTTTTTTCAACTATTTTCATTTATGCAAAAACTGCTCCTGTTACTTTTCCTTTTTCCAATTCTTACCGCCTCTTCGCAAACCATTGAAGGAACAGTAAAAGATACCGAAGGAAATGTTCTGCCGTTTGCGTCAGTTCTTGTAAAAGGAACGCCAATGGGCGTTACAGCAAATAACCAGGGAAAATATTCCCTCAACCTTTCTCCCGGAAATTATACATTGGACTGCCGGTATGTGGGTTACCATTCGTCCCAAAAAAATATAACTGTTACTGCAACGAATCAAACCGTAAACTTTATTCTGCCGCTTCAAAAATTAACACTCAAAGAAGTAATTATAAAAGAAGGTGCTGAAGACCCGGCTTATGAAATTATCAGGCAGGCAATAAAAAAGCGTTCCTTTTATGAATCACAGGTAAAAGCTTTTGAAGCGCAGGTTTATATCAAAGGAATGATGAAATTGCTGAGTTTGCCTAACAAAATTATGGGGCAAAAAATTCCAGAAGAAGACAGAAATGAAATGGGAATTGACTCTTCCGGAAAGGGGATTATTTATCTTACTGAATCGGTCACAAACGTTTTTGCCGAAGAGCCCGACAAATTAAAACTGGAAGTGGTATCAACGAGGGTGAGTGGCAATAACGGCCTCGGTTTCAGCTTTCCGGCATTTATAAGTTTTTATAAAAATAATGTAAACATTGCTCCGCAGGTAAATCCGCGAGGATTTGTTTCGCCGATAGCGGACAATGCTTTAAATTTTTATAACTACAAATTCCTCGGTAGTTTTTTTGAAGATGGAAATGAAGTGAATGTAATTAAAGTAATTCCGAAACATGAATACGAACCACTTTTTTCGGGAATTATTAATATCACAGAAAATGACTGGAGAATATTTAGTTGCCATTTAACGCTTACCAAAAAATCAGCGCTGGAAATTCTGGATACTCTTGAAATTTCTCAAATTCATACGCCGGTTGAAAATGATATATGGCGAATAAAAAACCAGGTAATACATTTCAGTTTTAATAAATTCGGAATACGCTCGGAAGGTAATTTTGTAAATGTCTATTCAAAATATAATCTCGAACCAGATTTTCCAAAAGGCTTTTTTGACCGCGTAGTCATTGAGTATGATACGGCGGTAAATAAAAAACCTCATACTTATTGGGACTCTGTAAGGCCCGTGCCACTTGAGCCAGAGGAGATTAAAGATTATAAAACGAAAGACAGCGCTTTTGAAGCAAGTAAAGATTCTATTGAAAATATTGATTCGTTAAGAAAAAAACAAGGGCCGCTGAAGATTACACAAATTTTTTGGTCCGGAGTAAACCGCACTCATTACAGCAAAACAAATCCGTACAAAATTACCTTTGAACCGCTATTAAAAACGCTTCAATATAATACCGTAGAAGGCGTAGCTATCAATCCCTCGCTGGTTGTTTCCAAATATTCAAAAGCATTAAACAGCCAGGTAAGTTTTATTGCTGATGTGAGATATGGTTTTAATAACCGTCACATAAATCCGTGGGCAGGTTTTGTTTTTGAAAATAAAGATGCTTTTGACTCTGATAAAAAATTTAATCACCATTCATTTTTTCTTGCTGGCGGAAAACGGGTTAGCCAGTTTTTTAAAGAAAGTGATATTGATGGTTTGGGGAACAGTATTGCTACTTTATTCTATGGAACGAATGCCATGAAAATTTATGAAAATTATTTTGGCAAAACCGGCTTCAGCAAAGAGTGGGAGAGTGGTGCAAAATTTTTAATTGAAGGTGAATATGAAGACCAGTTGCCGCTAAACAACACAACCGATTTTATAATTGGCAAAAGCTGGAGTTACCGCTTAACGCCTAATTACCCTGTTGAAATATTGTCTTCTCAATTTGAAAGGCACCAGGCGGTTATTATTCATGCTTCATTCAGTTTTCAGCCCGGACAGCAGTATATTCAGTTTCCAAAACGAAAACTTGCTTTAGGTTCAAATTATCCAACTTTCACGGTTGACTACAGCAAGGGATTTAAAAATATTTTTGGAAGCGATGTTGATTATGATAAATGGTCATTGAATGTGAATGATGATGTGAACCTAAAACTTGGCGGCGTTTTCAAATATAATTTTACTACCGGCGGATTTTTAAATAACAATGTTGTCTTTGCGCAGGATTACAAACATTTTCACGGAAACGAAACTGTTTTTGCGAATCAATATTTGAAATCATTTCAAAACGCGACTTATTATCAATTTAGTAATGCTTCTGCTTTTTATGCCGAATTACATTTTGAACATCACGCGAATGGTTTGTTTTCAAACAAAATTCCTTTATTAAAAAAGTGGAACTGGAATTTCGTTGAAGGCGCCAATGCATTGTATATAAATCCTGCAACTAAATATGCCGAAACTTTTATCGGCCTGGAAAATATTTTTAAGATATTTCGAATTGATTTAGTAGTAGATTATCAAAACGGTTACCGGCCTGTATATACGTACAGGATTGGATTTGGTGGATTATTAGCCGCACCTTTTAATTATGAAAGATTCAAAAGGACAGAAAAGATAATCGGCGTTTGGTAAAAGAAAAAGAGTTGCTTAATCTATTTCAATTTCACAACTCTTCATAAATCAGTAAACCAATAAAAAATAAAGATTTTTATTTTTGTTTCACTACAATCTTTTCTGAATATTCTTTAATCACATTACTAAAAAACTTCTGTGTTGATTCAAATTTTTTGGGAGGAATTATATTTCTGGTAAGCTCAAGAAAGGCAATTGAAGTGATGGTATTTGCCTTATCATCATAAATATATTTTGTTTTAAATGATCCGTATTCGAATTTATCATTTCTGGAAGATGGAAGATTTTCAATGGTATAATCTTCTGGTAACTGATAAACCGTTGTATCTGTTTTTATAAAAGGATAAGGAAAATAAAAAGCGCTTGCCCGGTTTTCGGTAGTGGGTAAAGGGCTTTTCCAAATCTTATATATCCTTGGGTTTAAAAACATTTTGCTTCCCGCTGTAAATTCAGGAACTTTTTCAATTTCTAATTTAAAAGATGTCTTTGCTGAATCAGCTCTCTTATCAGTAGTAAGATCAAAATTATCCGGTTGCATAAAACCTAATCTTTTTACCAGATATTCCTTCTGGTCATCTTTTTTCTCATTCAATAAATAATGGATCACTTCTTCTTTATATTCTCCTTTTGATTGCATTACACTTTCACTTTCACCTGAAGCATCATCCTTAAGAATTACTTTCGTCTTGAGATGAAAAGTATTTTCTCCGGCATAACTTTTTGGAGTGGCTACCAAAACGCCACCCTGTGGAGTGATAAGCAATGCATTTCGGTTTTCAGTAAAACTTCCCAATACACCGGGATCAGTCGCTGTGCTTGTGCATTCAAGCCATGTTGTATCTTTTTTATCAGGAACACAAAGAATTACATGATTAAAAGAATTATGAGGAAACGACGGATCTACCGGTTGCTTATCATATTCCGCGTTTATCAGTGCCGGATAACTTTTAATACCAACTGCATCAAGAATCGCTTCCATATAATTTGAAAGCGCTTTACAATCACCATACTTTTTTTGATCAACAAAATTGGCATCAAAAGGTTTAAAACCGCCAATTCCCAATTGAATGCTTACGTATCTGAAATTTGATTGCAAATACCGATATAATATTTTTATTTTTTCTTTCTCCGTTTTCGAATCTTTTGTCAAATTCTGTAAGAAAATTTTTGTTTCATCTGAAAGATTGATAGAACCTTTGGAAAGCGCGGCATACCATTTGCCAAAATTTTTCCAGCTTGAAAGATCTCCTTCATGTCCATCCATTGAAAATTTGTTTGGCGATAAAAGTATTGCAGGATATGAACTTTCATAGCTTGCAGATCCTTCCTCATAAGCTGTTGACTTTAGATCTTTAACCTGCCAAACGTATGTTTTGTTTTTATCTGAAGAAGTTATCAAAGGGGGTAAATTAATATGTTGTTGTTTAAACTTTAAGTCAAGATTTACAGGCACTGTGGCAGTATATTTTGAATTTTCAACAGACTGCTCCGGCATTTGAATATGGTAATCGGGGTAATTTAAAGTCCCTTTATATTTTACATGATAATCATATTCAACAGTAATCGGATAAGATGGCGCCGCTACCTGGAAATAATAAATTTTTCCATCAACCACAAGTCCATCACCGGTTCCGACTGATTTCATTTCTTTCATTTTATATTTATTCACAGGCTTTCCATGAGCATCGAAGACTTTAATTTCTGCATCTTGAAGCTGGGTGAATTCATCAGATTCTTTCATAAAAAAAAGAATGTCTTCTGCTTCTGCATCAAGAACTGTAAAAACCTGGTGAACAGAAAGACGGGCGAAGTCAATATCTTTTACTTCAAAATTAATCGTCTCTTCCCGCTTTACGCTGTGGGCGTTTTTTAATAAAGAATCAGGAAGGGTAGAAGCGTCATAAATATTTACCTGGGAAAAACAATTAGATATAAGCATCAACAATGACGCGGCTGTTATGATTTTTTTCATCAGCTATTGGTTTTCTTTTTTATTACAATCTGTTCGTTCAGCTTATTGAATAACTGCTTGTAAAACTCATGAAAATAGCCATAGTCTGCAGCCGCATATAATGAGTTTTTAAAATCAATACTTATTCTGAAATCGAGCGAATTTTTTCCTGGCTGGATAAGCCGTTCCATTACAATAGTTGTATCAGGTGTTATCATTTTCATATTTTTTGGCAATCCTTCAAATTCATATCCTTCAGGAATATTTATTTTCCCAACAATCGTATAAGATTTTGGATAATTAAAATTGATATCGGTTTTTCTTTCATCTGCAATAAATGGATTTTTTTCAAGCCCCTGGAAAAGATTGAGACTAAAATATTTATAATTGCCAGAGGAACTTAAAGGATCTTTAAATTCAAATTTTTGCTCTAAGGGGAGCGAATCTATATCTTCATTGTTTACCTCTATGTTTTTTACTTTAATACCAGAACCGGTGAAATGATCAGCAAAAGAACTTTTATTTTCAATCCAATCTTTTGCCCGCGGATTTTTTGCATATCCGGAACTGTACACCGTGACATTACCTTTTAAGACGTTATTGGAATCAATAGCCCCAAACAACAAAACCGTTGTTTCCCATTTGTCCTTGGGGTTTTTAAGCGTAATCCAACCACCATATTGCTCATCCACTACAAATGCGGAATTGCCCAATACATCGTAGGGAATAAGATAAGCAGGATTGTATTTATCAGCGGCATTCAAAATATATTTTTGTTCACCAATTAATACAAGCGTCATTGTATTATTAAACTGCCCAAGAAAAGGATAGAGTGTGTTTACTGTACCATTGTCTTTAGTACTTACCAAAAGTGGAAAAGCTTTGAGGCCTGCATCTCTTAAAAGGTCTATAAGAATAAAATTAAGTTCTGCATTGCTTCCTGATTTTTTATCCCACGCTGATTTAATTCCCTGCGACGAATAAATAGCTTCACCTCCGTTCCAATTCATGTTCTTGCGTACGAAGTCGTGAATTAATATCATTTTGTGATAATCATCTGTTACACTCTTTAGCTGGTCATCAAGTGACTGGGTGTGCGGTAGGTTTTTTTTGAGTTGAAAGCCAAAATCCTCATCATCCAATAATTCAGTAGTGAGTTTTGGCCATGACGACGTTATATTATCCACTTCACCATCAGGATATTGAATCATTGACAATTGAGAAACTACTCTTTGCAAATAGTCTTTTTCAGCACCCATAAAAGGTTCATCCGGGAGTGCAGGAACGTTTCGTAAAATATAGGTTTTCTCCTCTGAATGATTAGAAACGCTATTGCCATGATAAATGATATTATCATTTACCATTTCAGTATTCTGATCAATAGCCTGGTAAGCTAATAGCTGGGTTGTAAATCTAAAAATTGACGGATACAAGATGCTATACTTGCTAATACGTGTAGGTATATCATCCTGGAAATACCAATCATCCACGTTTTTAATTGACCTTTGCTGATCAGTAAACTTATATTCAAATACACTTCCCACTTTCACATTCGGCATTGTAAAAGAAACTTCAGAAAGGCGCTTGGTAAGCTTCTTTACATAAATTGAAGATTTCTCAAGCTTCGTTTTTACAACCTTACCTGAATTATCAAGATTGTATGTGAGACCTGTTATTTGATTGACCGTTTCATAATTACCCTGGCTGTAAAACTGGATTCTGATGTTCGCTTCATCCAAACCTTTTTCTTTTAAAATTTTGATGCGTACCCGGTTTTCTGAAATGATTGTAAAATTGTCTGCAATAATATCAAAATGTACATCCCGATAGGATATCAACTTGTAAGCTTCAGCATCTTTATCGAATTCACATTCTTTTAATTCCAGGTCCGCCTTGTCAATATCTCCAAATTTTGGAATTTCTTTTTCAGCAAAACTTACAGAAAAATATAATAACAGGAAAGTTGTTAGCAGTTGTTTTCTCATGGCGATGTTAGTTTTAATTCGAATACTAAATTATAAATAAAAAATTATTATTCCGTAATATTTTTAAACGAATTCATGGGCAATAAATTTTCCGGTAATAAAAAAAAATAAAAAAAAACTTTTTATAATAAAGCATTTCATGATATCCATAGTAAATAAACAAAAAATGTATTTTTTTGTTTTGCTTTATACAACAAAACCATTCGCCTTATTTTTACAAAAAATAATAATAATGAAGACAGTAATTTTTTACAGTTTGCTCATGGTATTTTTTTTGGGTTGCAAAGCGCAAAATACTCCCACTTTTGTTCAGCAAAAAAACAACAACAGCCTTTTGTGGGAAGTGAGTGGTAATGGCCTCGAAAAACCCAGTTTTCTTTTTGGTACGTTTCATCTTTTATGCGAACAGGATATTCACTTTAGTGATCAGTTAAAAAAAGCAGTGAATTATTGTGATACTATTTATATGGAATTGGATATGGATGATCCTTCTACAATGCTGGGTGGAATGCTTTATATGACTATGAGAGGCGACACTACACTTGCTGATCTTTACACTGACAAAGAATATACACGTTTGAAAAATTATTTTTCTGACTCTTTAAAAATGCCGCTCACTTTATTGCAAAAAGTAAAACCTTACTTTTTAGTTGCTTTACTGTATCCGCGAATGATGAATTGTTCTTCGCCGGCTGGTGTGGAAGAGGAGCTGGTTAAGCTGGCTAAAGAAGATAAAAAAGAGATTCAGGGTTTGGAAACGATGCAGTTCCAGGCTTCGGTTTTTGATAGTATTCCTTACCAATGGCAGGCAAAAGAATTATTAAATAACATTGATAGTTTTTCGGTTAATAAAGAAGAATTCGAAACGATGCTTGATTATTATAAAAATCAGAATATGGATTCTATCAAAACTATGTTGGGCAAAAGTGAATTCGGTTCTGATAAATATGATGATCTTTTACTCAATGACCGAAACAGGAAATGGGTAAAAAAATTAGGTTCGATCATGAAAAAAGAAAGTGTTTTCGTGGCAGTGGGAGCAGGACATTTGGTTGGAGATAACGGACTAATAAGCCTTTTAAGAAAACAAGGTTATACTGTTGAACCGCTTGAAAACAAATAGTGTTGATTGATTTTAAAAATATCTATTTTGAAAAATAAGCTTCTTTTTCTTTTCGTCTTTTCATTTTTACTGAGTTGTAATCAAGGGAAAAAAAACAAAACAACGCCTGGCTCGGTTGTGCCGGTAAAAAAAGATTCTGCAGAAATCGTTAATCAAGCAAATAAAGATTCTGGTATAAATTTTCTATCTCCTCAAAAAGACACTTTGCTTTTTAATTTAAAAATGGACAGCGCTAATCAACATGTCACTGTAACGATAAACATTACTTCCGGGAAGGAAATGTTTGCTTTATTAAGTTCAAAAGATAAAAATGCGAATATTCGCATCAGTCAAATTGGTTTTCCTGACAGCACTTTTGACGGGCCTTTTGGAAGAACTTTAGATTATAAAATAAAAGGCACAGGCAATTACAAAATTATTATTGGAGAAGATATGATGGCAGGTGATCGTTGGAATGGAGATTTTACTTTAAAAACGTGGGTTAAATAAAAAAGCCTGTAAAAAATACAGGCCTTAAAATTATTTATAATATATTTCTTTAAAACTGTTCCAGTTTACTAAAGAAAAAGTCACCTTCTATTTGTGCATTCTCATCACTGTCGCTTCCATGAACCGCATTTTCGCCAATGGATGAAGCATATAATTTTCTGATTGTTCCTTCTGCTGCTTCAGCAGGATTTGTTGCGCCAATTAATTTTCGAAAATCCTCTACTGCATTTTCTTTTTCCAGAATAGCTGCAGTAATTGGGCCGCTGCTCATAAATTCTACCAGTTCGCCATAAAAGGGCCGCTCCTTATGTACTGCATAAAATTCTCCGGCTTTTGTTTTGGAAAGATGGGTCATTTTCATAGCCACAATACGAAATCCGGCTTCGTTTATCATTTTTAAAATCGCTCCTGTATGGCCTTTGGAAGTAGCGTCCGGTTTGATCATCGTAAAAGTTCTGTTAGTCGTCATTATTTTTTTTATTTTGGCTGCGAAGCTAATAATTTAATTAAATACTTTTCATTTTACCAGCTTGATAAGTTTTTATTAACATTCGTATTTGCAGCAAACAAAAACAAGAAACGTATAAATTGTGCAACCAATGAAGTTTGTTGGCGAATC
The DNA here is from genome assembly GCA_963815085.1 of uncultured Chitinophagaceae bacterium. Classification (GTDB taxonomy): domain Bacteria; phylum Bacteroidota; class Bacteroidia; order Chitinophagales; family Chitinophagaceae; genus Ginsengibacter. The sequence continues at coordinate 20,522 of CAWFFT010000021.1, read as the reverse complement.
AATCAAAATATTTCAGTTATTGTGAATTAAAATAGCAGTGTATTCAAAACAAAATCAGAAATGTGTTTTTTACCTCTAAAAACTTCTTATTCCTGCTGAAGAAAACTAATTCTTTGCATCTCCATACACTCCGGTTCTTAGTGCATTTCTGAAACGTTCCGTTGTAACTTTTCTTGTATTATATTTCTCCTGGTATTCTTTGTGCTCTTTATCTGTTGGATAGTGAACATTTTTCCCGTAAGGGTAGGAGGACATGTTGTGAAATGGAAGCGGTGCAACAGTTTGTCCATATACTGTATTCATGTCTCCATCCTTTACCCATCCTTCACTGTAAATAATAAAATCGCGTTTCCAACCTTTTTGTAAGGCAGGCAAATTTGTTGCATCAAAATCAATCGTCACTTCATCGCCGCCGTCACAAATGATATATTTATCATCCGCTTTTTTCAATAATGGTAACACATCTCCATAGCGTGTATAGTTACCCGTTAGATCTCTCCATTTTTGTCCTTTGGTTACATCATAATAATTAAACCATTGCGGGCCAAATGGGCCGCCTTTTTGATAAGAAGCTGAATAACCCCGGAAGCTCAAATCCGCATTAACCATTTTCAGATCATAAGTTTTTACAGGCGCTTTTACCTTTGTTGTGGAGTAAAAGATATGATCCCAATAAATTTGCATCGTCGTTCTGATTCTTATTCTTCTGTCGTGAGGCGTAAGAAATTTTTTAGATAGATTGACGATTACCATTTTATCTCTTCCCATAGGGTAACCAATGTCTTTTATTACGGTCTGCCATTTTCCTTCTTTATTTATTACCTGTAAAGAAGGTGGTTGAAGTTGGTATTTATTGGTTTGAGTAAGTTCGGTGTTGATGCTTGCATCAGGCGGAAAAATCCATCCTCTCATGTATAAGAGTAAGCTGTCAACATCTGCATTTTTGCCTAAATCCAAAATCAAATCGTGTTCTTTTGCAACGCCCTGGAATTTTCCTAACTCAAAATTTGAAACATATTGAAAATCATATTTTTCTAATTTCGGAAGAACGTTATTCCCTTTTCCATCGGTTGCAGAAACAGGTAATTGAGGATGAGAAACAAGATAGATTTTTTTGCCCGGATAAGGTGGCGCTACAAATCGCTCGTCAACATAAGCGTCAACAGAATCCGGATGATCTACAGCAAACAATTCGGCCTTATCAAAAAATACGGCTTCCCAAAGTTCTTCACTAATTTTTACTGTATAAAAACCATTCCGTGGTTGCAACTTGTCGCCCGGAATGAGAAGATACTCTTTGGATGGCTGGCTGTAAGCAAACGTGGTATCCCTGCCATGAATCGCGACAGGCATTCCAAGCGCACTTCTCCATAACATGTCCTTTAAAAAAACAAATTCTTTACCGTTCCATGTAAATAAGAACGGACAGGAGCCTTTCAATTCTGCCTGTTCCAATGTACGTTGTTTCTTTGTTGGGTCAACTATCGTTTGTGGTACACCGTTAGGCCAAATGATTCGCAATGCATCTAACCTGGTTTCTGACCCAACTCCAAATTCCGTCAACGGTCCCTTTACCGTTTTAAGCTGATATAAATCTCCGGATTTTAATTCTACCTGCGCGCCGATTCCAAGCCTGTTGTTTTTACTGCTTCCAAATGAAAGTCCCGTGAGTTGTACCTGGATGAAATTATTATTGTTTCCTCCATCGTTTCTCAGCAATTGTACACCTGAAGGCCCATTCAGGAAAATATCCCTGTCGCCATCGAAATTAAAATCGGCTACAGAAATGTTAGCGGCCTGCAGTACATTTTCAGGCAGTAATGAAGAAGCATCAGAAAAACCGTTTGAACCATCATTATGAAATAACTTCACTCCTTTTTGAGAACCATCTTTATTAACGCCTGCAACCGCTATATCTTCATGGCCATCGTTGTCATAATCCACAAATAAAATACTATAAACTTTGATACCGGTGAGCGAATCGCTTAATTGGCCTGATACTTTTTCATCCTCCACAAACTGTCCTCCTTCGTTCCTGAGTAAATAGCATTTTCCAGCCGTTCCTCCGGCAATAAGAATATCGAGTGTGCCATCGTTATTGTAATCTCCAAGCGCTAATACACTTCCGTTGTATTTTGAATTGGACAAACCAACCGAAGCACTGATATCGTTGAAGTTTGAATGCCTGTTATTATTCAATAAATGTACAGTCCCATCTTCTGCCACTTCTGCTATATCAAGATCTCCGTCATTATCCCAATCACCAAAATCCATGCTTAGCGTGCCTTTCCCGTTGCCGGAGAGATTCATTGCAGCGGCGTTTTCAGTAAATGTGCCATCACCATTATTTCTGAAGAAAAGGTTCCCGGTTTTTGTTGCTGCTAACAAATCGAGATCTCCATCCTGGTCAAGGTCTGCCAAAAGCATTTTGCGGACATTTGTAGCATTTTTAAAATTGATGTTATTGGTGATCTTTTCAAACGTTCCGTCCCCTTTATTTTTGTATATGATAATTCCATTGGTTGTTGCTACAAAAAGATCCTGGTAACCATCATTATCATAATCAGCAAAAGTTGCATCCAGGTCCTGGCCATTATGTTCAATTCCGCCGGAAACCTCACATTCTTTAAATGTTCCTCCCTGGTTTACCGATAAATAAGAATGCGAATTACTTTCTCCTTTTGGCAGGTAGCTTGAATAGATATACATATTGCCCTGCGCATCATAATCTGCAACCGTAAGAACTGTGTTTTCAGGATTCAAAGCGGTTTCAGAAGAAGGCCCCTGGATATCAGAAATAACTTTAAAGCTTAACGGTTTTATAAAATTATTTTCGGTAGCGTGCGAATTGCTGATGCTGTTAACTTTTGATACGGCTATATTGGTATCAAAATCAAAATAACCGGCAACCATTTTTGGAATCTCAATTTCGTCAGTTCCTGAGGCATATTCTGGAGAAATTTTAATTAACTCATGAAATTGTTGCAGGTAAGGTAAAGCAGAAGCCGGCCTGTTCGCTTCCAATTCAGAAGCTGCTTTTTCGTAGAATTTTTTTGCCGCATCTGTAAATGCCGGTGCAATTTTTTTTATGCTTTGCAAATAAAAAAGTGAAGAATCCGTTTTGCCTTGTCTTCCGAAAATCTCTGTTAGTTTCATGAGGGGAACAATATTCGCCGGCACTAAACTTTGCACTTTCAACAGAAGGCTTTTTCTTGATTCTATATTTGCATTTGTAGTATCCAGCTCTGCCAAAGTATAGTAAGCAATAGGATTTTTAGGATTTTTTGCAATTATTTCATTTAATATTTTTGTTGCACTATTCTTCTCATTTTTTAAAATATAAATGTCGGCAAGCAGCAATTTCAGATCTACATTACCAGGCGCAATTTTCAAAGCTTCTTTATCCACTTTTTCTGCTGCATCATAATTTTTCTGAAGAATATTAAGCCTTGTCAGGCCAATATAACTTGAAGTGTCATGGGGATTGATTTTAATCGCCTGTTGAAAAGCAGCTTGCGCTTCATCCAGGTGATTTTGAGAAAGATATTGAAGAGCAAGATCTCTTGGATTTGATTTAGTGGTATTGCTGTTCTCTTTTGTTTTATTTACGCAGCCGGCAAAACCACCTAGAAGAAGAATGAGCAGGGAAAAAATACAAAAGTTCTTAAAAAGATTTTTAGTCAAACTGTGAAAAACAAACATTTTCGTTAAAGGATAATATAATTGGGAAATATTAAAAGTAAAATTACAGGAATATGTTGTTTCACTGTCTTTAAGCGCGATTTATTTTTTAACTTGCTAAGGTTTTTGTAGGAAAAATTGAGCTTGATATAACAATCTGTTTACTCTACTTATGCATTGGCAAAAGAAAATACCGAAAATTGTAACGATAATAATATTTGCAGGTTTGCTTATCGGAACTGCTGCGCTTTCATCAAGAAAAAGCTCGTCTCATTATAAGGAGGCTCAGCAGAAACAATTGTCATTAAAAAAGTTTGGTTTTTACCTTGAACCCATAAACAATTCCGCGGGGATTGATTTTCGGCATTTATGCCCGATGATTGATAGTAAAGTTAAAAATATTGCGCCTCAAATCGCTTCGATGGGCGCTTCTGTTTCCATTGTTGATTATGACAAAGATGGTTGGGAAGATATTTATTTTACCAACAGCCGCGATGGGAGTAAGAACGCTCTTTATCACAATTTAAAAAATGGAAAATTTGAAGATGTCGCTTCAAAATTAGGAATCGCTGATGTTAATGAAGAAGGGACGGGCGTTTCCATGGGAGCAGTGTGGGGCGATTATGATAATGACGGTTATGATGATTTGTTTTTGTACAAATGGGGCAAACCGGAATTATTTCACAACGAAGCGGGGAAAGGATTTGTGAATGTAACCGCAGGAAGTGGCTTACCTGCATGGGTAAACGCAAATAGCGCTATCTGGTTTGATTTTAATAACGACGGATTGCTTGATCTTTTTTTGGGTGGGTATTACAATGAAAAGTTTGATCTGAGCCACCTTTCCACAACTAAAATAATGCCTGAGAGTTTTCGGTACGCGAACAATGGTGGAAGAAATTATCTTTTGGAAAATATGGGAAACGGAAAATTTAAAGATGTAACAAGCGAAGCCGGATTAAATTCTACAAAATGGACGCTTGCTGCCGCCGCCGCTGATTTTAACGGGGATGGTTACCCTGATCTTTTTATTGCAAATGACTATAATGTAAACGAATTGTACATAAACGAAAAGGGCAAAAGATTTTCTGAATTTGGCCGTCAATCCGGGATTGGAAATATTCCCAAAAGCGGAATGAGTGTATCTTTTGGCGATATCAATAACAAAGGGGTTACTGGTATTTATAATACAACCATTACTGAAAAAGGTATTTTGATCCAGGATAATAATTATTGGGAACCGGAAAGCCAGCAAACGGGTAATTATCCCAGGTTTGTAAATCTCGCTCAACTTGCGGGTATTGATAATGCAGGATGGAGTTACGGTGCGCAATTTGGCGATTTGAATAATGATGGCAATATGGATCTTTATGTAGCCAATGGATTTATTTCAGCAAAAAAAGGAACTTCTTATTGGTATGATTATTCAAAAGTTACAGGAGGAAATAGTTCAATTATAGAGGATGCCTTAAACTGGCCGGATATGAAAGGTAAAAGCCAATCCGGTTATGAGCAAAATAAAGTATGGCTCAACCAGGGCGACGGTTCGTTTGAAGATGTATCCAATGAAGTTTGTCCTGATGCTACTTTTGATAGCCGGTCTGTGGCGATGGCCGATCTTTTTAATGACGGGAAACTGGATATTGTTGTAGCCAATCAAAATAATATTCCTTTGGTTTATAAAAACGACCTTCAAAATGGGAATCATTGGATAGAAATAGAACTGCAGGGAACTTCCAGCAATGCAGATGCGGTGGGTGCTAAAGTTGTAGTGGAATGGGATGGTAAAAAGCAGGTTCAGACAGTAACCGCCGGAATGGGCTTTTCTTCTCAAAATCAGCACAGGCTTCATTTAGGTATTGGTAAAAGCAATCGAATAGATCGTGTAACCATCCATTGGCCTTCAGGTAAAGAAACTGCTGTTAATTCTCCCGGAATTGACCAACTTCTTATTGAAAAAGAAAAATAAAAGAGATACAACCAGGTTGAAACATTTAAAAAACTAAAACTCAAAATCATTCATATGCCCTGGATAGTAAAAGCTCCAAAAGGTTATTTTCAATATGTGCCACCGGCATTTATCACGCTGATTCTTCTCGTCGGGCAGTTGAGTTTTGGTATACTTGACAGCTATATAAATGTTGTCGTTGCCATTTGTGCAGCCGTAATTACCGAAATGATATTATCAAGGGTGTTGCTGGGAAAATGGAAAAGTCTTGCCAGTGCTTATATCAGTGGAATAAGTGTTGGAATCCTGATCCGTTCTACCATGATCTGGCCTTACATCATTACGGCTGTACTTTCTATCATGTCTAAATATGTTTTACGTTATAAAGGAAGGCACCTCTGGAATCCTTCTAATTTTGGTGTTTCATGGATGCTCTTTATGGCGCCTTTGGATGTGGCCGGATTAAGTATTCAATGGGGAAGTAATTTTTTGTCAATGGCGGTTATCTGGGTGCTTGGACTTGTAATTGTTTACCGTGCAAAAAGGCTTCATGTAACGCTTACTTATGTTATCAGCTTTGTAATTCTTGCTTACGTTCGCAGCCTGATTGTTGGAGATACATTTCTTGCGGAAGTTTCACCGTTAACAGGACCGATGTACCAACTGTTCATATTCTTTATGATGACCGACCCGCCAACTTCTGTTTCTACAAAAAAAGGACGGATAATAGTAGCGATTCTTGTAGCAGTCGTTGAATTTGTTTTGAGATTGAACAGCTTTATTTACGCGCCGTTCTATGCGCTTTTCCTTGTTGGGCCGCTTGCCAGGTTTATTGATTTGAAATTTAATGCAAAGAAAAATGTGGTGAGGTTAGACAGTAAACCAACTTTTTCGCTACAAACTTAATTTGTTTGAAAACTACAACAGTTAATTCCAAACCGAACCGGATTTTAATTTTTTTATTGCCGGTATTGGCGACGTATGTTGCCTGGACGATTTACATGTCTGTAACCAATAGCTGGAAATTATTCTACCATTATTTTTACATGAGCATCACGATGGTATTCGGTTCTTTCGTTGCCGGTGGAAGCTCCGAAGGCGGTGGTGCGATTGCGTTTCCTGTGATGACCCTTGTCTTTAAAATCCATCCGGCCGAAGCAAGAAATTTCAGCCTTGCCATTCAAAGTGTGGGTATGACGGCGGCCACTTTATGGATAATTGCGCGCAAAATTCCTCTTGAAAAAACGTACCTGAAACTGGCTTCAGTTGGCGCTACTGCCGGAATTATTTTATTATGATACATCGCGAAAAATAAAAAATGCTTCAAAATTTTATTCTGAAGTAAGCGTTAGACTATAGCTTCAATATCTACTTAAACATTTTAAAAATAAGAAGGTCAAAAAGAATAAAAAATGGCAAAACTACCCATTCCTTTACTACTCCTTTTTTGCAGTGCATTCATCTTTTCCTGCAAGAAAACAAATACTTTACCACCGCCGGTTGTGGCAGATACACTTTATTTTCCTCCCGTGGGCAGCACTGAATGGCAAACAACATCACCGGCTTCTCTTGGATGGAATACCAATGAACTCAATAATTTATATACATACCTTGATAGCGAGCATACGAAAGCCTTTATCATTCTCAAAGGCGGAAAGCTGGTAGTTGAAAAATATTTTGGAACCTTTACCTCTGATAGCCTTTGGTATTGGGCTTCAGCCGGCAAAACGTTAACTGCTTTTTTAACAGGCATTGCACAACAGGAGGGATTAATAAACTTGAATGACAAAACCTCAAAATACCTGGGAACAGGCTGGACGTCGGAGCCTTTGGATAAAGAAAACCTCATCACTATAAAAAATCAGTTGAGCATGACAACAGGGTTAGATGATGGCGTGGCTGATCCCGATTGTACCTTGCCGGGCTGTCTCGTATATAAAGCGGATGCCGGTACGCGCTGGGCTTATCATAACGCTGCTTACACGCTTTTGGACGAGGTAATCCAAAATGCGAGCGGCCTTTCTTACAATGCCTGGTTTCAGCAAAAAATAAGAGACAAAATCGGGATGAACGGGGTTTGGATAAAATCGCCAAATTCGAATAATGTATTTTTTAGTAATGCACGCAGTATGGCCAGGTTTGGTTTGTTGATGCTTAACAAAGGCAAGTGGGACAAGACGGCCATTTTGAGCGATACCAATTATTTCAATGCACAGGTAAATACTTCACAAAACTTAAACCTGAGTTACGGATATTTAACATGGCTCAATGGTAAAGCGGCTTTTATGGTGCCAACGCTTCAGAACGTATTTCCCGGGCCGCTTATTCCTAACGCGCCGGCCGATATGTATGCGGCTCTCGGTAAAAATGATCAGAAAATATATGTGGTGCCTTCTCAAAAATTAGTGGTAATACGAATGGGTGATTCTGCAGGTGGTTTTCAACTTTCGGTATCCGATTTTGATAACCAGCTTTGGGGTAAATTAAAAACCATTATTCAGCAATAGCTTTAGCCTTTAAAAACGGTGTAAATAAAAATCCTCAATAAAACTTCGTTTACTATTCACTACACAGTTGCATTGTTATTCCAGTATTTTGAACCTACCTATTCCTCATTTGCGCTTTTTTAATAAATGAAAGGGATAATTCCTTTTGTATTTTTTTTATAATCTGAATATTCAGAACCAAAATGTTCAATTAATACTTTTTCTTCAACTCTTATTCTAATACTAAACGCAGTGAAGATTAGGATAACTATTAATGCCAGTGAAATTAAATTGTTAAGAGAAATTCCAAAACCAATAAATGAGAGTAAAGAGGCAGTATACGATGGATGTCTTAAATATTTATAGAATCCGTCTTTTTTTAGTCTATGGTTTTCTTTTATCGTTACGTCAACAGTAAAAAATTTACCAAGCGTTTTAATAGTTGCCAACCTAAGAATGATGCCTAAATAAATTAATATAATTCCAAAGTACTTTATATTGGGGTCCTTCAGCAAAGGGATATAAATTTTGTTTGAAATAAAAACAGCAGAAAAAATACAAATGAAAATTATTATCCAGATTAGATAAAGAGAACCTTTATCAATATTCTGTTTATCTGTCTTTTTTGAGCCTAAAAGTCTATTGACCAGAATCTCTGAAAGAAACCAAATACTATAGGTAATTATAAATATTGAATTCATTTTGTTTCATTTCAATTGTCCTTAAAGTGAACACAACACAGTGGCTATGCCAACTGCGGGATCTCGAATCAAGGGATTAAAATTTTCTTTTTACTTACAAAGCACAAAAGCCCGCCTTGGTAACAGTTTAGCACAAGTTACCCAATAGGTTGAATGTTTAAATTGCTTAATTGTTCTTCAGTAATTTCTTCCAACTGGCGCTTGCGCGTTTCTACACCAAAGAAGCCTATTGCTATTGCCGCAAATATCAGGGGAACTGCTCCAATCAAAGCCGTTACCGCGATGGATGGAGGCGCTACAGCAACAACAACCAGCGCGATTACAAGAACGCCACCGAATTTGCTGAATCCCGCGATCACACCGCTACCTCTTGAGCGAATGGTGGTAGGATAAATTTCGGCAGCATAAGCAGACAAAACAGAAATTAATGAACTTATGCCCCAAATTGGAATAATAAGCAAAATATAAAGCCAAAAGGGATGTTCTATAATGGAGTTGCCTGCAAAAATGAAACCCATCATTGAAGCCGCCGTCAGCAGCGTAAGTAAAATAATAGTTCGTTTGCTACTCCAGAAGCCATACATCCACGCTACCAAAAAATTCAGCGGAAACCCGATGAGCGCCGCATTTCGTAATAAACTAAATGAATCAGCCTGGCTGTAGCCAAGATGTTGGAGGTTGGACGGTATCCAAAGTTCAAAACCAAATTCCACAAATCCTCCTCCCAGCGCAAGAATGGCTACGGTTGCTGTTATGCCAAGAAAAGGCGGGCGAAATAATTGTTTAAACTGGTCTTTTATTTTCTTTTCAACAGGCGCGGGTAAAACTTTTTCTTTTAAGGCAATAGCGCCAAATCGTTTCATTACATTTTGCGCTTCCTTTAAACGCCCGCTATTTATCAAATAGCGCGGTGATTCGGGGATCCAGCGATTTAATATGATGAGCATAAAACCGGTAGGAAATCCGATTAACCATAAAATTCTCCAGGTGTAATGAGGCACCAGCCATGATGCTAAAGCACTTGTGATTACATACGCACCGGCAATGTCACCACCTATTAAAACCATCATCCAGCCCCTGTGCCTGGCGGGAATACTTTCTGCCATTAAGGTAAACATAATTGGCAGCATCCCACCTACGCCCCATCCCATAATAAAACACATAATGCAATTCATCCAGAATTCAGGCATAGAACCGCAGGCACTGGTAGCAATGAAAGTAACACCGGCCATGAGAATAGAAGATTTTCGCCCGATTTTATCACCAAGCCATCCCCAGATAAAAGAACCGATAACAGTGCCCGTTATTCCGCAAAGAGGCAGTAATGCGACAGGAATAGTTGCGTTCGGATACAACGGAGATTTTAATCCATATTCTCTTGCCATTCCCGGAACTACGAACGACAGGATAGTAGGTTTCATTACATCGAGAGTAATTGCAATAGCCATAACAATCAACAATCCTATATGCGTTTTATTGATAGGCGCATCATCCAACGCCCTGACTTTTAAATCGAAATCGTTATTTTCCTTCACCGCCTTCGGCGGAATAAGGCTGTAAAGTGTAACAAGAAGTCCGATTACAACCAATGCCATTCCAGTATTCATGGATGTGCTCATCGGCATGCCTGTTAACCGGTAGCCCATTTTTTCGGCATTTATGTACATGGGAAGTTGAAGCGCAACTCCCACGGCTACTGCAGAAAAGCCTATCCAAAAAGCGCTCTTGCTTCTGAATACAACTTTACCAGTGGAACTTAAAGATTTAAGAGATTTCATATCAATTTAGTTTTACGACAGAAGGAGTAGCTGGATGTTTATCCTGGCATACAAGATACACCGCTTTTTCAAATGTAACGCTACTTTAGGAACTTTAAGAGCCGGTAAGTTGCATAAGAAATTTTATTTGGTAAGAATTAAGTATCGCCACGCATTCGAAGATATGTTCTCATTGCATTTGTTCATCAAGCACAGGTTGTGAGTTGTGAAACAGGCACGAACGTTTGCCGAGAGTTCGTTTGTCATTCAGTCATTAACGTTATGCCTGCGAATATTGTAAAACACTTTCAATAAAATTTGAACCCGGTTTATTTTCTCAAATTTCATTTTCCCTTCATCTTCGGCTTCTACATTTGTTTTCGTAAACAATATTTTAAACAAACACAAAAACGAATACTCAAATGATTGCTGAAGAAAAAAAACACAATTTCATTTTCCCTTCATCTTCGGCTTCTACATTTGTTTTTGTAATTAAATGCTTAACCTTAAAACAAGAATCATGAAAAAGACATTATTAATTTCGACAGCTTTCTTTTTATCGGTTACTTCATTTGCGCAGACAACTGCCGGCAACAGTGAAGCCGTTAAAGGCCAAACAAACATTGAGCACAACAAAGCGGGTACCAAGGTAAATAGTTCTGAAAATGCTTCCTCTGCAACTACTATTCATACCTCTGTTGTTGATAAGGCCAAAAGCGGCTCCACTGACCAAATTAAAGAAGACAATAAAGCTATGGCCGCTGAAAAACAGGCTTTGGCTGCCACGGCCAAAGATAAAGGCAAGGCAACTGCTGCTGCTGTAAAGGCAAAAGCTTCATCTGCCTTAGCATACAATAACGCAAATAAAAATTCGTCTTTATCCGGTAACGAAGATGTTTCATCTGCTGATAAAAGCCAGGTTGGTAAGTTGACAAGCACAGAAAATCAAAATGTACATGCAACCCTTAAGGGCGATGACCGTTCAAATGTAGCCGTAGGTAAAACTGCAGTCACCGCTCAGCACAAGATTGATGCTACATCAGCAGCTACTGTACATTCTGCCGCTGCTACTGTTCACCCTGTTCATGTAAAACCGGTATCTGTAAAGGCAGGAGCGCATGTAAGAACCACTGCCGGAATCAGGATTAGGTAATAATGACACCAACAGGTTTTGCAGTTAATTGCAAAACCTGTTTTTTAAATTTTAGAAATGAAAAGCACAATCACAATAAAAGGTTTGATAGTTATTTTTTGCATGATGATTTTGCCACGCGCGGAGGCCGCTAATGGCAAACCGTTCACTGGTATTAAAATGAATTATATGACAATCAACAGGGTGATTGCAGATACCACGCTCCCCACAGAGGATAAAAAAAATTCGAAGGAAAAAGCAAGCGGGGAAAAAGAAGAAAATACCACTGAGGATAAACCGGTGGAAGTGGTTAAAGTAATTCCAAATGCACGCAGACAACCCATTCCTGTGCCGGTAAAAGTGAATGTGAAGCCGGTAAAAATCATCAAACCTAAAATCATCAAATCAGTTGTTAAACCGGTGATCAAAATACTTCACTAGAACTTATAACCTCATGAAATCTTTAATACTATTTTTCTCTCTTTCTCTAAGCAGCCTGTTATCGTTTGCTCAAAGAGATACTGCCGAAACCGCTACCCAATCTACGCTAACGCTTGCGGCCATCTATGCTGATAATGCAAGTTACTATGGCCAAAAGGCGGCTGAACAAACCCCATATGTTGCGGTAGCAGTTGTTTACCAACTTAAATGCGGGCTTTATTTTACCGGCCAGTCCTACAAACTTTTAAATGATAAAAGTTCCGGTATTTCTGCAGGTGCGCTCGGAGCAGGAATTAATTTTAAGATGGGCAAAAAACTGGAAACAGATTTAAGCTACAGCCATAGTTTTTATCCTGCTTATTCGCCCTTGCTTCAGGCAGCTAATGTGGATAATGCGAGCCTTGCATTTTCCTATGACAAGAGTTGGATAAAACCAAAAGTTACTATTGATTATGCCTTTGGCAAAACAAGCGACGCTTTTGTGACTGCCGGTATTTCAAAATCTATAAACCTTTTTAGTATTACTCCAAAAGATATTGTAACCATCGAACCGGGTGCCAATGTGGTTGGAGGAACTCAGCATTTTTATCAAACTTATATTACTCAAAGAAAATTACATGAAAGTGTGTTAGGGCTTGGAGGTGTGCCACCGGTGTTGGGTAATCCGGGTACAACTTCACAAACTGATACAATTGCCAGTACCGATTTTAATGTTTTATCGTATAATTTTAAAATCCCACTCGCTTATAACAGGTCGCATTATTTGATACAGGCAGAATACCAATTGTCTTTATTAAGCAACAAGGTGGCAGCAAACAAACAAATAAATTCTTTTTTAACTTTCAGTTTTTATTACCAGTTCTGATATCATGAAAACACTAATTATTGAAGATGAAAGAACGCTTGCGCGTGAAATGAAAAACTTTTTGGAAAAGGCTTTTTATTTGTGTGACACTGCGTTTACAGCTACGGATGCAAAGAGGCTGATGATAGAAAATGAATATGATTTTATTTTGCTTGATCTCGGCTTGCCTGATAAAGACGGGTTGGATCTTTTGAAAGAAACCAAAAAAATGTGTCCTGATGCATCTTACATTATTCTCACTGCAAGAGGCGATCTTGAAGACAGGATAAAAGGGCTTGATCTGGGCGCCGATGATTATCTTCCCAAACCTTTTTCATTACTCGAGCTACAGTCAAGGATGCAGGCAATTTCACGAAGAAAGTCCGGCAACAATGACCCTGTGATGGAGATCGGCAACTTTACCATCGATCTTAATAAAAGGATAGTCAGCTTTGAGGAAAAGGAGATTGAACTTTCCAGGAAAGAATTTGACTTACTCAATTATATGATACTGCACAAGAACCGGCCTTTGACACGCCTGCAACTGAGCGAGCATATCTGGGGAAATTTTTCTGACGATGATTATGATTCAAACTTCATTGATGTACATATTAAAAACATCAGGAAAAAGATGAGTTCGCATGCACCCGTGGATTGGTTGCAAACGCTTCGTGGCATTGGTTATAAAATAAAAATGTAGCGGTGAAATTACTTTCAAAACTTACGCTCTTTATTACACTTTCCAAACTGTTGATTGTGGTGCTTTTCGTACTCTTGCTACCGTCGCTGGTGGGTTATGTAAGCTTTCAATACAGCAATTATTACCTGCGGCAACAAAAGCAAAAAGTAGTTTCAGAAATAAAACAAAATGGTGTTGATTATTACCTGCAGGGCGATAGTGCATTTGCAAGTTATACCATGCTGAAAGAGGAATATATTTCTATTCTTCCTGCAGGCGGGGAAAGAGTGAAAGACACCATCGAAACTTCAAGAAGGGTAGTGGGTGAAGATACACTTAACTATCGCATCTTAACGCATGAGTTAACAGGCGGCAATAAAAATTACATTCTTGAAATAGGGAAAACCACTTCCACCATCGGTGAGTACAACAATTTGTTGCAACGTTTTACATTGTATGTTTTGATCGGGCTGATTGTATTAAGCATTGTGGTTGATCTTATCTATACCAATATTTTAATAACGCCGCTTACAAAAATTGTGAAGACCAAATTACTGAATCGAAAATTTCCTTTTAAAGAACCTTTTTCGCCGATAAAAACATCAACAGTTGATTTTCAGATTCTGGATCGTTCGCTCATTGACTTAATGGAAAAAATTCATGAAGCATTTGATAAGGAAAGAGAATTTACTTCCAATGCGTCACACGAACTGATGACGCCTATCAGCATTCTGCAATCGAATGTTGAAAACCTGATGATGGAAGAAAATATCAGTGAAGAGATGCAGGACAAGATTGCTGCAATGATGAGAACGCTTAACCGGCTTAAAAAAATTGTGAACTCACTCCTTTATATTTCGCGGATAGAAAATGACCAGTTTGCAAAAACCGATACAGTTAATGTGCACGAATTGATAAGTGAGATGATGGAAGAACTTTCTTACCGGCTGGAAGCAAAATCGATTGAGTTTATGAATGATACTTCAAAAACCATTTATTTAAGACAAGTAAACCGTGACCTGATTTTTCAACTCATTTACAACCTCATCAATAACGCCATCAGGTACAACAAAGAAAACGGTTCTATCCGCATCAGTGATGAATACCTTGCGGACAATAGTTACGCATTAACGATAAAAGATACAGGCACAGGCATTAAACAGGAAGAACTGGCAAGCATTTTCAACCGCTTTAAAAAATCAGGAAAAGAAAAAGGCGAAGGTTTTGGACTGGGCTTATCAATTGTAAAAAGTATTGCCTCCTTTCACAGCTTTATCATCAGGGTTTCTTCGCAGTATGGAAAAGGAACGGCGTTTGTTATTTCTGTTCCGGCGGATTTGGTGGAAAATGAATGAGTTGAGTTCAGAAGCGTCTGTTGATTAAAGGGATTAACTGATTTTTCTGAATTTCAGATACGACAATAGACAAAAAGCACGAGAGAAAAGGCAAAGAGCAACATGCAAAACTAATGAGGCTATTCTGTTAATATTATCCCCCGGCTTTTGCCGTGCGCCAGCAAGGAAAAACGCGCGACGCGATCGGGCTTTCCTTGATTTTTTTGGAACATCCCGTTTCTTCGGGAGTTTCCTTTGTATCAAGACAAAAGAAAGAGCATAACAAGCGAAGCGTGAAAATCCTTATTCTCCGGCGAATTTCAAACTGGCGCCGGTCTGTAGACAATTCTGCAAGCACTTTTACATCTAATATTCCGCCTCCGGATTTTAAATGTTCCCGTTAACCGTTTTTTGCCAAAAAATCATCTTGCTTTTGCCCTTTGTTTGGCAAGCATGGCTTCATGTATTCTTACTTTTGCCCCATGTTAAGCAAACATGCGACCACATCATCTTGCTTTTGCCCCATGTTAAGCAAACATGAGCGCACATTAACTACATTTTGCCAAACATTAAAGAAAGGTGCGACCACATTAACTACATTTTGCCCTTCTTGTAGCAAGGGGTTTGAAAACCTTACGGCATTTTTTGCCGGATTTTGGTACCCGATAGGGGAGCCCCCTTTTCTAAAAGGTGTTACCCCTGGCAAATAATGAACGAAAGGTTTGCCAACTTTTTAAAGGTTGGCAAACCTTATATAAGCCCGGCGATGCCTCTAATATATAGGCCACAAAAAATTCTTTTATATATATTAAAATATAATTACCTTGAAGGGCTTTTGAGTTTCTCCGACAGAAGAAACTAACTATGGTGGATTGCCCTTAACCGGAATTATTAATTTACAATTAGAATAGAAACAACAATATTAAAGTTTGTATTGGACGGGCAACAATACAAAAGCCAAATAGAAAGATAATTACATTGTTTTCTTTGTACAAGAAATCTGTAATGTCCATAAAATTATAGAACAATCTAAATTATGAAATTTAAAAAAATAAATATTAGCAACTTCAGAAAGTTAACGGAAATTTCTTTCGATTGTTCTGAAACCATTACAACCATTGTAGGACCAAATATACTAATTGCAACAATCGAAATCGAAGCCGGATAAGAAAAACCGGAAGAATATTTTTAAAGTAATGCAAGAGATTATTACAATAGAATAGTTAGCCTGATTTGGTTGAAGACACCAACCAAACGCTCGTGGGAGAGGGGAGAATCATACTTTAAACTTTTTGTTCGGTTACTGTACTTTTGTTTGGACAGTAAAATCATTGAATGTTCACGCATCGCTAATGCGTGGACGATACGTGCAATGCGATGCTGTAGGTTTCAGCCGACAGACCTAAATATTAAATTTCAAAATAATGGGAGCAATCAGAAAAACAAATCGACAGATAGTTGATGAATGGCAACGAATTATTGACAGTAAAGTGTTTGACGATCTGGAAACAGTAGAGGCACCAGATGTTCAGAACATTAATCCTTCTGGAACATTTATAGGTATGACTGCACATAAGCAAATGTTGACGGCTTTTGCAGTTGCGTTTCCGAATTACTTACATGACAACTTTAATTTTATAGAGCAGGGTGAATGGATTGCAATGGAAGGAAATTTTTCAGGTGACCATTTAGGTCCATTGGCAATGGCTGGACAAACACTTGCCCCGACGAAAAACAAAATCATGTTCCCGTATTCCGGTTTCATCAAAATAATAGACGGCAAAGTAGTTGAAAATCGTTTGTATTACGACTCAAAAATATTTTTAAATCAGTTGGGATTATCATAATAGAACAGCTAGCCAGATTTGGTTGAAGACACAAGCAAGACGCTTGGCCAGAGAGGGGACACCTTACTAACGGCAACTTTTAGACATTTGAACATTGCAAATGCGACTTCAAAATATTGAACCTCATCCTTTGCTTAAAAGTTACATTGATAAAATGTGGCTATTTGAAAGTAGTGGAAAAATGCCAGCGGCTGATTTGAAGTTGGTTGTTCCTAACGGACACATTAAATTGTCAGTAGCATTTCGTAATGGTATTGTTGCTGCAATGAACGGAAAATCCTTTACTTCAAAAGAACAAAATATTAGTTTGACCGGATTGGCAGATGTTCCGGTTATTTTAGATGTTGAGGAAGATATTGCCACAGGAACTATTGTAGTTGAATTTAATCCACAAGGAGCTTATCGCTTTTTTCAAATATCTCTTAGCGACATTCAAAACCAAATTGCTCCGCTTACAGACATTTTAGGAACTGTTGCCAAACAATTGGAAGAACAAATTTCAAATGTTGAAAGCGTTGATGACAAAATTATTTTACTACAACAATTTTTGCTCAAACAATTTACACATCAAGCGGAGGATTCTATTTTTGAATATTGTGTAGCTAAAATAACTTCTTCAAAAGGGAAAATTACCATCAAAGAATTGGAAAAGAAAACCGGGTATAGTAGCAGATGGCTTAATATGAAATTTGCTGATAAGTTGGGAATTAGTCCGAAAAATTTATCTACCATTATTCGTTTTAATCAATATTATAATGCCGTAGCAAACAATAATGAAATGGATTTTATGCAAAATGCATTTTACGACCACTATTACGACCAATCACATTTTTTGAAAGAGTTTAAAAGATTTACAGGACTATCACATTCAGGTTTTGAGAACATTACAAACGATTTCGGAAAATTATTCTATAAAGATTAGCACTTCCGATTTTTACAATAAAAACTGGAAAACTGTTTCGTTCTTTGTTTAAAATTTATAACCAATAAAAATTAAACAAAATGGAAAAGAAAAACTATCACAGAACAATTACTGTTAACGCTTCCCCGGAAGAAGCAATGAAAAAAATCAGTCAGGTAAATCATTGGTGGAAACATGATTTTTCCGGCAGTGCTGAAAAACTTAATGACAAGTTTAAAGTTCCGTTTGGAGAACTCAATGGGGAGAGTTCTTTTGTTGACTTTATTGTCAGCGAATTTGTGCCAAACAAAAAAACTGTGTGGAAAGTTACTGACTGTAATTTGCCATGGTTCAAAGACAAAAAGGAATGGAATAATACCGAAGTTGTTTTTGAAATTTCATCAGACAATGACAAAACAAAAATTGATTTTACCCACATTGGGTTAATTCCTGGTGTTGAATGTTACGATGCTTGCGAAAAGGGTTGGGATGGTCATGTTACAAACAGTTTGGTAAGTTTTATCAATGAGGGGAAAGGAATGCCTCAATAATAAGTGCGACAAAAAACAACGAACCGCTAACATTGGGTTTTATGCAAGTTGGGCTCGACATTGTAACATCAGCTATTTGCAAATCCCAGCTTCAGTTCCAGCAGACGAATATCAATCAGCTTTTGTATTTATCTTTAACAACATATTTCAATCAGCAGCGGTTATGAGCAGACGGAATTCTAATTCCCAACCTGCATAAAGCCCTGCTCGTAATGTTGCACAACCACCCTAATGACAGAACTTTTAAAACATAACATAAGCAAGCACATCTCTCTTTCGGACAAAGAGATGGAAAAATTTTGCAGTTTATTTCGACAAAAAGAAATCAAGAAAAAGCATTTTTTATTGCGTGAGGGTGAAGTGTGCAAGTTTGAGGGTTTCGTTACCAAAGGACTTTTTCGGGTTTATCATATCGACACGAATGGCTTTGAACAGGTGCTTTATTTTGCCATAGAAAATTGGTGGATTACCGACATCGACAGTTTCACCAACGAAAAGCCATCGCAACTTTTTATTGAGGCATTGGAAGACAGTGAAGTATTGCTGATTTCTAAAAAAGACAAAGAATTTGCCTACGAAAATTTGCCAAAAGTTGAGAAACTGTTTCGGGTGATGACCCAAAAAACACACGTTGCTTTGCAAAGAAGAATGATTGACAATTTGAGCAAAACTGCCGACCAACGCTATATCGACTTTATCGAAAAATATCCACAACTATTTCAACGATTGACCAACCTGCAAATAGCCGCCTATTTGGGCATCAGCCACGAATTTTTGAGTAAAATAAGAAAGAAAATTTCCAGTAAGAAATAAGGCGGATTTCATTTATTGAACTTGTTCAATGTTTTTGGGCATTAGGTGATAGCATCTTTGCATCATCAATTTAAAACAAGACAAAAATGAAACAGATTATTTCAACAGTTTTTTTATCAATCTTAATTTTATTCAAAATGGAAGCACAAGCACAAAGTTTCAAAACCATTGAAGCAAACAATTTAAAACTTCAAGTTTACAACGCATCAGAAAACAGCTTTGGCGTAGCATCAACAATCGTTTCGGGCAAAACAGATGCCGTGTTGATTGACGCACAATTCACATTGGCAGATGCAGAAAAAGTGGCACAGGAAATTAAAGCAAGTGGTAAAAAATTAACCACTATTTATCGTTTCTCACGGTGACCCTGATTTTTATTTCGGTTTGGAAGTATTCAAAAAATATTTCCCGGAAGTAACGGTTTATGCTTCGCCAGCAACGGTTGAACACATTAAAGCAACAGCCCAAAAAAAATTAGAAGTGTGGGGCGAAAGATTGGGTAAAAACATAACATCCAATGTTGTTTTGCCACAAGTTTTAAAAGGGAACAGTATCGGGTTGGAAGGTCAAAAATTAGAGATTTTTGGGTTGGAAGAATTTCCATCTACCACTTTTGTTTGGATTCCTTCTATCAAAGCAGTTGTGGGCGGCATCAATGTTTTCGGTACTTCATTTCACCTTTGGATGGCTGATGCACAAACCACAGAAGCCCGCAAACAATGGATTTCGGTATTGGATAAAATAGAAAGTTTGCACCCGGCTATTGTAATTCCTGCCCACGCCAATTCTCAAAGCCCATTTGATATCAGCACGGTAAAGCATACAAAAAGCTATATCCAATTTTACGAAGAAGCATTAAAAACGAACAAAACTTCGGAGACATTGATAGCTGCTTTAAAAACAAAATATCCAACCTTGACTTTTGATATTGCTTTGCAAATTGGTGCAAAAGTGAACACGGGAGAAATGAAATGGTAAAATCAATCATCTTCAACTTGACAATGCTTTTTGCGTTGTCAAGTTGTTCTTTAAATAAAAAAGCAATGACAAATCTTGAAATTATTAAAAGTACTTACGAAGGCAAAACTTCGGAAGAAAATGGTAGAAACCTTGCAAAATATGTAGCTGAAAATATCAGTTGGACAGAAGCAAAGGGCTTTCCGTATGCAGGAACATACATTGGTTTGGAAAACGTAACCAAAAATGTTTTTAGCAGATTGGGAAGTGAATGGATTGACTATAAATTTACTCCGGAAGATTATGTTGCCAGCGATGATAAAGTAGTTGCTTACGGCACATATTCAGGAACGTACAAACTGACAGGTAAAGCATTTACTGCAAGAGTTGCTCACGTTTGGAAACTGAAAGATGGAAAAATAATTAGCTTCGAGCAATTTGTGGATAGCA
>CAWFFT010000020.1:0-35401 GCA_963815085.1 uncultured Chitinophagaceae bacterium | reverse complement strand
ATTAAAACAATATTATTAACTTTCTGCCATACTGTCGCAATTTTTTAATTTGTTATCTTTGCCGCCTTAGAAAATAAATCGAATAATGCCGGGAATAGCTCTTGATACAAAACACGATGAAAGCAGGCAGGGAGAAGCATTTGCGCCTATCCGTTCTATAACTAATCCATTTTTTAAAAAGTTTTATATAGAAAGTTACGGTTGTGCGATGAACTTTGCTGACAGTGAAGTAATTGCCTCTATTTTACAAAAAGAAAATTTTGAAATAACAACGCGTTTCGAGGATGCCGATATGATTTTTGTAAACACGTGTTCTATCCGTGAAAAAGCAGAAGCTACAGTAAGAAGAAGGTTGACAGAATTCAGGAAAATGAAAAAACACAATCCCGGATTGCTCGTTGGTGTTTTAGGCTGCATGGCAGAAAGGCTGAAATCAAAATTTTTGGAAGAAGAAAAACTCGTGGATATTGTGGTTGGGCCAGATGCATATCGTTCTTTACCATCGTTGATTGCAGAAGCAGAGGGAGGACAAAGAGGTGTGAATGTTTTACTGAGCCGTGAAGAAACGTATGGTGATATTTCCCCGATAAGATTAAACAGCAATGGCGTTACCGCTTTTGTTAGCATTATGCGCGGTTGCAATAATATGTGTTCTTTTTGTGTAGTGCCTTTTACCCGGGGCCGCGAACGCAGTCGTGATGCAGATTCGGTGGTAAGAGAATGCTCTGACCTATTTGAACAAGGTTACCGTGAAGTAACTTTACTTGGACAAAATGTAGACAGCTATCAATGGGTAAATGCAAGTGATAATTCGGTTGTTTCTTTTGCAAACCTGCTCGAAAAAGTTGCCCGGATTTCTCCGTTACTGCGTGTAAGATTTTCAACTTCTCATCCAAAAGATATTACTGATGAAGTTTTATTTACCATCAGGAAATATGACAATATTTGCAATTATATTCACCTTCCCGTTCAAAGCGGAAGCACGAAAATTTTGCAGATGATGAACCGGACTTATACGAGGGAATGGTACATTTCAAAAGTAAACCGGATAAGGGAAATACTTCCTTACTGCGGGTTATCAACTGATTCCATCAGTGGTTTTTGTGGCGAAACGGAAGAAGACCATAAAGAAACTTTAAGTCTCTTTGAATATTGCCAATATGACCTTGCGTACATGTATTTTTATTCTGAAAGGCCCGGAACATTGGCGGAAAGAAGGTTTAAGGATGATGTGCCTTTGGAAGTAAAGAAAAGAAGGTTGCAGGAAATAGTTGATTTACATCGTACTCATTCTTTAAAAAGTATGCAGAAGGATTTAGGAAAAACATTTAAAGTATTGATAGAAGGTAATTCAAAGAAAAGCGATGAACATTGGGCAGGAAGAACAGATTATAATAAAATGGTAGTATTTCCTAAAAACGGAAGTTTGAAAAAAGGAGATTATGTGGATGTGACTATTGAAAAATGTACAGCCGGCACTTTAATAGGAAGGGCAAAATAGAAACTATGGTTGCGATTGTTGAAAATAAAATTCCAGAGATTGTTGATTTATGCAAAAAGCATAAAGTAAAATCGCTTTATCTTTTTGGAAGTGCAACAGATGCGAAAAACTTCAATGAAAAGAGTGACGTGGATTTTTTATATGAGTACGATTTAAAAAATTATCCTGATTGGGAAAAGGGTGACTTTGACATCGTGATTAATTTTTTTACTTTGAAGGAAAAACTAGAAGAAATGCTGGGAAGAAAGGTTGATCTCATTCCAAATAAATTGAAAAATCCATATTTTATCAAGTCGGTGGAGAAATCAAAGAAACTTATTTATGCCCAGTCCTGATTTTCACAAATATATTTTTGATGTAAGGGAAGCTATTAATAATTTAGAATCTTTTACAAAAAATATTACGCTAAATCATCTTGAAGAAATAGAATTTAAATGGGCGGTTGAAAGAGGGATATCAATAATAGGTGAAGCTTTGTTTAAAGCAAGTAAAATCCAAAAAGATTTAAAAATCAGCAATTTGAAGAATATAATCGGAATGAGGCATATAGTAATTCATGACTATGATATGATCGAAGCTGAACGTCTCTATATAACGATCAAAAAGTATATCCCAATCTTAAAAGAAGAAATTTCAAAATACTTAGATTAAAAATTAATGGATCAGCAAGCAATAAAAAACAGGTTTGGCATTATAGGAAATTCACCAGGATTGGTTCATGCTTTAGACGTTGCCATACAGGTAGCCAATACGGATTTAAGTGTTTTAATCAATGGTGAAAGTGGTGTCGGAAAAGAAGTTTTCTCTCATATTATTCATTCACTTTCTGCCAGGAAACATAATCCTTTTATTGCCGTAAACTGCGGAGCAATCCCTGAAGGAACGATTGACTCTGAACTTTTTGGACATGAAAAAGGTTCTTTCACAGGTGCGGTAGATTCCCGCAAAGGCTATTTTGAAACCGTTAATAGCGGAACCATTTTTTTAGATGAAATTGGGGAATTGCCTTTGGGAACACAGGCAAGATTGTTGCGTGTTCTGGAAGCCGGCGAATATATTCGCGTTGGATCGTCAAAAGTGCAGAAAACAGACGTGAGGGTTATCGCCGCCACCAATAAAGATTTATTGGAATATACACATACAGGCAGATTTCGTGAAGATTTGTATTATCGATTAAATACCGTGCCGATAAGGGTTCCGGCGTTGCGCGACAGGAAAGAAGATATTCCTTTGTTATTTAGAAAATTTGCGGTTGATTTTGCGGAAAAATATAAATCTCCTCCGGTTCAATTGACAGATGAAGCCCGGGAGACTTTAATTAATTATCCTTGGCCGGGAAATATCCGTGAATTAAAAAATATTGCAGAGCAGGTTTCGGTTCTTGCAAAAGACAAATCTATCAGCGCTGATGAATTAAAGCATTTTTTACCGGATATTAATTACAACAGGCTGCCTGTTCTTTCAACTCATCATGATGGAGTGAATCAAAAAGAATTTGCTAACGAAAGGGAAATTTTATACAAGCTTTTTTTTGATGTAAAGAAAGATGTAACCGAATTGAAAAAGAATGTTTTTTGATGTGTTACAAAATCCTTCATCCATCAATGAAAACCGTTTCAGAAATGAACCTGTTCTCAATGATTTTCACAATGAAGTGAGGCCTCCGGCAATTTCTTCGGGACAACCGGTTGTTCTTCGCAATAACAACAATAATAATAATATTGACGAACATCAGGAAGTTGAGGAATCTTTGAGTATTATGGACGCCGAAAAAGATCTTATTATTAAAGCGCTTAAGAAGCATCGTGGAAAAAGAAGAGATGCTTCAAGCGATCTCGGCATTAGCGAAAGAACATTGTACAGGAAACTAAAAGAGTATAACATTAATGAATAAACGCAAATTAGCAATAACATAAAAATGAAACCCACCTCAAGAATACAATTATTTGTTTTACTCAGTTTTGTTTCCGTTATTTTCACGTTTGCAACCTGTAAATATTCTTTTAAGGATACCTCACCTATTCCCGCAGATATCACTACTTTCAGGGTGAATTTATTTGGAAATAAAGCACGCTATGTTACTCCCACTATCGCTCCTGCCCTAACCGAGAAATTAAGGCAAAAAATCATTAGCCAAACAAGATTGCGGGAAACAAAAAATGATGATGCTAATTATGACATAAGCGGGTATATTTCTGATTACAGCGTAACTACCAGCGGCGTGCAAAATCAACAGGCTTCCAGCAACAGGTTAAATGTCACTTTTCACCTTATCTTTAAAAACACGGTAGATCCTGATCCTGCAAAAAGTTTTGAAACAGACCTCACAAGCAATTATGATTTTCCAGCTTCTCAAAGTCTGCCACAGGCAGAATCTAACCTGATGGATAATATTCTGAAAACGGTGACAGATGCCATTTTTAATAAAATATTTTCAAATTGGTAATAAATTTTAGATGAATATGAACACCAATTATGCGGCTCTTTATTATACTGACATTTCGAAAGATTTGGATCTTATCGAAAAAAATGTTCAGGATTATCCGGCGAGTTCGGTGGCGCGTTTCATGCTTTTATACCATCTGAAAAAAAATAATGATCCACGATTTGATGACCAGGCAAAGCAGGCAGGAATTTATTTACATAATCCCTATTGGATGGAGTTCCAGTTGGCAAAGTTGCAATCAGGCAACTCAAATACTTTAGTTGATGACCAGGAAGGCTCAGTTTCAAGTGAAGAAGATAAAAACGGTGAAGCAACTGAATGGACGGAACAAGATGCGGATACATTAGTTGAAAAAAATGAAGAGGAAAATGAAACAGGAAATATCGAAGTAAAAGAACAAATTCCTGAAAATTTGTCTTTGGAAAACGAAACTATAAGAACTGAAAACGAAGAAAATTTTAATGAACCAGGTGGAGCAAATTTTAATGAAGAGCAAAACCAATTAATTGAGCAGGAAACGAAAGAAGAAGATTTGCCAGTACCAGTAAACGAACAAATTTCTGAGAATTTGCCTTCAGAAATCGAATCTATAATAACTCAAAACGAAGAAAACTTTAATGAACCGGGAGGAGCAAACTTTAATGAAGAGCAAAACCAATTAGTTGAGCAGGAAACGAAAGAAGAAGATTTGCCAGCACCGGTAAACGAACAAATTCCTGAGAATTTGCCTTGGGAAAGTGTAATAACTGAAGACATCAATGAGGAATTTGTTGAAAAAACAAATGAGGATGCGGTTCTGAATAATGAAATTGTTGAAGTTCCTCTTGTTGAAGAAGCAACAGAAAATTTGGTGACAGATGAAAAGTTAGCAGAAGTTCAATCCGAACAACAAAACGAAACAGTTTCATCTCCGGAAGAAGAGGTGGCGAACTTTAATAAAGATGAATCCGTTCAGGATATAAAAGTGCCCCAGGAACAAGAAAATTCTCCAGCCGAAGCAGTAGATGATATTGATGCGGCTAATAAAGAAGATGAAGATGTGGCTATTCCTTTTGAGCCACTGCATACAGTTGATTACTTTGCTTCCCAGGGAATACGCCTCAATGAAGAATCATTAAATAATGACCAGTTAGGTAAACAGGTAAAAAGTTTTACGGCATGGCTGAAAAGTATGAAGAAATTGCACCCCGACCAGTTGCCTGAACAAAATGAAGTAATTGAAAAATTAATTCAAACTTCGTCTGACGCTTCCAATCAACATGCAAATGTGCTGACAGAAGCCATGGCAGAGGTTTTAGTAAAACAGGGCAAGCGTGAAAAAGCGATAGAAATGTACGAAAAATTAAGTTTGATTAATCCCTCCAAAAGTGCGTACTTTGCAGCCAAAATTGAAAGTTTAAAAACTCTTTAATATGTTATTTGTCTTTATAGTACTTATCATTTTAGCCTCTATAATATTAGGTGTTATAGTACTTATTCAAAATCCTAAAGGTGGTGGTTTGTCATCTTCTTTAGGTGGATTCAGCAACCAGTTAATGGGCGTAAAGCAAACTACTGATGTACTTGAAAAAGGCACCTGGCTTTTTGCCGCAATCATTGGTGTGTTGTGTATTACATCTACTCTTTTTATTCCAAAAACGGCTGGAACAAATTCAAATGAGAATCTGATAAATGAAGCGCCGGTAGGTACTCCGATGGCACCTCAGCAAAATAATACAGTACCAATGCCTTCAACTCAACAGGCACCTGTACAAACGCCAACTCCGGCACAATAACAATAACTATTCTAAAAATATTTACTACCCTGTCTTTAAAAAAGGCAGGGTTTTTTATGGGTATCATTTTTGGTAAATAGATAAAAACCTTATTTTTCAGCAAGTAATTTGAAAACAACATCATGAAAACCCGTAAAATAATATTATTTATTATCCTGATTGCTTGTGTGTTTTTTGCCTATTGCGCCTGGAATATTTTCGGGCCAGTTGTTGAGAATCCAAAAAATAAATATTTGTATATTCAAACTGGCAGTAGTTATCCAGATGTGAAAGATAGTCTTCGGAAAAATAAGATGATTAAAAGCACTTTTTGGTTTGACCAGGTTGCCAAATATGCCGGATATCCGGATAAGGTAAAGGCGGGAAAGTTTAAAGTGAAGGATGGAATGAGTTTGTACAATCTTGTAAAAATGCTTCGTTCAGGAAGGCAATCGCCGGTCAATTTAGTCATTACCAAATTGAGGACAAAAGAGGATCTGGCCAAAAAGATCGCTAAAGATTTTGAAATTGATTCTTCAACTGTAATGAATTTTTTGAATAACGAAGATTCGTTGAAGCAATTTGAAGTTGATACAAATACGGTAATGACGGATGTGATTCCAAACACATACACTTACACATGGAACACTTCCATGAAAAATATTTTTAAAAAACTACATGCAGAAAAAAATAAATTCTGGAATGATGAGAGAAAGCAAAAAGCGGAACGGCTGAACCTTACACCACAGCAGGTTTACACACTTGCTTCGATAGTTGAAGAAGAAACTAACAAAAATGAAGATAAAGGAAAGATTGCAAGTGTTTATCTAAACCGTTTAAAAAAAGGAATGAAACTAGCTGCAGACCCGACGGTAAAATTTGCTTTACGGGATTTTGATTTGAAAAGAATTTACCAAAAGCATTTACAGTTTCAATCACCTTACAACACGTATTTAAATACCGGTTTGCCCCCGGGTCCTATTTGTACGCCTTCGATAAAAACGATCGATGCTGTTCTAAATTCACCGGAAACAAATTATTTGTTTTTTGTTGCCCGTTCTGATTTTTCAGGATATTCTGATTTTGCTTCTGATTATCGTCAGCACGAGCATTTTGCAAAAGCTTACCAGCACGCTTTAGACAGCCTTATTGAAGCCAGGCAAAAAGGTCAAAAGGCCGAATAATTTAAAAAGGATTATTTTAGATTTTTAAATATCAGAACTTATTTTAAAATAAGAAACGCGTTTTGCAAAAAAAGAAAAATTTATTTCTTCACGCTTAAAAAATCCCTGGTTAAAAAAAGTAAACTTTGGTCCCCCCCTGGTTTCCAGGGAATGACGCTGTATGCAGTGCTGAAGCATTTTTTAAAGGATTTTACTCTTCCAAGTTTTACAGAAAAAGCTTCTGCTATTTCTTATAATTTTATTATGTCGGTGCCTACATCGTGTTTGTTTCTTTTTACGTTAACACCCAATCTTCCTTTTATTTCCAAAAAAGCGCTAAAAATTCAACTGCACGGTTTGATCCACGACATTATTCCTTCAACTACTTACAATAAAGGACTGATACAGTTCGTAGATAGTTTTATTAATGGTTCCAAAATAGGTATGCTTTCGTTTACTTTTGTGCTATCATTGTTTTTTGCATCAGGTGCGGTGATGGGTTTAATGCGATCATTCAATAAAAATCATGTAGGTTTTCAGGAAATAAAGGGTTTAAAAAGAAGATGGGAAGCGATCAAATTAACAATAATGCTATTTGGATTGTTACTCATTTGCCTGGTATTATTACTACTGCAACGCAACATTTTGGATTGGATCGGCATTAAGGATTTTCATGTCAGGAACCTAATCTTTTATGGAAAATGGATTCTGATCGTTGGCTTAATCTTTTATTCTTACGCATTTATTTACCGGTATGCGCCTTCAACTACACGACGTTGGAACCTTGTTTCTCCCGGGGCTGTCGTTGCCACATTTTTATCTATTTTGGTTACTATCGGGTTTACAGCCTTTGTAAATAATTTTGGCAGATACAACATTTTATATGGCTCTATCGGAACGATTATGGTCATCATGATCATGATCTTTTTAAACTCGCTGGTCATACTGTTGGGATTTGAACTTAATCTAAGCATCAACACTTTGAAAACCCGCGCAGAAAAAGAGCAAGGAAAAGAAAAGAATATTTTGGTGAAATAAATAGAGCTTTGAATGGACAAACAGATAAGCCAAAAAATTAGCATTTTCTCCTATAAACAAACGTTGCTTGCGGAAGCACTAATAGATGAAGAAAATAATCCGTTGGTTTTGTAGAACGCTAAAAGTAGCCCTTAAAATATTATTTCAGCATATTGTTCATTCCTTCTTTTTCAAATAAAATGCGTCCAATTTTTAAATCTGACCAACCTTCTTTTAATTGATAGGTAAATTCAGGAACTCCATCTTTTAACCGGCACTCAATAAAGGAAGATGCGACTTTTCCATTTTTTATCTCTTCCATTTTCTTCAATTGGTGCAAATGAGTTGAAATAAAAAAATATGAATTGGTAAATTTAGTAAGTCCTTTTATCGTTGCAGTACTTATTTCCAGGGCATCTTCGATGTTCGTTCCCCGAAATAATTCATCAAAAACCGCAAAACATTTCGCGCCCTCTAACGCTTCTTGTACTACATTTTTTAAAGTAATAATTTCAGTCATAAAGTGGCTGTAGCCACTCACGATGCTATCTGTAAGATTAATGGCTACAGATAGGTTATTAAAAAAAGGAATCACAGCTTTGGTTGCCGGCACTGCAAGCCCTGCATGTGCTAAATAAACACACAAACTAACCGATTTTAAAAAGGTTGATTTCCCGGACATATTTGGGCCTGTCAGAAGAATTACATTTCGTGTGGCGGTAATGTCGTTGCTAACAGGGTTTTTCAACAGCGGATGATAAAGCCCCTGGATGGAAAATGTAGAAGTTTCAAAAGAAGGAAAAACAAATGAGCGCTCTGTAATGCCTTTACTTATTGAAAGCCATGCTTCAAACAAAAACCATCGATTCCAGAACGCCTCCGCCTCCCCATTTGTTACTTTTGCAGTTAATATTCCCATCAGTTCTACAATCTGCGTCACGTTCAGTGTTTTCTTTTTCTCATAAATTTTTTCATAATGAGGCAGATTAAAATCCATAAAAAAGCGATTGAGCCAATCCAGTTCCGTTGCGTACTCGGACGGAAAAAGTTGAGTATCGAGCTTGCTGATATAATCTGAATGAATTTTACTAAAAAGGCGGATAAGCAAAATCAACCTGCCTCTTCTCTGGTCTCTTTCTTTTCCTGAAAACCTGAGTTTCCATTTCATATTGCCTGCAAAAAAATTCCCTGCACCAAAGGTTTCGAAGAAGTCATATATCTCTGATAAATTGAACCGGGAAAATGAATATTCTTTCCATATCTCATAATTGGCAATGTATCCTTTCAATATGTTTTGGTGTTTCAATATTTCTTCCATTTTGCCCGGTAACACTGTTACCAAATCGTGCACGGCTTTGCCGGAATACAAATTAAATGTGTAATCAAATAAAGGAAGTATTTCCTCTTCTATGTGCAAATCCTGGGTATAGTTCATTTTGCAGTTCTCAAATTATTAGATTAATATAAATGTGCAATTAGTCAAATTACGAATCTGCTGTTATATTCTTTAATTTTTTTTTTATTAAGATTGTAACAAAAGGCTCTGTTCGCGTAATTTTTCAGAAATAGAAACAATTTTTCGTTTAACCTTCCCTGTTATAAAAATCAATTAAAACAGAAATTAGCGAAATTTATTTGTTTACTGGAATACAGAGTTTTGCAGTAACAAGGCAGTTAGCAGTTTGGCTTGTGCCCGTAATTTTACCAAAATAAAAATTGAGGTAATTTATTGCTTTCCTGTATTTTTAAATTTGAAAGAGTAACAACACATAGCATATGAATAAATCAACAATTGAAGAAATTAAAGAGCGGTTTGACAATGATGTTGAAAGATTTTCCAATCTTGATACTGGTCAACTTTCAACAATTGACGCAAAAATTTCATTGGAACTTATTACAGAAGCATCTAAAAGAGTTATACCTGATGCTGAAAATTTATTGGACATTGGTTGTGGTGCCGGAAATTATTCTCTAATGATGCTTTCAAAGATTCCCGACTTAAACTGCACTTTGATTGATTTGAGCAAACCTATGCTTGACAAGGCTTTGGAAAGGGTTATAAAACATACAAATGGAAAAGTAGAGATTCTCCAGGGTGATATTAGAGAGGTAAAGTTGCCTGAAAATCATTTTGATATTATTTTAGCAGGTGCAGTTTTACATCATTTAAGGGACGATAAAGACTGGGAAACGACCTTTAAAAAGCTCTTTAAATTGCTAAAACCCGGCGGTTGTTTAATGATCTCAGACTTGATTACCCAAGATACAAAACTATTAAGCGATTATACCTGGGAAAGGTATGGTGACTATTTAGAAAGCTTAAGCGGCAAAGCATATCGACAAAAAGTTTTGGATTATGTAGCGAAAGAAGATTCCCCAAGGTCAATAAATTATCAGTTAAACCTAATGACAAAAGTGGGTTTTAGAAAAGTGGAAATTCTTCATAAGAATATGTGCTTCGGTGCTTTTGGTGGAATCAAGTAGTAAGAGGAAATTTATAAACATAAAAACGCGCGATGCTAAAAGTGTGATATAAAAAACTGGTTTTAATCGGTTATTATCGATTAGGAAAGAAACATTGCATATCAACAAAACACCTACATTATTAATCCGGGAAAAATTATAAATGGAATTTAGTCCTTTCAACCATATTGTTAAACTCTGCCTGCAGGGTATAGAGTTTGAAGATAAAGGCAAACCTGAAGTTGCCAATAGTATATTCTTTCAGGCGTGGAACGAAGCGGCAAATGACCTTGAAAAATTCCTTGCTGCTTATTTTGTCGCCCGGAACCAAATAGATGTTTCTGACAAATTAAGATGGTTTCAAACTGCTTTACAACTTGCATTGGAAATAAACAATGATTCCGTCAGGGGAGCTTTACCAACACTATATGTAAATATTGCAAAGTGTTACCAGGACTTAAACGACGTTGATAAAGCAAAAGAAAATTACGAAATGGCAAGTTCGTTTAGCGTCAAACCCTCTGACAAGGGGCCTTTTTATCACGGTACGAAGGCTGATCTACAAGTCGGTGATTTTCTCACAGCAGGATATGGATCTAATTACAAGTCAGAACTGACAATGAATCATATTTATTTCACTGCCCTGCTTAATGGAGCCGGACTTGCGGCATCATTAGCAAAGGGTGATGGACGTGAACGTGTTTATGTCGTTGAACCTACAGGAAGCTTTGAAAATGATCCAAACGTTACAGACAAAAAATTTCCTGGTAATCCGACACGTTCATATCGTACGAAGGAACCATTGAAAATCGTTAGTGAAATACAGAATTGGGTGAAGCAAATGCCGGAGGAACTTCAAAAATGGCGTGAAAAACTAGATAACAACAAAGGAGAAATTATTAACTAGTTGGCCACTTTTTATTTTATTTACATTTATTGATGCTCATAGTCATCCCGGAAAACCCGGTTCACTTTTACAAAGCGTGGGATAAAATAAGAATTCATTCCCGAGATAATAATGCCCCTGCTTTCTGATGCATGAATAAATTTTACATCCCCATTTTCATTCTCTGTTATAATTCCAATATGCCCTACCACTCCACTTTTCGGATTACTTCCTGTAAATAAAATAATATCTCCGGGTTTACTTTTTCCGATTGGAACTTCTTCTCCTGCATTCGTAAAATCATACGAAACACGTGGTACAGAAATATTAAAATGGTTGAATACATAATTCACAAAACCAGAGCAATCGAAACCATTTTGAATGCTTTCTCCACCATATTTATATTTAATCCCAATAAGGGTTTCAGCAAAATTTACAAGGTCAGAAGGAGAAACATTTTTTGTATCAATTACACGCTCAGGCACTTTCTTTTTAATTACCACATCACTGTGAATTGCACTGCTGCTGCCTGCTTCAGGTTTATTTATTTTTCTTGATGTACTGCATCCGCATAAAATAAAAACTGAAATACCAAAAAAGAAAAGAAACAAATTTTTCATTGGGAAACATGATGTCAACAACTGGATAAAAAATTGCGGGTGTCGGAGAGCACATTTTTAGCAACAACTTCGATTATAGACCTGTTTAATTTGCGGCGGTTTAATTTAACGCCGCCTTCAACCGAAATTAATTCACGAACTGATGATCCAAACCCCTGAAATCAACCGGCACCAATTTACTCACTCCCGGCTCCTGCATCGTTACTCCATAAATCACATCAACAGATGCCATCGTCATTTTGTTATGAGTAACAATTATGAACTGCGATTCTTTACTGAACTTGCGAATCATTTGTGTAAACTTCCCAACGTTGGCATCATCAAGCGGAGCATCTACTTCATCAAGAATACAAAACGGGGCGGGTTTGATGAGATAAATGGCAAAGAGCAAGGCTGTAGCGGTCAATGTTTTTTCACCACCACTTAATTGAGTGATACTTGTAGGCCTTTTCCCTTTTGGTTTTGCAATAATATCAATCCCGGTATCAGCAAGGTTTTCGGGGTTTTCAAGAATCATATCTGCAGTATCATCATCAGTAAACAAAGCTTTAAAGACATTTTGAAAATTTTCTCTCACTTTATTAAATGTTTCTAAAAACTTCTGATTGGCCGTTGTTTCCACTTCCTGTATTGTTTGCATCAATGATTCCTTCGCGTTAACCAAATCATTTTTTTGCTCACCTATAAAATCATATCGTTTTTTCATTTCAGAAAAAGCTTCAATGGCGGTCGGATTAATTTCACCCATATTCTCCAATCTTTTTTTCATCCGCTCACACTTTTCCTGCAAATCTTCCAGCGAAATAGTCGTATTTCTTTCTTCATCCAGGATTGCATCAAGATCGACTTTAAACTCAACATTCAACCTTTCTTTCATTCCCGCAACATGCAGTTTCAATTCGTTGAGTTTGTCTTTTATTTCATTTAAAGAATGATCAGTTTGTTCTTTCGTTTTTTGTTTTTGCCGCAGCGCCGTTTCCTTTTCGCTTAATTCATTTCTAAGATTGTAATAAGCCTGGTCTGCTTCATTTAATTTTTTCTCTTCGATCTCTTTATTTTTTAATAAGCTGATTACTTCCAGTTCGAGGCTTTTTAATTCTTCGCCCGTAATCTCAATACTTTCAACCGCTTCTTTTAATTGAAGGTTGCTGTTTGCTGTTTGTGTACTTAAATCGTTCAACTGCCTGTTCTTAAATTCAAGTTCCTGCCTGATGGAATTCACCTTGCTTTGCTGACGGGTTAATTGCAAATTGTGATCGTTAAACAATGAATTGGCTTCATTAAATTCCTGCTCCGCTTTTACAAATTCATCGCCTGCAAATTTCATTTTTTCATCGTATGCTTTCACTTCTTCTGACAGCTCACGCAAGCCTGAACGTGTATCTTCAATGTCTTCCTGGTATTGTTCCAGTTGATCTTTCATCTCCTCAATCTTGTGATTTGAAACTGCCTTTTGATGAAGTAAATTTTCTATTTTATTTTGAATTGCATAAGAGGTGTTAATCAATTCATTTATAGATTGCTGCGTTTCCTGGATAGCATTTTCTTTGAGTTGCTGATTGAAGGCAATTACCTCATTTGATTTATGAGTAATAACTGATTTAAGTCCATTAACCTTTTCTTTTTGAACGGCAATTTTTTCAGCTAACTTTTCGAGGTTTTTAGCACGTCCAATTTTCTTTCCTTCAAATAATCCTACACTTCCTCCTGTAAGCGAATATTTTCCTTTCACATATTTTCCATTCTTTTCAAGAATTATATGTCCGTTGCTGTTTTCAAGTGCTTGCTCATTTTCAGCAATAAAAACATTACCTAAAAGAAAATTAGCGAGCCGTTCATATTTTTCGTCAATCTCAATCACATTCAAAGCAGGAATTGCGTTTGACAGTTCTTCTTGATTTCCCTTGTTTTCAATTGAATTTAACTGATCTAACAAAAAGAAATTGGCCTTTCCCTTTTTATGCTCGTCCAATAAATGAACTGCTGTCAGGCCTTCACCCAGATTGTCCACAACATAATAATTCAGATAAGGCTCAAGCACATTTTCAACGGCTGCACGGTATTCTTCTTTCACGTAGATTACGTCGGAAAGTATTGGCGCCGTATAATTCCATGATTTATTGTTATGAAGAAATTTCACACTTTCAGGATAGCCTTCCATATTATCAATGAGGCTTTTCAGCAGATCGTGCTCGTTTTGTCTCGCATCCAGCTTTCGATTTTCCTCGGCCAGTTGATTTCTCAATTTTTCAAGCTCAGATTGAGCTTCGAGAATCTGTTCTTTGGTAAATTCATGATGCTTCTTTAATTCTTCCAGAATGTTTTTCTTTTCATTGAGATCAATTTCTTTTTCTTTTTTATCTTTCTCAAGATTTCCAAGGGAATCTTCACGTGATTTTTCCTCTTCTTCTAATTGCACAATGGAGCGTTGCAAATTGAAAATAGATGTATCAGCAACCGCTACCTTTTTTTCCGCTTCGAAATGATTTCGTTGCAATTCCATTTGCCGTTGCCTCACTGCATCTACCGCAGATCTTTTTGTATCGTAAACATTCCGTTTTTCTTCGGCGCTGATTTTTAAAGTATCAAGATTTTGCCTGTGCTCAACGAGCTTTGTTTCTTCATCCGCAATCTGCAATTCCGAAAATTGAATACTTTCTTCAATGCCTTTTAACTGTCCTTCAGCTTTCAACAAAAAGTCTTTCAAGCTGGCTTCTCTTTCGCGCAGGTATGTCAAACGCTGTGTGCTTAGATTCTTTTGATTTTCTTTATCCCTGACCGTATTATTGATTTCATTAAAAGAGTGCTGTTGTTGTTGAAGCCTTCTCTCCTTTTCAATAAATGCTGCTTTTTCTTTTTCCAGTTCCGCTTCTTCCGTTGCTATCGTTGCTTCAAGTTCTATCCTTTTATCAGTTTCAGCTTTTTGCTGATCATTTAATTCTTTGTAAGAAATATTAAAACCTTCAAGTGCCGCTTTTGCCAATTCAATACTTAGTTCACGGTAATCCTTTTTTATTTCAAAATATTTTTCCGCTTTTTTTGCCTGGCTTTCCAGCGTTTTTAACTGGTTGTTTATTTCAAACAGCAAATCTTCAATGCGCGCCAAGTCCTGCTCTGTAGCATCCAATTTTAATTTCGCTTCGCGCTTTCTCGTTTTATAAATCGAAATTCCTGCAGCCTGCTCCAGCATTCTTCTCCTGCTAAAGTCCTTGTCCCTAATGATGTCATCCACCATTCCTAATTCAATGATGGCATAACTATCAGTACTCACGCCTGTATCCATAAAAAGATTATGAATGTCTTTTAACCGGCAGCTAACGTCGTTGAGACGATATTCACTTTCACCATTTTTATAATATTTGCGTGTAACCGTTACCGTTTGAAATTCGGTCGGCAGTAAGTTTCTTGTGTTTTCAAAGGTAAGGCTTACTTCTGCAAGGCCACTGGCACTGCGGTTCTTAGAACCGTTAAACACCAGGCTCTCCAGGTTTTCACTTCGTAAGGAGCTTATCTTTTGTTCGCCGATAACCCAGCGGATACTGTCAACTATATTACTTTTACCGCAACCATTCGGGCCGATAACACCAGTAATTCCGTGGTCGAAATTCACAATGGTTTTATCTGCAAAACTTTTAAAACCTTTTATCTCTAAATTCTTTAATCTCACTTTTGGATTTTTTATAGGAGGCTTGTAATGTTGACTGCGCCTGAAGCAAATATATTAGTTATGGGAGAAAGAAAAATTGTTATTCTCCTAATGTTATTCTTATTTATACACAGATTTTTCACAGATTTTTACCGCTAAAGATTTCCTTCCGCATTAGTTGATTTTTTTTACAAATATGATTAACTAAATTTGCGCCTGTTTTCTTATTTTACATCGATATATTATAAACGCAAAAAGACCACTAATGAAAAAATTTTTAGTTCCTGTTGATTTTTCTGATACCTCAGTCAATGCCGCAAAATATGCAGTAGCATTAACCAATGATATTTCTGATGCAGAGGTAATTTTATACCATGTTTATAGCCACATCAGTTTTGCTACTTTAACTTCAAGAGAGGAAGGCTCACGTCACAAAGTAACAGAAGAAGAACTGAACGAAGTAAAATCAAAAATCAGTCAAGGAAAAGATAATATTTCAATTGTTGTGGAGGAAGGTTCGTTTGTAGAAAGCATTTGTGATTATGCATTGGGTAATTCAATAGACATGGTAATTATGGGTATTACCGGAAGCTCAAGAATAACACAGGTTTTCATGGGTACTAATACTTTGAATGTCATCAGACACATTGAAGTTCCTGTAATGATTGTTCCGGCTCAGGCAACTTATACGGGCTTGAAAAAAGTAGTTTTCACTTCAGATTTTAAAGACGTTGCGCGCACTACGCCTTTCGTTTCATTGAAAAAAATACTTGATATATTTCAACCTCAATTAAATATATTAAACGTCGACAGTGAGCACTATGTAGAACTTACGCCTGAATATAAAGTTGAAAGAGAAGCGATGGAACAAAGACTTAACAGTTACAATCCTGAATTTTCTTTTTTAAGATCTTATGATTTTTTAGAAGGCATCAGCAGTTTTGTTGACACAAAAGAGATGGACGCAATCATTACAGTTCCGCGTAAACATAGTTTTTTAAGCCAGCTTTTTAAAACAAGCCATACTAAAAAATTAGCTTATCACAGCCGTATTCCGATTATTGCAGTGCCTGCCTAATCAAGCACAACCACAAAGTCATTAAAACCTTTCCGCGAAAGGTTTTTTTAATTAAAAGCCAACGGTAAACAAATAAAAAATCAGTATTTCTATTTGCGGGTAGAATTATTTTTATCCGAATTTGAAACTAATTTATTTACCAACTTATTTAAAGTGAGTCCCTGCACTATCGTTGAAAAAATCACAATGAAGTAACAGGCGGAAAGAATGATGACCTTGTAGTGCGAATTAGGAAGCGACAGCGCCATTGCCAATGAAATACCACCACGCAAACCCGACCAGGTTAAGATTGCAAGGTTATTATAGTTTAATTTATGCAATAAGATAAGTGCAGGCAAGGATATGCTTATAACTCTTGCTATCAAAATAATAATGATGGCAAGAAACCCGATAAGCCAGTAATTTTTTAAGTAAGGTAGCACCACAAGTTGCAGTCCGATCATTACAAATAAAACAGTGTTGAGTATTTCATCAATCAATTGCCATATACGGGTTAAAAAATCTTTGGTATCGTCTTTACTTATATTTTTATTCCCCACCACAAGGCCCGCTGCAACTGATGTAAGCGGTATTGATATTGGAATAAATTTAGCAAGAACAGAAATGCCGAAAACAATGGATAGTGATATTAATAAAAGAGTTTGGAAATCATTTATAGAACGCATCAGGCGGTAACCTATAAAGCCCAGAATCAGGCCTATGGTTATTCCCCCGATAACTTCCTGTGCGAATAATTTTAAAATTTGCGCCCAGGAAAACTCATCGCCCGATTGATTTGATATTTCTAAAATCATAACAAAAAGCACGAGTCCCACGCCATCATTAAACATTGATTCACCTGAAATAATGGTTTTCAATCTTATTGGCACTTTTGATTTTCGAATGATTGCTGTAACAGAAATTGGATCGGTCGGTGAAATGAGCGCTCCAAATAACAGGCAATAAATAAAAGGAATTGGATGAGGAAAAAATTGCATAACGAGATAAAACAACCCGCCAAAAACAAAGGCGGAAACGAGAACTCCCAGAGTAGTAAGTAACAGCACGGGCCAGCGTTGTTCTTTAAGTTTATTATAATCAAAATGAATAGCACTGGCAAATATCAAAAATCCCAGCATTACATCCAACAAAGTGTGAGAGAAATTGATGTTTGAAGTAAGGTTTGTGATTGACTTGGTTAAACTATTACTTGTTTTACCTACAATTAAAATAATGATGGAAGCAACAACCGAAATAGTAACAATACCAATCGTTCCGGGCAGTTTAACAAAGCGATCGTTTAAGTAGGAAATTACGGCACTTATAAAAATGAGAATTGTAAAAATCGTGAGTAAATCCATAATAAAACATAGATTAAGTAGTAAATCAAGGAAATTCTCACAAATGAAATGCCTAATATTTGACCAAAACCTCTACCGGGAACAGTAAAGCAACAAATAACAGAGATTATTATTTTATCAACATAACGGTAAAGAACAAACGCAAATTAGAAAAATGAAAAGGAAAGGAAATGGAAAATTACAAAGTGGAATAAACTACATGAAGCCTGATGTGAGTAGGCGTATTATTGGTTCCATTCAACATAACACGGCCATCTGCAACGTCATTCCTTAAAAAGGTAAATGGTTGAATACCTTGGCCGCACCAATCCAGATAAGTTGACGTATTACTGATGAAATAAGGCGCACTCAACTTTAAAGTCAGGTTCTGCTTGCCTTTGGTAACGATTGATTGAAGATATCTTGTAATATTCAAATGATATTCCACAATAGGCTGGCCTGAGGAATTGGTTGTGGGAATCATTTGTCCTCCCATATATTGGAAGTTCGTCTGAAGTTCGTTGGAAGTAAAATCACATGGAATAGGTATATACTGGTCCTGGGAAATGGAAGAATCTTTTGTTTCTATATACAAATTTTGGGGTGGAGAGAAAATGTCGTTTAATGAATTGGCAGAATAAACCTGGTCGACTATTATTTCTGCCTTGTTAATCACCCTGTTTGATAAACCCGTAAGAGCCGGAATGTGTAGCAGCGCATATGTGCCGGGAGAAGTTTGAATAAAAATAAGACTGTCTCCGTTTGCAGGCTGAGAAAGATGATTGCTTATTTCTCCAGAACTATAATCATGAACAATTGAATTAGACAATCCGGAATAACCTGATGTTACTCCCATATTAATCACAGTCGTATCAGCATTTCCGCCATTTTTATAACGGATATAAAGCGATAAGCGTGATGTGGTAAAATCAAAATAATTCAATGCCTGCCCACCGGTAGACTGATCAGGTACCAAGGCAAATCCTTTAAAATAATTTTTAAAGTCATTATCACTCCTGAAGATCTGTGCCGAGTCATCAATAAATTTGCGGGCAAAAAATGTTGAAACAGGAATTCTTAGCTGGTTAGCAGCTTCTTCATTGTAAGCATGCACAGAATCTTTTAAGCTCCAGGGATAAAAGGATTCTTGCCCCAATAATACTGAACTGTCATATCCTAAGACTCTGCAACTTGTATAATTACTTGCAATATCAAAAGAATCAGAAAGCTGGTAAATATTTATCTTCTGCAATTGGTTGGTATCTCCAAAAGAATGAGAATACTGAAGTACCATTACTGCTGAATCAATTTCAATTGTGTTAGCATCAGCTGTTGGGAAACTATAAGGAAAATAATCAGGTTTCATTTCAACATAAACCTTGGCGGTTGTTTTTCCGAACAAAGGATCGTTAGAAATAAGGCCTATCGGTTGGTTTGTAGTTGGAACTATAGTATCACAATGCGAACTGTCATAATTCACGGCAATGACGTTATAGGTAGTGTCGAAAGTATGGATATTATCTACTGGCGGAATCAGGTTTTCACCCAAAGTAGTGGTATCAATTTTAGTACAGCCAATAGCAAAAAGTAACAAAATCAATATTCCTGTAACCGCAGAACTGTATTGGTTTTTAGACACTTAAAATAAAAATTTGAGTAAAGTAATAAGGCGCAAATTATTTGGTGGCAAGGTCGGTATACAATTGTAAATAGTCTGTTAAATCTGATTCAGCATTATATTTAATCACCTTTTTACCACGAACCTTAGAGAAATCTTCCGCAAGTTTTTTATCTACTTTATCAGCGCCAAAAGTGATGGCATCTGCGAAGTGGGCGCCGCCCCTGAACATGGCTGTATTGCTTCCTTCGTTGTATATATCAATATCCTTTTCCTTGATATGCGCGTTAATGCAGGCAATGTCTGCAAAATCAGAACCCATCTTTTCTTTATAAGTATTTTGACCGATGGTGTAAATCACTTTGCAATTACTAAAAACAGGTTCTTTCTTGTAAGCCGTTTTTATATACATCGGAATAAGACCTGTCATCCAGCCGCTGCAATGTATAATATCAGGCGGCCATCCAAATTTTTTAACTGTTTCCAGCGCCCCTTTACAAAACAATACTGTCCTCAAAGCATTGTCAGCAAACCATTTGTCGTTTTCATCATGAAATAAAGATTTCCTTTTAAAAAGGTCTTCATTATCCAGAAAATAAATTTGTAACCGGGCATTAGGAAGAGAAGCTACTTTGATGACTAATGGATAATCATCTCCATCAACAGAAACATTGATCCCTGACAAACGAACCACTTCGTGAAGCCGATGCCTGCGCTCATTGATCATTCCAAAACGAGGCATGATGCAACGCACTTCCATTCCTGAGTCATTTGATTTCACAGCCAGCCGGTTCACAATCTCAGCAAATTCTGTCATTTCAACATATGGAGACATTTCACTTGCTATGAATAAAATTCTTTTCTTTGTCGACATTTACTAATGGTTAATTGGGCTTTATCGATTTTTTACAAGCGGCGAAGTTACCATTTTTTTTCGTTTACACAATGCTAAACTCACTGCTACATCTAATTTGAAAGCGTTTATGATAATATTTAAACAAGGGAAAGATCTTAAAAATTACCTGCAAAAACAGCACTTAGCTTCAAATTCTATTGGCTTTGTACCTACAATGGGCGCTCTACATCAAGGACATGTATCGCTTTTGAAACGATGTAATGAAATGTCCAATATTTCTGTATGCAGCATTTTTGTAAATCCTACACAATTTAATAATCCGGAAGATTTGAAAAAATATCCCAGTTCTGTTTCAAATGATATATTGCTTTTGGAAGAAAACGG
Source organism: uncultured Chitinophagaceae bacterium (assembly GCA_963815085.1). Lineage (GTDB taxonomy): Bacteria > Bacteroidota > Bacteroidia > Chitinophagales > Chitinophagaceae > Ginsengibacter. The sequence goes on along the minus strand of CAWFFT010000020.1, from coordinate 14,650 downwards.
ATGCAAGGTTTTATTTCTCCCTGATGAAAAGGAAATTTATCCGGACGGGAAATCAAAACAAAAGCATTTTGCCCTTGGTTATCTTGAAACTATTCTTGAAGGAAAATTTCGCCCGGGCCACTTCCAGGGCGTTAGCCTTGTAATGGAAAAATTGTTAAGTATTGTAAATCCCGATTTCCTTTTTTTAGGGCAAAAAGATTTTCAGCAATGTCTGGTTATAAAAAAACTAGTAACGTTGCTGGATAAAAATATCAAAATCGTCATTTGCCCTATTCTGCGTGAGCCGGGCGGACTTGCAATGAGCAGCAGAAATTTAAGATTAACTCCTTCAAATAGAAAACTTGCTGCCCAATTGCATCAAACATTGCTTACAATTGAAAACAAACCCGATAACCACAATTTTTTACAACTAAAAGAGCAGGCAATAAATGACCTGGAATCGAAAGGATTTAAAGTAGAATACCTTGAACTTGCCAGGCAAAATGATCTTGAAATTGTGCGTGATTTTGAAGCAGGAGAAAGTTTAATCATTTTGATAGCCGCCTTTCTGGGAGACGTGCGGCTGATTGACAATCATCTTATTATTCCCTAATTTAAAGGGTTTTATTATCTTGTAATCTTTTATGAAGAAAAAATTATTTTCAATTTTAAAATATACCGCTTTTTTGGGCATAGGCATTTTTCTAACATGGTGGCAGTTTAGCAAAATGACATCTATACAAAAGATTCAGTTTAGACAATCTCTCTTACACGCCAATTATATCTATCTTTTACCGGTTTTTGTCATTACTGTTTTGGGGCATTTAAGCCGCGCTATGCGGTGGAAAATTTTGATAGAACCAATGGGTTATCATCCGAAAACTTCGAACACTTTTTATGCAACTATGGGTGGATATTTCGCCAACACTTTTCTGCCCCGTGTAGGTGAAATTTTGAGATGTACTTTATTAAGCAGGTATGAAAATATACCCACCACCAAGCTTATTGGAACTATCCTCGTTGAAAGAGTTTTTGATCTCTTGTGCTATTTTTTCCTTCTTATTATTACTTTTCTTATTCAAATAGAAACAGTAACTGATTTTGTAAAAGACAAGATCAGCCGCCTGAATGCAATGAAGCAGGGCCTTTCTGTCTGGATAATAGTTGTAGCAGTTGTGATTGTGTTACTTGTAATCTTTTTTATTTTCAAATCGCTCTTTAACCGCTACCGGCATCATCATTATGTGATTAAATTGAAAGGCTTTCACCTGGGACTTAAAGAAGGATATTCAACCATTCTTCATTTAAAAAAACGGAAGAAATTCGTTGCACATTCTGTTTTGATCTGGACATGCTACCTGTTTGAAATCTATATTGGTTTTTCTGCAATTAATGCAACTTCAGGGTTAGGCATAGGCGCAGCATTTAGCGTACTTTCATTAGCTACTCTTGCAATGATTGTTTCTCCCGGTGGCTTGGGCGCCTTTCCTATTGCGGTTCAGCAAGTTTTGCTCATCTATAATGTTGACAATATATTTTTTGGTTGGTTAATGTGGAGCGTAACTACAGGTATTATTATTGTTGTGGGGTTAATAAGCTTTGGATTATTAATTTATCAAAATAAAAAGAAGAATGAAAAAGAGCGATACGCTTAAAGAAAGAATAATTACCGGCGCAGAGCTGCCACAGGAAGTAAAAAGATTAAGATTGAAAAGCAAATCAATTGTGTTTACAAACGGGGTCTTTGACATTTTACATGAAGGCCATATCGCGGTTTTAGCTGAAGCTGCTTCATTTGCCGATGTATTAATTGTTGGGGTAAATTCTGATTCATCGGTAAAAAAATTAAAAGGCGATAGCAGGCCAATAAATAATGAGAATTCCCGTGCGTTGATCATTGCCTCATTGATTATGGTGGATCTTGTTGTAATTTTTGATGAAGAAACGCCAATCGAACTTATCAAAATGATAAAGCCGGACGTTTTGGTTAAAGGTGGCGATTATACTTTAGAAACAATGGTCGGTGCAAAAGAAGTTCTTGACAATGGCGGAAGAGTGGAATTCATCCCGGTTCGTGAAGGATTTTCTACTACCAACATTATTAAAAAGATAAGCAGTAAATAACACTAACTGCAATGGACAAACGAAAGATTATTACAAGAGACATTAGTTGGCTTGCCTTTAACGGCCGTGTACTCCAGGAAGCTGCGGACGAGACTGTTCCTCTGTATGAACGCATTAAATTTCTCGGTATTTTTTCCAGCAACCTGGATGAATTTTTCAGGGTTCGGGTCGCAACATTAAAGCGAATGATCCAGTTTGGAAGCAAAGCCAATATTCACCTGGAACAATCCCCGGAAGCGATATTGGAAGAGATTGATTTTAAAGTTACGCAGCAGCAAAACCACTTTAACAATATTTGGAAAATCATTTTGAATGAACTAAAAAAACAAAAAATTTTTATTCTAAATGACCAGCAGTTAAATAAAGAACAACAGGAATTTGTGCTCAATTATTTTAACGACTATGTAAGAAGTAATATCGTTCCGCTGATGATAGAAAACCTGGAGGTCTTCCCTACTCTTCATGATAAATCAATTTACCTTGCCTGTAAATTGTCAAAGGCTGATGGATCAATTCCACAGCGGTATGCTTTAGTTTCTGTGCCTACACGTTTGGCAAGATTTGTTATTCTTCCTCCCAACCAAAAAAATAAGTTCATCATTCTTTTGGAGGATATCATCCGGGATTGCCTTCCGCAAATATTTTCCTATTTTAATTATGATACTTTTAGTTCTAATATTATAAAACTTACCCGCGATGCTGAAATTGATATCGATAATGACATTTCCACTTCTCTTATTCAAAAAATAGAAAGGGGTTTGAAAAACCGGAAAAAAGGTAAACCTGTAAGGTTTACATTCGATAAAGAAATTGATAGCGGTTTGTTGCATTACCTTATCAAACGTCTTGAATTATCTACAAAAGATAATATCCTTTCCGGCGAGCGAATTCACAATTTTAAAGATTTTATCAATTTCCCTGAGTCCGTTTTCGACAAAAAAAGTACACGAAAAAGACCTTTTATTCACCCACTTCTAAAAGATGCCAACAGCGTAAGCGAGGTGATTTTACAAAGAGATATCCTGCTTGATTTCCCTTATCACTCTTTTGATTCCCTGATTGATATTTTACGTGAAGCCGCCATAGCACCGGATGTTGTGAGCATAAAAGTTACTTGTTACAGGCTTGCCAAAAATTCAAATGTGATTAATGCTTTAACCAATGCGGTAAGAAACGGAAAATCAGTAACGGTAATTCTTGAATTAAGGGCACGCTTTGATGAAGAAGCAAACCTCGAATGGAAAGAAACTCTGGAAGAGGCTGGAGTAAAAGTTTTTATGGGATTCCCCAACCTAAAAGTGCACGCAAAACTTTGTTTTATAAAAAAGAAAGTAAACAAACGTTCTGTCCATTACGGATTTGTGAGTACAGGAAATCTCAACGAAAGAACAAGCCGTATATATGGCGACCATTGCCTTCTTACCAGTAACCATCAAATTATGGCAGATGTGAACAGGGTATTTACTTACCTGGAAAACCCAAAAAATATTCACAGGTTAAAGGCTTGTACCAAATTATTCGTCAGTCCTTTAAATATGCGTAAGCAATTTGAAACACTTATCGATAAAGAAATAAAAAATGCAAAGGAAAATAAGCCGGCGTCGATTGTTTTAAAATTAAATTCTTTAAGTGATGAAGAACTTATCATTAAACTTTATGAGGCGGCGCGTGCCGGCGTAAAAATAAAAATGATCATTCGTGGTATCTGTTGCATGTACACCGAAAATAAAAAATTCAAAAAGAAAGTAAAAGCAATAAGTATTGTAGATGAATACCTTGAACACGCGAGGGTATTGATCTTTCACAATAGCGGAAAGGAAAAATATTTTATTTCTTCAGCCGACTGGATGGTAAGAAATCTTGATCACCGCGTTGAAACTGCCTGTCCCATTTTTGACAAAAGTATCCAGCAGGAATTAAAAGAAATTCTGGACATACAATTGAACGATAATGTGAAAGCAAGGATACTGGATAATGATCTTTCGAATAAATATGTAAAAGCACCTGGTGTAAAAAAAATACGCTCTCAAATTCAGATCTATAACACACTTTTAAAGAAAAAATATTAAAATTTGAAACTCGCAGCGATAGACATAGGAAGCAATGCCGCACGGCTACTAATTACAGAAGCATGCTCTTGATAAAAAAAATTCACCTTCGTTCACCAAGTTAAGTCTTGTCAGAGTACCGTTGCGATTGGGTTTTGATGTGTTTGATACAGGAAGAATTTCTGACAAAAAAGTTAGTTTACTGTTGCATACGATAAAAGGATTTTTGAATATCTCGAAAGCCTACGAAGTAACAGCGATGAAAACGTGCGCCACTTCTGCAATGCGGGACGCAGAAAATGCAAAAGAAGTTCTTCAATTAATAAAAGAGGAAGCGGGCGTTGAAATCGAAGTAATCTCAGGCAGCGATGAAGCTTCTCTGATTTTTGAAAATCATATTGCAGAAAACCTTGACAAAGACCATTCCTACCTATATATTGATGTGGGTGGAGGAAGCACAGAATTGACTTTTTTCAGTAACAATGAGTTAATATTTACAGATTCCTTTCCTATCGGAACGATCAGGTTATTGAAAGACCAGGTTTCGGACGCGAGCTGGAACGATATGAAAGTGGCCATCAAATCAAAAACCAAAGGCTTTGAAACAGTTGAAGCTATTGGTTCAGGCGGAAATATTAATAAAGTTTTTTCGATGAGTAAACGAAAAGACGGCAAACCTTTATCTTATGAATTGCTCACAGATTATTACAAAGAACTGAGCAATGTATCATTGAGCGATCGCATAAGCATTTATAAATTAAAAGAAGACAGGGCTGATGTAATCGTACCCGCGTTGAAAATTTATATCAGTGCAATGAGATGGGCCCGGGCAGATCAGATTTATGTTCCAAAGATTGGGCTCGTAGATGGATTAGTTCAGCATTTATGGAATGAGCAAAAACTATCTGAGAGATGAGAGCCGGTCTTCACTTATCACTTACAGCTTATTACTTACAACTTATCACTACTTTTGCAAATGCGATTGTTTAAAGGAATGTTTTATTCTAATGCAGAGCCATTTCAGCCTGTCGCTTCTTTAAAAAAATAATGTATGTCAATAAATAAAGAAGTAAAAAGAATAACGACCAACACGCTGCAAAAAATGAAAGAAGCCGGTGAAAAAATTTCAATGATCACCGCTTATGATTTTTCCTTTGCAAAAATTTTTGATGCGGCGGGAATCGATATTATTTTGGTTGGCGACAGCGCCAGTAACGTAATGGCGGGCCATGAAACAACACTGCCGATTACGCTTGATCAAATGATCTACCATGCCTCCTCCGTGGTGCGCGGTTGCAGCCGGGCTTTGATTATTGTCGATCTTCCATTTGGGAGCTATCAAGGCAACAGCCGGGAAGCGCTAAGTTCTACAATCAGGATCATGAAAGAAACAGGCGCTCACGCCATCAAACTGGAAGGTGGCGAAGAAATTATTGAATCTGTGAAAAGGATCGTTGGCGCAGGGATACCCGTTATGGGCCATCTCGGATTGACACCACAATCTATTTACAAATTTGGCACGTATACTGTGAGAGCAAAAGAAGAAGAGGAAGCCGAAAAATTAAAACGGGATGCGAAGTTGTTGCAGGAAGCAGGATGCTTTGGAATTGTTCTTGAAAAAATTCCTGCCTCCCTGGCAAAAGAAGTTTCTGAAAGCCTTTCTATTCCTACTATTGGCATTGGCGCCGGAAACGGTTGCGACGGCCAGGTGCTTGTAATGCACGACATGCTCGGCATCAATACAGAATTTAAACCCAGGTTTCTCAGAACCTATTTGAATCTGCATGAACAGGTTACCAATGCAGTGCAAAAATACATTGAAGATGTAAAAGGAAGCAATTTCCCAAATGAAAAAGAACAATATTAGTGAGGGGTTGAGAGGGTTGAGAGGGTTGAGAGTTTAGAGTTGAGAGTTTAGAGGGTTTAGAAATAAATTTTTACTGTAAGCGAACCAATAAGAAAGATTTTTATTTTCAAAAAATCCAGTAGTTTTTATAAAAAATAACCATGCAAAATTTCCTAAAAGAATTAAAGATATCGGAATTAAATAAAGGCGTTTCTACCGGAACCAAATGGCTTTCAGCGTCAGGAGAAAAAATAAAATCGTTTTCCCCGGTTGATGGCAAAGCTATAGCAACAGTAAATTCATGCGATAAAAGAAGTTTCGATTATGTAGTGGAAACAGCAAAAAATGCATTTCTCGAATGGCGTACGTGGCCCGCACCAAAACGTGGTGAAATCGTCAGGCAAATAGGAAATGAGCTTCGGAAAAACAAGGTGAATCTTGGAAAATTAGTGAGTTATGAAATGGGAAAAAGCCTGCAGGAAGGAATGGGAGAAGTACAGGAAATGATTGATATTTCCGACTTTGCACTTGGACTTTCACGACAGTTGTATGGATTAACTATGCACAGCGAAAGGCCGCAACACAGGATGTATGAACAATATCATCCGCTCGGCATTGTTGGAATTATTTCCGCTTTCAACTTTCCCGTTGCCGTGTGGAGCTGGAACAGTTTGATAGCAATGGTTTGCGGCGATGTTTGCATTTGGAAACCTTCTGAAAAAACACCACTTTCCGGTATTGCCTGCCAGCAAATTATTTCAAAAGTTTTTAAAGAAAATAAAGTTCCGGAAGGTGTTTGTAATTTTCGGTCTTTGTAATACGCAGCGTTGGAATCATGATGGCCAGTGAGGTTACCACAATAAGAATCACCACAACACCGGCGATGCTGGGCAAATCGTAGACACCTACTCCATACAGAATGCTGCGCATGGCTCGCAAGGCTCCCACGAAGAGCACGAGTCCAAGCACCAGCCCAATAACCGACGACCGAATCCCCGAAGAAGCAACACTTGTCATCACCTGGCGCACAGTTGCGCCAAGCGCAATGCGAATGCCTATCTCACGCGTCCCTGGGCGACCATGTTTGCCACCAGGGCAAATATCCCTACCGCGCTCAAGAGCAAAGCCAACCCTGCCATTGCACTCAGCAGCGCCACCTCAACCCTTTGCGTCGAAACGGACTCCGCCAGATGGTCATTCATGCTGTAGAAGCCGGAAAACGGCAAGCCGGGATCAACGTTCGCAAGAGCACGCTGCATCTGTCCCGCCAATCCGTCGATGGGTCCGCTTGTGCGCACGATCCAGCTTGGTTGAAACCAGATGTGCACCACACTTAGAAACTTCGGGTTAGCTTGCGAGGACGGGATATACGCCGTGACCTCATTCCCAAGCGGATCGTTCACATCATTGGTGTGCGGCGGCAGAGTTACATCCTCCACTACTCCAACAATCGTCGTTCCCTGTTTATCGAGCGACTCTCCAACCGGATTTACTCCGCCAAAGAATTTGCGAACGAATGCCCGATTAACAATGGTTACCGGTGGTGTATCTCGCCGGTCAGAAGCTGTAAAAGTCCGCCCAGCCAGCAGTGGAATCTCAAGAGTCTCAAAATAGCCCGGCGTTACATAGACCTCGCCGCTCACGACCTTGTGCCCCGCCTGAGGGCCGTTGTTGATCGTCATTACGTTATTCAAGGCACGCTCGTAGGGAAGTGACAAGCCGGCTGCCGCGCTCTTCACTCCGGGAATCCTTGCCATGGCTGCTGTACTCTCGCTCATCAACCGGTCAAAAGCTGCCGGATCGCGGAATCGCGCATCATCCAGTGAAGCCTTAGCGGTCATTACACCATTCGGATTGAAACCCGGCGGAAGCGTCTGCAAATGAATCAGTGTTCGGATCAGCAATCCGCTCGCCGCAAGCAGCACTACCGTCAGAGCAACTTCTCCGGCGATCAGAGCCTGACGCAACCGCAGCCGCTCCACGCCTGCGATCGTCCTGCTGCTCATGAACGAGCGGAGATCGATCCCCCGAACCCCCAACGCGGGCAGCACCCCGAAGAGGACACTTGTCGCCAGCGACACGCATACCGCAAATGCAAGCACGCGCTCATCCAGCGGGACCCCAGCCACCGGCAAATAGCCCTGCGGCAGCAGCTTTAAAAGACCGTGCAGAGCCAGGAATCCAACTCCGATGCCGACCACGCCTCCAATCACCGCCAAAAGTAGATTCCGATCCAGAGTTGTCTCTGCACCTGCCAGCGCGAAGCTCCCAGCGCCATTCGTGTCGCGATCTCCGCAATTCGCCGCGTCATGCGCACGACGTCAACCCTGCAAGATTGGCGCAGGCAATCAGCAGGATAATCCTGCCGCCAGCATCAGCGTAAGCGCCTTTGGCCGGAGCGTTGACGCCTCTGTCCCTTCTGCAAAGGAACCGTATAAAACGAGACTTTTGCCCCCTGATGATATTCCCCGGTAACCCGTCGTGCCCGATTCACCCAGGCGCGATTGATCTCAGCATCTGCCTGTTGCCAGTTGGCTCCGTCGCGCAATCGAACAATGACCTCGTAGTTTGCGCCCCCGCCTTCACCCTGACGGCTTGGCTTGATAGGTGTGTAGACATCGGCATTCAACGGCGTCATTGCCCCGGCGGGAAGCACGCCAACCACGGTATAGGCTTCCCCCTTCAACTGAATGGCCTGCCCGATCAGGCGGCTATCGCCATCAAAGATGTTTCGCCACAACTCATAAGAAAGAATCACCGCATTCGGACCATTGAGGCGGTCCTCGTCTTCGGTAAAGTTTCTTCCCATCGCCGGATGAATGCCGAGGACATCAAAATAGTGTGCGGAGACGCGTCCGGCCTGGCATACTGAACGTCTTGTCCGGCTACCAGATTTACCCCGGACGAATTTCCACTTGAAACCGCTCCAAGCACGGAGGGAACATTGTCGCGTAATTGCTCCCACTGCTCTCCGTCGATGTCCTTCATGCCATCGTAGGGCTTGGAGCCCTGGATGCCCATAAATACGGTTCCCAGGCGTCTAGGCTCCGGATAAGGCAGGCTCTTCAGCATCAGGGCATTCACAATCGAGAAGATTGCAGTGTTCACTCCCACCGAGAGTGCCAGCGTTACAACGACAGCAGCCGCAAATCCCGGATTGCGCAGCAACTGCCGCCAGCCATAGCGGACATCGCCCCACACTGTTTCCAACCTGTCCCCGGACGATGATCGCGCACTGCCGTGTTTTCACCCGCTCCATTCCGCCGATCTCAGCCAATGTGCTTCGCCTTGCCTCTGAAGCAGGAACTCCTTCTGTAATCTTCTCGTCGGCAGCCATGTCCACGTATGCCTGGAGTTCGCTGTCTAGCTGCTGCTCCACGCGATCCTTATGCAGCAGATTCTTCAAGGCACTGCGCATCCTGAACAGGATATTCATGGCTCCTCCCTAGCTGGCCGCCTTCAGTGCGTTGGCCATCGCCAGCGCAATCGTGTTCCACTGTTCTGTCTCAACGGCAAGCTGCGCTCTCCCGGCCTTCGTCAGTTGGTAGTACTTGGCGCGCCGGTTGTTTTCAGAGTCACCCCAAAATGCGCTGAGCCAGCCGGCCTCTTCCATGCGGTGCAGAGCCGGAAACAGAGACCCCGGCTTGACGACAAATGTGCCTCGGGTAATCTGGTCGATCCTTCGAGAGATTCCCAACCCGTGCAGTTCTCCCGTGCTCAGCGCCTTCAAGATCAATAGATCAAGCGTTCCCTGCAAAAGGTTTGTCTGTTTCGAGCCCATCGGTCCCCCCTATCGGATGTCTCATATGAGCTTGCTCGCTATCATATCGAATGTCAATAGGAAAGACTGGTCTCCGCTTAAAAATCTCAAAGAATCCTGAAATGGATCTCGCGAAACCGCGGATTCCACAGCGACAGACGGCTCTGAGATCTTCTTGCGCACAAACTTCTGATTCCATGCGCGGTGATACCCGGTCACTTTTCCACTCTCCGGCCAAACCCCACCACCACCCCGGAACGTTACAATCGCCTCAAGGCTGTCTGTTTGACGGCAAGTCAAAGGAGTGCTTTCTTCATGGCTTATCAGGTTCTGGCCAGAAAATATCGTCCGCAGCGCTTTGCCGATGTGGCCGGCCAGGACCACGTGACCCACACCCTGTTGAACGCTCTCGCTCAGAGACCGGATTGCGCACGGCTATATCTTCTCCGGGCATCGCGGCATTGGCAAAACGACCATCGCGCGCATCCTTGCCATGGCGCTGAACTGCCGCACTGCCAAGTGGCACGCCCGAACGCCCCACGCCGGAACCCTGCGGCGTCTGCGACTCCTGCACGGAAATTCGCTCAGGGCAATGCCGTGGACGTCATCGAGATCGACGCCGCCACCAATCGCGGCATCGACGAAATTCGCGAACTGCGCGAAGCGCGCGCGCTACACGCCCGGCCCGCGACCGCTACAAGATCTACATTCTCGACGAAGCCCACCAGATCACGGACGCCGCCTTCAATGCGCTGCTGAAAACGCTGGAAGAACCGCCGGCGCACGTCATCTTCATGATGGCGACCACGCAGCCGGAAGACATTCCGCAGACCATCCGCTCGCGTTGCCAGCACTTCAGCTTTCATGCCGTGCAATTTCGACGACATCCTGGCGCAGTTGCACATGCATCGCCGAAGCAGAAGCAGTTACGGCCGAAGAAGCCGCACTAGCGCTGCTCGCCGAGGCCGGCGATGGCTCCATGCGCGATGCGCTCTCGATCATGGATCAGGCCATTGCCTCGCGCTCCGCTGGACAATGGCGCGCCGATGCTGAGGCCGCGCAGATTCGTGAGCTGATGGGCTCGGTGCCCAACGCCGTCTTCGAGCGGCTGCTGGAGGCGGTGGCAGCCGGTCAAAGCGCCGCGTTGATGGAGCAGTTGAACGTGCTGGTTAATGCCGGCCACAGCCCGTCGTCGCTTGCCCGGCAGATGGTCCGCTACCTGCGCAACACGCTGATGGCCAAAATCGGCGGCGAGCAGACCGAGCTGCTGCAGATTTCAGCGCGACGAACGCGCCCGCGCAGCACGCACGGCGATGCTGTTCACCGAAGAAGAGATCACACGCAACCTGCAGATCATGCTGCGCACCTTCGACGATCTGAACTACCGACAGGAGCAGCGCTTCCACCTGGAGCTGGGGCTGCTGAAGCTGATTCATGCGCAGCGACTGTTGCCGATCGAAGAACTGCTGAGCGGCGTGGCGAGCGGGCCGGGCACGCGGAGTCGGCCCTCGCATGCGCCTGCCTCGCGTCCAGTCCAGCCGCGCCGCCGACGCGCTTCTGCAGCGTCTGCGCCCTTCAGCCCGACCGCCTCGGCCGCTTCGCCGTTTGGCGGCGGCGTGGCGGATGGAATTCCACGGATCCAGGTCCAAAGCAGAGCGCAGCCGCGCGCCGTATTGCCGAGATGGAGCGCACAGCGGCTTCGATCGCTTCGAAGCCAAGCCGCCCCGCGCACCTGCTAAGCCCCGCGTTTCCCGGCTGTTTCTGCTTCAGGGCGGATTCGCAGTCTCACGCCCCGACGAAGGAGCGCTGGCGGTGCTCCGGCAGCCGGGTCAGGCCCCGGCCGTGATCCGGAGCTCCCGACGTCGAGGCTCTCCGGCAGGCTGTTGATCGAAGCGCTCGCTGCGGCGGGCACAATTCTGCCGCACAACTTTTGGGCACGCGGCGACTGGACGGTGGATGGCGCCTGCCTGCGCATCGAAGTCCCGGGCATGGGCAAGAAGATGCTGAGCCTGACGGTGAATGCGGCGGCGGAGAAGATCATCCGACAGGAATTGCAGCGGCTGGGCGCACCGACGCGCTTTCTTGTGGTTCCCGGCGAGGGCATCGGCTCAGCCCGCAACGGGTTCAGCCGCGCCGACGTCCGGCAGCATTCAGGAGGCAGGCTTTGCGAATCCGTTGGTTCAGCGAGCAAAAGAAATATTTCAACGCAGAAGTACGCAGCGTGGTCGATCTCGGCAGAAATAGACAGTTTGCATGCGATCAAGGAGTTTAGCATGATCAATCCGCTCAAAATCGCCGAAATGCTCTCGAAGGCCAAGCAGATGCAGGAAGAGGTGCAGCGCAAACTGGCGAAACTGTGGTGGAGGCGTCCAGAGGTGGCGGTGCGGTGTCCGCCACCTTGAATGGCAAGAAACAGCTGCTGAAGCTGCACATCGATCCCTCGGCGGTGGTGGCCTTACCGGTGACAAAGCCGATGTGGAGATGCTCGAAGATCTGGTCGTCGCCGCGATGAATGAGGCAGGGCGCAAGGCGGATGAAGTCGATCAAATCGAGCGTTTAGGGGATGCTGGGCGGGTTGAAGATTGCCCGGCATTGGTCGCGCGTTTTCAGCCGTAAGAAGATTTTCGGAGGAACGTAATTGTCACGCTATGCCGAGCCGATGGCGCGACTTATTGAAGAGCTGAAGAAGCTGCCCGGCGTGGGGACCAAGAGCGCACAACGGTTCGCCTTTCATCTTCTGCGATCGAGCGACGAAGATGCGGAAGCGCTGGCAGAAGCCGTGCGCGGGCTTAAAGGCAGCCTTCGGCTCTGCTCCATCTGCAACAACGTGACCGACGTCGATCCCTGCGCGTATTGCGCAAGCCCTACGCGCAATCAGCGTCTGGTATGCGTGGTTGAGGAGCCAACCAACATTGAGGCCGTTGAGCGCACGCGGGGCTACCAGGGCGTGTATCACGTGTTGCACGGAACCCTTTCGCCGCTTGCACGGGGTGGGGCCGGATCAGCTGCGCGCGTCACGCTGCTGGGGCGGGTAGAGCGCGGCGAAGTGGACGAAGTGATTCTGGCAACCAGCCCCACGCTGGAAGGTGAGGCCACGGCGAGCTGGCTGGCCAGTCGGCGCTGCGCAGTTTTTAGGTGAGGATCACGCGCATTGCAACCGGTGTTCCGGCAGGAAGCGATATCGAGTATGCGGACGAAGTGACGATGGCGCGGGCGCTCGAAGGGCGGAGAGAAGTTTAGATAGCAACATTATTTGACTCACGGAAAATGAGCGGGACGACCCGAGGCCGGTTCGACGCAAACCGTCCGAGCCGCCGAAGTCCTCGCGGCATCGAGCGCCAAATTCAACTCCAGAACATTCACACGGGGTTCTCCAAAGACCCCCGAGGTCGCGGTTCACACCCTGCTGCGATCACCCTTCGTACGGCATCTTCCACTGATCCCCGCGCTTCGGCGATACGCGGCACCTGGTAATCGGCGTTGTCTGGCGTGATATCGGGATCCAGTCCGGATGCCGAGGTGGTCACCATATCGATCGGGACGGGCTTATCCGTTTTCCTTTTGCAGCTTGTCGATATCTGCCTGGATGCGTTGCGCCAACTTTGCGTTCGATTGCGCGAGGTTCGATCCACCGGAGGCCGTTGCATCATAGCCGTTGCCTGCGCCCGAGGGCCGTGGATGGAAGTATTTGTCCGACGTGAAGCTCTGCCCGATAAGCTCGGAGCCGATGACCTGGCCGTTTTTCAGAATCAGGCTGCCATTGGCCTGATGCGGAAACAGAAACTGCGCTACGCCGGTGATGAAGAGAGGGTACGCGAGGCCCAGCACTACTGCCGTTAGAAGCGTGAAACGAATCGAGGTTCTCCATATTGTGAGTGTCTGGCGCCTGCTTTGGCGCGATGCCGCAATGTCGTGATGGGATTTCTCGTTTACATCGACCGCCGTCGCTTCGGAATGCATAGTCGAATCTCCTTTGCACGTTGAGTCCCTCTGCGAATTACGCCAGACGAAGCGCCACCAGGCACAGGTCGATGGCCTTGATGCCGATGAATGGAATGATGATTCCGCCCACGCCGTAGATCAGCAGATTTTGGCGGAGAAGAATGTCCGCGGTTTGGGTTCATATTTCACGCCTCTGAGAGCTAGCGGGATGAGCGCGATGATGATGATCGCGTTAAAGATTACGGCGGAGAGAATGGCCGACTCCGGCGAGTGCAGGTGCATGATGTTGAGCGCCCGCAGCACGGGAAACACACCGAGGAACATAGCCGGAATGATGGCGAAGTACTTAGCCACGTCGTTGGCAATGGAGAAAGTCGTGAGTGCGCCGCGGGTCATCAGCAATTGCTTTCCGATCTCAACAATCTCAATCAGCTTTGTCGGGTTTGAATCAAGATCGACCATGTTCCCGGCTTCCTTGGCGGCCTGCGTACCGGTAGTTCATCGCGACGCCCACGTCCGCCTGGGCCAGTGCGGGCGCATCGTTGGTGCCGTCGCCCGTCATGGCAACGAGCTTGCCTTTGCCTTGTTCCCGCTTGATCAGGTCCATCTTGTCCTTCGGTTTTGCTTCGGCGAGGAAGTCATCCACGCCGGCTTCGCGCGCGATCACCGCGGCAGTCAGCGGATTGTCGCCGGTGATCATGATGGTGCGAATTCCCATAGCGCGCAGACGCGCGAGCCGATCCTTGAGGCCGCCTTTTACATGTCTTTGAGGTGAATGACACCGAGGGCGGTAGAATTTTCGGCGACCGCCAGGGGAGTGCCGCCTTGGCGTGCGATTTCCTCGACATTCGCGCACTTTCTGGGGGAGGGCGGTCCCTGGTCTTCGAGGAATCGTGCTATGCCTCCACGGAGCCCTTGCGAATGCGTGTGCCCGGCAGATCAGCAAATGGT
>CAWFFT010000019.1:0-14973 GCA_963815085.1 uncultured Chitinophagaceae bacterium | reverse complement strand
TCTTTACCTGGTAGCAGGAAACGGAACAGTCGGTTTGAATGGCAATCCTTCAAATTTAATCAATCGCGGGGAAAGCGCGTTAAAGCTTGTCCCCTCCGGAAACAAGCTTGCAAGTTGCCAGCTATTTTACCCCTTCTAATTTTCAAACGCTTGAGGACAAAGATTTGGATTATGGTGATATGGGCGCCTTTTTGATTCCAAATTCCTCCTATTTTTTTACCGGCGCCAAAGATGGCCATCTTTATCTGTTAGACAAAGATAATATGGGCGGTTATTCAGCAAATTCAAATAATGTTCAACAGGTAATTGACCTGGGTGTTACTTGGTCGTTGCGCTGCCTAGCCTGCTTATTATAAAGATAATTCCATTGAATATGTGTATGTGTGGGGTGAGAAAGACAACCTTCGGGCCTTTCCCTTTGAATAGAACTACCGGCAAACTGGATGTTTCCGATCAAAAGATTTCCTCAGTGGCGGGGCCGAGCGGCGGCAACGGAGCCATGTTGTGTGTGTCATCCAATGGCGATTTCCAAGGCACAGGAATTTTATGGGCGTCTTATGCCGCTTCCGGCGATGCTAATCAACAAACACGACCTGGAATTTTACGTGCTTTTGATGCGGAGGATGTCACAAAAGAACTTTGGAATAACAATGCAGATCCCAATGATGCGGCAGGTAATTATGCAAAATTTTCTTCCCCTACAATTGCGAATGGCCATGTTTACCTGGCAACTTTTTCGAACCAACTGGTAGTTTACGGACTTAAATAATCTTTGAATTTAGCAATTGCTTACAAGTAAAATCCACGGCTAAATGACCGGAGATTTTTTTACGGAAAAATATAATAGGTGAAATCGAACTTACAGCACCGGAAAATAAATTATACTTAAAAGTTCATTTACTGAAAATAAAAAAAACCGGCGTTTCCGCCGGCGTGTACAAAAAACCACCATTTTATATTTGTTTTCTATTTAGGTAACAGCACTTTGTTTACCACATGTATAACACCATTACTTTGGTTAACATCGGCAATGGTTACCTCTGCGGTATTTCCGTTTTCATCCGTAATCATAAGGCGATTTCCCTTCATACTTGCATATAAATTATCACCTTGTACTGTTTTTAAAGTCGCTTTGCCATTATGCATCTTTATCATTTTCATAATGTCTTTAGAAGATAATTTTCCCGGAACCACATGGTAAGTGAGAATGGAAGTAAGCTTTGCTTTATTTTCAGGTTTTAGAAGTGTTTGTACGGTTCCGGCAGGTAAGGCATCAAATGCTTCATTAGTTGGTGCGAATACGGTAAACGGGCCCTTGCTTTCTAACGTAGGAACCAATCCGGCAGCTTTTACAGCAGCTACCAAAGTAGTATGATCTTTGGAATTTACTGCGTTTTCAACAATGTTTTTTGTGGGATACATCGCCGCTCCGCCTACCATTTTGGTTTGTGCAAATGAATTGCCTGATACTATTGCAAGGATCAATAATCCTAAAAATTTAATTGTTTTCATTTTGTGATTTTTTAATTGTGATTGTTTCGTTCATCTACGCAGTTATTTGAAGAATGGTTTTAGTTTTTGAAAAGAAATAAACTTACTAACGGAAAAGGTTAGACGTATTTAAAATGCGGAAAAAGAAACGTTATAAGACAGTAATGCTTACACGAAAAATAAAAGATGTAAAAAAGAGTGTAGAAAAAAATATTACATTTTGGCGCTAACGATCATTTGATCCATAGTAGGAGTAGGACTTCCGCCGGCTTTTTCAAGTGTGATGGCAAATGCATCCACTTTACCAAAAGATTTCATTTTCTGGATATGATAAATGCCTTTTGAAGTTTGAATCATACCACCACTCACTGGTTTACCGTCAACAATTCCCCAAAGCTGGTATTGCATTCCCTGGGGTACTTTCGGCAGATTCGTGGGGTCAATATAAACCTGCCCGGTATTTTTCATCCAAAATATTTTAGCCAGCGCATCTGGTGCGTGAGGTGTTCCGTTTAAAACCACCGGCATAGCATATTTGTTGGTAACTACATCAAGATCATGAGTCATCGCCTCATTCGATTTTTCCTTTTCCTGCAGTTGTTGTTGAGCCACATCCAGCGCGTTCTGGGCTTTATGATATTTATTAAAATAGGAATAATTTAAAACCATACTTCCTATCAACAAAACAAATACCGCCGCAGCAATGGATTTATAAAATAAAGGAATCGGGGATTTTTTATTCATCGAAACAACCGGCGTTTCATTCATTTCTTTATTCTCATCAGAAGAAAACAATTGATTGAACAATTTTTCTTTTACTGAAGCAGCGGGTGGTACTGATTGAGACAAAGCATAATTCTCAAGTGACAATTCTATCTCGTTCAGTTCCTCTTTCAATTCAGGAAACTGCGCCAGGTGCTCCTGGACTATTTGCGTTTCTTCAGGCGATGTAACGCCCATAGCATAAAGCTCAAGTAAACCGGATGATATGAATTCTTCTTTTGTCAATTTTTATGCTTGTAATAATTTTTTTAAAACTGAAATCGCCGTTCGCATCCTGGTCTTAACTGTACCCAGTGGTATTCCCAGTTTTTTTGAAATTTCTTCCTGTGTAAATCCTTCAAAATAGGAAAGGTCAATTACCTGCTTTTGGTCTTCTTTCAGCAGCATCGTTTGTTGCCTGATTCCGAGCGCATCAAATTTATTATTTTCATCAACATTATTGCTGGTATAACTTACGGCGTTTTCTGTGTTTTGGATTTTTGACTGCTTCTTATAACTTTTACTTCTGATCGTGTCAATGGTAAGATTCCTGGTAATATTGAGCATCCAGGTAAACAAGCCGTCCTTTGGAGGAATCGTAGCTTGAGAAATTGTTCCAGATCTTCACAAACGCTTCCTGCAAAATATCTTCTGCAAGCTGCTGGTCGTTTATCAATTTTAATACAACAGTATTTAAGGCGCCGGAATAATGGTCATATAAGTACTCAAAAGCTGATTGATCGCCACTTTGCAGTAAGTGCACCAGTTCTTCTTCTGAGTATTTAATTGTTTCGGGCAAGAAATAAAATTATAAGATAGGTTCCGAATAAAAATAAAGATAGAAACTTTTATTTAAAAGATTGAAAACGCTTCTTTTAGACAAGGAATTTTTTCAAATTGACAGTAAAAGAACAAACAGCAGCTTTTTTTATTTTGCTTCATATTGAATTGCTAAAGTTTACCTTAAATGGCTTTAAATATTCAACGTTTGAATTTTAAAGATAAATTTGTTTTTATTTCATGTATGGCTCAAAATACTTCCCCTCATATTTTAGGAACTTCCGCCAATCTTTTAGGTTTTTGTCTTTTCGTCATTACGTCGCTTCATATCACCAACAAATCGCAGAGCAGCTATATTGATGAATTCACGTCTATCATCGCTTTTTTTCTTGTTCTCTCTACCTGCTTTTCTTTTTTTTCAATGCGCATCTCCAGTCCTTTAAAGCAGGAAAAACTTGAAAATATTGCTGATTTAATGTTTATCATTTCGCTTGCAGGAATTCTGTTGATCATTTTTTTTCTCGCCATTAATTTTATCAGGTAAAATCTTATAGTTTTTTGCAATAAAATTTTTTACGCTACGTAACTGCCGAAAGGATTATGTTATCAAAGCAAACAAGAAAAACTTAGCTTTGAAACTCAATAAAAGATAAAGGTGGATGGCGAAAAACTTCTTAGATAAATTTAATCTCAGCAAGGAAAGAGAAGAATACCAAACGGTTATTGATGTGATCAATAATGACCTTGAGTTTCGGGGTACCCGTCTGTGGATTCTGATTTTTGCAATTTTTGTCGCCTCTCTTGGCTTAAATGTAAATGCACCGGCAGTAGTTATTGGCGCTATGTTGATTTCTCCATTAATGAGTCCCGATAATGGGAATTGGGCTTGGCATCGGTATTAATGATATGCCTTTGCTTCGCAAAGCGGTAAACAATTATATGGTGGCAGCTTTAACGGGTTTAGGAACTTCTACTATCTTTTTTCTTATCTCTCCTTTGAGTGAAGCTCACTCAGAAATTCTCGCGCGCACTGCACCCAATATTTATGATGTATTGATCGCACTTTTTGGCGGCCTCGCAGGAATTATTGCAACTTCGAGTAAACAAAAAGGAAATGTGATTCCCGGGGTAGCTATTGCTACCGCTTTAATGCCTCCTTTATGTACTGCAGGTTATGGCCTGGCTACTTTTCAATGGAATTATTTTATCGGGGCCTTATATCTTTTTATCATTAATACGGTTTTCATTGCGTTAGCTACTTTTTTAATGGTTAGATTTTTACGTTTTCCAGCTAAAAAAATTTTTAAGCAAAGAACTAATGAACCGCGCTCACCGTATTGTGTGGATCATTGTTATTGCTACACTTTTACCAAGTATTTATCTGGGTTATAACATCGTTATGCAGGAAAGATTTTCAACTAATGCTGACAATTTTATCCGGTACGAAGCACGTTTTCCAAACGATTACCTTTTATCAAAATCAATAGATCCGAAGAAAAGAAAGATCTCTTTGGTTTTTGGAGGGAAGGAAATAACGGCTGATGAAATAGAGCGGCTTAAGGGGAAAATGAAGCAATATGGAATGGATTCAAGTTCTTTGGAAATTAAACAGGGCTTTGCTTATCTGCAACCCGAAAAAAACAATGCTGATCAGCGTTATACGTTACTTTCAAATGCACTCTCTGTTAAAGAAAAAGAGACAACTTTGCTGAGGGCTCAATTAGACAGCATTAGCAATGAGAGGAAATTTGGTGCCCAGGTATTTGCAGAATTAAAAGTGCAATACCCGCATATTAAAAGTGCTGTTATAGAGCCTTCCACCGCTTTTACTGATAGCTCAAAAAATGAAAAACTTTATCTCGTTTTAATAAATTCAGAAGCAGATATTCCTGACGATGAAAAATCTAAAATAGAAAAATGGATGAAAGTGCGTTTACAGCAAAATCACCCGAAAGACAGTCTCAGCTTTATTTTTCAATAGAAAATTAAACGCTTTTTACATCTTTTCTTTTATTCCTTTTTTTACGAGCCACCAGTTTACCGGGTAAGCGGTCAGAAATCCGAGAAGCATGGCTATTTGCATCATTAGCCAAAAAAGTGGAGTTGAAGCTTCCAGGCGGTGATGAAAGATTAGAAAAGTACAAATTGCCATCCATCCATACATACCGATTTGCCATGAAGTGAGCGATAATGTATCAGCTTTAAGCGCGGCAACAATTGCCTCTTTAGATGAAAGGTGTTTCATTGGTTTGATGGAGTAGTATTGAAAAATAATACCGATTGCGAAAGCGAAAATATAGTCGATTCCCCACTCTCCAAATAATTTGCTGCCAAACAATACTACCGGGACAAAAAACAAAAACAACTGCGCAACAATATCGCCAAGTGTACATCCGCTTCCACAATGCA
Organism: uncultured Chitinophagaceae bacterium; assembly: GCA_963815085.1. Lineage (GTDB taxonomy): Bacteria > Bacteroidota > Bacteroidia > Chitinophagales > Chitinophagaceae > Ginsengibacter. The sequence goes on along the minus strand of CAWFFT010000019.1, from coordinate 9,531 downwards.
ATGCAGCAACTACAATACTTTGCCAGTAAGGTTTTTTTCCGCTATCGACTGGCTTTCCGCCGCTACCTTTTTTTACAGAAGTGCGCCCGATCTTATAATAGGCCCACAAGCCCAAAGGGCCGGAGTATAAAGCCGTAATAGGCCAAACAATATTCATTATCCACATTTTTTGTGGAAACCTTATCACGTCTATTAAAATGGCCAGCAGACAAATGATACTGAAAGTGAATGAAATATAGGCGATTGTATTTATGTCCATATTTACGTTTTAATAAAAAACACATTTATTATGCCTTAATTTATGGAATGCCTGAACTCACCAGTAAATAAATAAATTTCGCACATTTTTATTTTGGGCAAATAATAACGGTAATGATTAGACGAAAATATTTTATTCTTTCCGCCGTATTTCCGGGTAATTGGATATATCGTGCATGGTTTGCATATTCTCCTTGTTGAATGAAGGTATCACGTTGAGATCACCGGTGGTTTCCAGCACGATTGCATCAATTTCTTTCAGGTCTGTAAATCCTTTTTTCCTCGCTATAACATAAATTTCTTCGATGGTAACCCGTTCTTTTTTCATTACCTCTTTCAGCATTTTGCCTTTGTATAACAAAAGAGTAGGGGTACACGTAATTATTTTCTTCACCTTGTCGATCCTTACCGAAAGCCAGGTAATAACAAATTGCAACAATATCAGCAAAAGAAAAACCAAGGCGCCATCTGCAAGTGGCACGCTTTTATTTAAAGCCACCGTTGCCAGGCACGAACCAAGAGCAATCGTGATCACAAAATCAAAAGCGTTCATTTTGGAGAGCGTTCTTTTTCCTGAAACACGAAGCATAAGGATTAGAATAATATAAGCGAGTATGGTTATAATAAAGCTTCTGACAATGCTGTCCCAGCTTTCAAAAAACATGTGTTGCATAAAAGGTATTTTAAATGTGACTAACTGTCTGTTCAATTAAAAATTGAGATCTGACAAGAATGTTATCACAAAAAAAAGACCTAATTAAAAAGAAGGGCGCTCAGGCTTTGACAATTTTATAGATTACACCTTTCATGCTGCCTTTACCGGCAAGATATCCCATCACAAAAAATTCATTGGCTGCATCCACAAAAAATCCGCAAACAAAAAAAGGCAGGGAAGGTTTGTTCACTATTTTTAACGGCCTACAGTTCCATTTTTCACTTTTGTTTTTGGCAAGAGCGAATAAACTTCCCTTCCAATCTCCAAAAACATATTTATTAGTAAGTTCCGGCAAATCCTTTCCATAATAAAACTGGCCACCAATTACGCAAATGCCAGTAAGGTGCGTATAAGTATATACTGGTTTCACAAATAGTGAATCAGGATCATTATTATTTTTTTCAAAAGTGCTGTCACCTTCTTCTATGGGCCAGCCATAATTGCCACCTTTAGTAATGATATCTATTTCCTCTTCCCGATGTTCTCCCACATCTCCTCCAATGAGTTGGTGCGAAACAGGATCAAAAGAATAACGCCAAAATTTTCGAAAACCGTAAGCCCATATTTCCGGGCGCACATTTTTCACACCAACAAAAGGATTGTCAGGGGGAATAGTATAAGGAAGGTGGTTTACGTCAATTCTCAGGATTTTGCCGGCAAGAGAATGCAAGTCCTGTGCCTGGTAATGGTATTCAGCGTTTCCGGCTCTGTCATCGCCAATTGAAATGTACAAATAGCCGTCAGGCCCGAAAGAAATTTTTGCACCATTAAAAGATTCGCTCTTTCCCGGTACCTCAAAAATTTTCTTTTCAGATTTGATATTTGCATTTTCAGGATTCCCTGATTCGGTAGTAAACTGAGAAATAACCAGCTTTCCTGTTTTTTTACGAATTGATAAAGGCTCAACATAACTCACATAGAATTTATGATTAACGGCATAATCAGGATGAAACGCAAGGCTATAAACCCTGCCAGGAGCAGAGCCTGGAGAACCCTTGCACAAGTTTCCATACCTGTCAAAAAAAGGTTTGGCCAACATGGAGTCCTTATCAAGAATCCATACTTTGCCAGACGCATCTGTAACAAATAAATTTCCACCGGGTTCTGGTTCATTCATCTCAACAGGAAGTGCCGCAATGTCTGAAACTGGTTCGTACTTAACTACGATTGAATCAGAAGAAGCTATGTTAATTTTTTTGTTCGCATTTTTTGTAACCGAAGCGCTGCAGCCATTTAATACAATGATACTGATGCAAAGCACAAAGCCATTAAATTTCAGCCTTATCATAAAAGTGGTTTTATTTTAATACAAAATAGGTTTTGTATTTGGATTATCAGGAATTGCATGTCAGTTCTTTGTAAAATCGGGAAAAAAAATAGTATACTTACATTTTAATAGAAATTATATTTTTCTTATCATTAAAGAGATTATCCGTCTTTTTAACAGCCCTTTTTACGCATCCAAAAGCTAAAGCCTTAATTTTGAAACACTAAATTTCTGATATGAAAAAATTGATCACCCTTTTTTTATTTACTATCGTTGGATTAACCAATATTCATGCACAGCGAATTCATACACGCTTCGATGCCTCCTGGAAATTTCATCGCGGCGATGTCAGCAATGCTGAAAATATAAACTTTAATGATAAGAGCTGGCGTACGCTTGATCTGCCGCACGATTGGAGCATTGAAGATTTGCCCAATCAATCCGATTCAGTAATCGGTCCTTTCTCTGAAAAAAGCGTTGGTGCTACTGCTACCGGTTATACGGTTGGAGGTATCGGATGGTACAGAAAACATTTCCAGCTAAATAATACTGCAAATAAAGAAGTGACCATTTATTTTGATGGCGTTTATATGAACAGTGATGTTTACATTAATGGCCATCATCTTGGCAATCACCCTTATGGTTATACGCCTTTTACTTACAACATCACTCCTTACCTTAAAAACAATGGAGAAAATGTTATTGCTGTTCGTGTAAGAAATGAAGGTAGGAACAGCCGCTGGTACAGCGGTTCGGGAATTTATCGTCATGTATGGATGACCGTTACACCCAAGCTTCATCTCGCTCAATGGGGCGTTTACATTACTACTCCTGAAGTGAATGAGAAGGCAGCAACGATAAAAGTAAATTCAAAAATTGTAAATCAAAACGCAGGTGAACAAAAAACAATGCTGCGTACAATTATTTTTGATAAAACAAATAAAAAGATTGCGGAAAATGAAAAAGAAATTTCTGTTGAAGGAATAAATTCTTCAAATCCGGGAACCGGTGAACTCTTGCAAACATTTAAAGTTACTGATCCACATTTATGGTCGCCGGATGATCCTTATTTATATCATGCCGTTTCAGAATTGATTGAAAATAATAAAGTAATAGATCGCGTGACCAATAATTTTGGAATCCGTTCGATTGACATTAGTGCTGATAAAGGTTTTCTGCTCAATGGGAAACGCATTTTACTTCGCGGCGGTTGTGTGCATCATGATGATGGCCCGCTTGGTGCTGCCACTATTGATGCTGCTGAAATAAGAAAAGTGCACTTGCTAAAATCATATGGATTTAATGCCGTGCGAACAAGTCATAACCCGCCTTCACAACAATTCCTTGATGCCTGTGACAGTATTGGAATTATTGTGATGGACGAAGCTTTTGACCAGTGGGAGCGGCCAAAAAATCCACAGGATTATCACCTGTATTTCGATACAAGCTGGCAAAAAGATATTGCTTCGATTGTGCAGCGCGATCGCAATCACCCTGCGGTGGTTTTTTGGAGCATTGGCAACGAGATCAATGAAAGGGCTGACTCATCAGGATTGGTTATTGCAAAAAAATTACGGGATGAAGTAAAATCTTTTGATAATACCCGTCCTGTTACAGAAGCTATTTGTTCTTTTTGGGATCATCGCGGTTACAAATGGGATACTTCCGCTGCAGCCTATGCGCTTCTTGATGTTGGCGGATATAATTATCTCTGGAAGACGTATGAATCCGATCACGAAAAATATCCTGAACGTATAATGATGGGAACTGAAAGTTATCCGATGGAAGCTTTTGAAAACTGGCAGCAGGTAAAAGAACATCCTTATGTGATTGGTGATTTTGTATGGACGGCAATGGATTATATAGGCGAAACCGGGATAGGCCATACATCGCTTGACAGGACGGCACAGTATCAGTTACAAAAATTTCCGTGGTTCAATTCGTGGTGTGGCGACATTGATTTGATTGGTGGCAAAAAACCTCAACTCTATTATCGTGATGTAGTTTGGGGTTTAAGTAAAATGGAGATGCTTGTTCATAAACCTATTCCAGACGGCCATAAAGAAGCGGTGAGCGGATGGGGCTGGCCTGACGAAGTTCATTCCTATACTTTCCCCGGGGATGAAGGTAAAACAATGCAGGTTCATGTTTATACTTCTTATCCTGAAGTGCGATTAGAACTAAATGGAAAAACGATTGGTGAACAAACAGTTTCTGATGCAACCAAACTTACCGCAACCTTCAATATAAACTATGAACCGGGAGAACTTAAAGCGATTGCCCTGAAAGATGGATCGCCGGTCGATTCTGTAATATTGCAAACAGCGGGAAAGCCTATGCGTATCAAGCTAAGTGCAGATCGAAATAAAATAAAGGCCAACCGAAACGATCTCAGCTATGTGACAGCGGAAGTGGTTGATGCAAAAGGCAATGTTGTTCCTGATGCAATAATTCCTTTACAGTTTAATATTGAAGGCGCCGGAAAAATTATTGCGACAGCCAATGCCAATCCTTCTGATATGGAAAGTTTTCAGCAACCGAAGCACAAAACTTTTCGCGGGAAATGTTTGATAATTGTACAACCAAAAGGAAAAGCCGGAAGCATCAGATTAAAGGCAACCGGTGAAGGATTAAAGAGCGGGGAAGTGGTGATTAATACGAAATGATTTTTTTGCCTGTTGGACAAAATTTGTTTCGCAGTAAACAAAGAAATTACGGGGATTTGTAGTTAGATACATGAGACATAACATAACAAAATTCGTGTATCAGACACTATAATCCTTCAGTGAGTAAATACACGAAACTTGTTTTCAGGACAACATGAGCCAATGGTTATTCTTTTGAAGCCATTGCTTCGCCGTATGAGTCATAATATTCTCTATGCTCATACAACTTTCCATCTCTGAAATAAAATGCCATTGCCCAATCGCCAGAATAAGGCTTGCCGGTTTTCTTTGATTTTGCATCCCAGTGGCCAAGGCATACAACCTTATCACCTTCGGTTATAAACTCCCTGGGTTCAAACGTGGGAAAATCTTTGTTTTCACCGATAAGCCTGAAGAAATCCGCTACCTCTTCTTTCCCATTGTAAACACGTGCATAGGGAAGAATCTCAGTGGGCCCCGGACAAGTCCATTTAATGTCATCGGTAAGAAGTTCAAGGATTGCGGGAACGTTGCCTTCACCAAAATATCTATAGACATCCTGGGCAACTTCTTTGTTTGTCATTACTGCTGTTTCCATTTTTTTAAATTTTAAAAATTATTAAATATGAATACAAAAAAATATGAATACAAAAGTGAACGATTATATTCAGGAAAACTTTAACCTATGTTAAAATCTTTCTATTTACCGGAAATCTTTTTTCTTATGCGACTGAGGGAAGGTCCGGCGATGCCGAGGTAGGAAGAAATATGGTAAAGCGGGATGTGGTTGATAATATCGGGCTGCATCTGTATCAGTTCCAAATAGCGTTGTTCCGCTGATTTAAAAACAAAGCTTTCGGCACGATCAACAGCGACGTCAAAAGCTTTTTCAGCCATGAGTCTTCCGAAGCGTTCCCAGCCATGTGATTTTTTATAAAGAGATTGTAAATCCGCAAGCGTAATGCAAATCGCCCGGGCGTCAGTCAATGCCACTGTGTTATATTCGCAGGGGCTTTGATGGATAAAACTTTTGTAGGTAACTACCACCTGGTGCGGCGGGAAAAGAAATAAATTTACCTCCTCGCCATTTTTACCGTACAAATAAGATCTGAAATAACCTTCCATCGTAAAGCCAAGATACCTGCATATACTTCCCAGGGGATTGTAAATCTCTCCCTTTTTGTAGGACTTTATTTCCCAACATGGAAGCGACAGATTAAAATCATCTTCCCCGAGTTGGGCGAATTCTGAAAGCGCTCCTTTAAGCAGCACGATATCAGTCATTGTTTAATAATTTATTTTAGCTACTTCAATTAAGAGAAGACGGGGGAAGTATTGTTGCCAACAACACCTAAATGTAAGCTTTAATACGACTTGATAACAATAAAAAAATAAATTACCGGGATTTTTATTCTGAGGATAGGAAATCGTTTAGTTGATATACTGATCTTTTAAGCATATTCTGCTATTAGAATTTAAGATGGCCCTGAAAATAATATTTGTGTTAACGATAATTCTCATTTCACAAGTTTGGCTCTGTTTTTACTCCACCACTTCGCATTATTTGGTCGGCAAGTTTGTCTACTTTTCTCACCGCGGTTGCTGTTGAGCGTGGGTTTTGAAGCGATGGCCTCACCAACGGCTGAAGTTTATGGAATCATTCCACTTCGTTGCTTCGTTAATTCAAACTTAAAGGTACGGTTTTGCTCAATTTTTGCTCACCGCGGTTGCTGTTGAGCGTGGGTTTTGAAGCGATGGCCTCACCAACGGCTGAAGTTTATGGAATCATTCCACTTGAATTGCTTCGTTAATTCAAACTTAAAGATACGGTTTTGCTCAATTCGTTTTGTTGGTGAAGCAGCCGCACGTTTCCTTCACTCAACACCAACAAAGGACTCTTTCCTTTTTCGGAAGACCAACAAGGGATTAAAATTTAACGGCCGTGCCCTACTTTGCTTCAAGGATTTTAAGGGTTCCAGGGAGGTGATTTTAGAGGCATGTACTTTTCAGTTTTCGTTCCAACTTTATGCGTTCTTGCCTTTTAACTGTCTCTTCTAATATCTTGATTTTAGTTTCCATTGTCCAGGTTTTAGTTTCTTCAACTAAGTATTCTAACTCTGTTGTGTGGAAATAAAAGTCATTGAAGTGAGCTTTTGTTGGGCTTTCAATTAAATCCTCAACCGCTTGCCCGACTTTTTCATAAACACTAAATAAAATATCAATTTTTACGAAGTCTAAGGGTTTTATTTTATCGGTGGTCTGTTGGTTTATTGCTGTATTGTCATTATTTAACGCAACTGACCATTGTCCATGTGCAATTTTGTTTCGTAATTGGCTTGGTTCAATAATGAACTTGTTAATGTGTCTTGTTAGAATTTGTTTCTTATTTTGAATGTCGCCTTTATTAGCGATCTTATCTATTTCTGCTAAATGCCAATTCTATGCACTTATTCCATTTCTGTTCTAAATTTCTTTGTCGCTAATCTGGTTTATTTCGTCTTCGGTGAAACCATAAGGTGTATGAATTGTTTTGAGAAAACATAATTCTGCAAATGAGGAAATAAGTAATGCGTAAAGTTTTGTCAATGCGTTAAAAGAATTACGATCTTTTCTTTTAATGATTGATTGAACAATCTTTTCATGTTCGTTCTTTGCTTTTTTAGCTCTCTAACGTTTGTTACGCTTGCCTTAAAAACTTCTATCATTTTTGTAAATTAAAAAGGGCTTGTAATGAATACTTTTTAATACTCATTACAAGCCCGGAATTGAACCGGGAACTCCCATTTCTGGTCGCTTTGCCTTATTAAGCTACAAGTCCAGTGCGAAGATAAATATTTTTATTATGAATTTCTGTTCGCGGTGCCTGGTTGTTTAATGAAATGCAATTACAGATTCGGGAATGTCGGCCGAGGACACCGCCAAGAAGGTAGGATTTTAAGTTCGACCAGAATAGCTGCAAGCCGCTTTGGTGGCAGCAAGTTTTATTCGTTAACGACTTCTTTAAACGTTTGCCTGTCAAAACCAAAATTGACTAAATTGTCAAGGGTGGTTCTTGCACGATTTAAAAGCCCCAGTCAAAACCGACTATTTTTAAAATTCCCTGCGTAAATTCATTTTCTTGCTTTAGCCTCTGAGACTGCATATTGTCCAGATCCCCATTCTTGACCAATGACAACTAAACAGAAAGGTCTATAAATGCCTTCACATCTTTTGGATGCATAGAGATTATTGTTAATAGCCCAATCCCTAAAGTCCATTGCTTGTCGTTTAGCATGAGTGGTTTTAGCTGAAAGTTCACCTGCTTTTGTCATAATAGGAAAGTCAGCTTGTTCAATTTCAACCACTGTATATGTATTGTCCATAGATCGAATAACAAAGTCAGGTATTAAGTCTTCACCAAATTTTGGTTTAGACCAAATCTGTGCATGAAATGGTTCTAGTATATACGGATTTGCGATTAAGAAATTTTGATAGTCTATTTCAGGCCTTTTTGCTGTATTAACTAAATCAGAAAAGGCTTGTAAGCCTGCTGAACTAAAGTTAAACCATCTTGCAATCAATGCCGCAAAAACATGTTCAGCTGCATTTTCATTTATTGCAAATCCAAAATTGTTAGTAATTCCCATCGGAAACTCTCCTTTCGTCTCAACAGATTTTACAACATCAATTAAAGTCTCTTTTGCAGTTTTTGTATACACATCGGTCTTTAATTTTTCACTAGATAAATCAAGCTCAATAATACTTTTCAGATTATATTTTGAGTACGTAAAGTCAGCAAGTGATTTACTGGAGATGTGGACTCAATAATCGTGTCGCATTGCTAATAGAGCGAAATGAATTTGTTTTAATAACAGCTGCTCCTAAGCGAACAATTCCTTTTGGACCCCAATGTAACGCTCCGAGCGCAGCAACATTTTGAAAATCGTCTTTGTAAGTTATTCCACCAAATTCTGACATTGCAAGTTTGAGGCACAGGTCTAAAGCTGCATCGTCATTTTGAATAAATAATTTTGAGATTAGCTCACTCACTTCTTCCAAGCTTCCTTGAGTTTCTGCTAACTTAACTTGTTTTGATAATGATTCTACGTCTTCCATTTTGAAGTCATATTTAACTTGCTGGCAACACATATTATAAGAAACCCATCAGCCTTATTATCAAATCAGGAAATTAAAACTTAATCGGAACATTATAAAGATTTATGTGTTCCTGCTTTTCTAATTTCAAAAAGTTCCGCATTGGCGTTGTCAAGTAAACTTTGGTTTTTATTTCCTCATTTGAAAGATTGCCATATTTTTCAATTACACCTTTTATTATTTCCCCCTTTGTTCCGTTCATGTTTTTATAGCTACTAAATAAATTATGTGAAAAGCCAACAAATAAATTTCCCTTTCGCTGTCTGATTTCCAATTCGGGTAATCCCTTTTTCAGTTTCTGAATGTGTAAGTCTTGTGCAATAAGGCCCATCTTTTTGCCTTACAATATAAGCATTGGTTAATCTCTCCATTAAACTCCTTGAAATAGTTATACTCAACTAAATAATAAAGTTTATGAAGTTTGAAATAATCAACACTATTCATTCTCATTAAAATTTCTTTTACAACTGGGATGATTTCTGAATTTACTTTGAGGTTCTTTTCAATGAGTC
>CAWFFT010000018.1:0-20690 GCA_963815085.1 uncultured Chitinophagaceae bacterium | reverse complement strand
AATCCTGATTTTAAGAGATTTCTTACCATTGCTACCGGTTCAGCATCTGAATTAGAATATCAATTAATACTTTCAAAAGATTTAAAATTGATTTCTGATTTAAAATTTAAAGAACTTGAAAAAGAGGTAACAGAGTTAAGAAGAATGATCCATGGTTTTATCAAAAGTATCCCTTTCTGATTTCCACCTCAAACCTCAAACCTATACCCAAACCTGATACCCTATACCTCACTTCTTCAATACCAACTCCTGCATATCACCATAATTATCATAACTGCTGGTAATCACTTTATCTCCCGGTTTTAATCCTTCAAGCACTTCATAATAATCAGGATTTTGCAAACCCAGTTGAATGTCGGTTTTATAAGCGGTTTTGCCATCACTGCTAACTTTAAATATCCAGTTGCCACCGGTTTGTTGATAAAAACCACCCTTGGGTAAAAGCAACGCCTTTCTTTCTGCACTCAATGCAAGCCTTATCTGGAGTGTTTGTCCACGACGGATTCCACCCGGAACATCTCCCACAAATTCCATATCTACCTGGAAACGGCCGTTGGTTACCTGCGTGTAAACTTTCTTAATTTCCAAAGTGTAAGTTTTATTATCGAAATCAAAACTTCCTCTTAAACCGTTGAATATTCTGGAAATATAATGTTCATCAATATCTACTCTCACTTTAAATCCATCCATTACATCAATCTGTCCAAGTCGTTCTCCTTTATTTTTTGATTCACCTATTTCCACATCAAGCGAAGTGAGTTGGCCGTCAATTGGGGCGCGTACGATAAGATCGCCCACTTTTTCCTGCATTACATTTAAAGCATTTTGCGAACCCTGGTACAATTGCCTCGCCTGCTTCACCTGTTGCTCTGTGGATGATGAATCCTGTTGTAATATTTGGGCAGTAAGTTTTTTCTTTTGCAGGTAGTATTCATAATCGTTTTTTGCTTTCTGGTATTCCTGCGAGCCTATCGCTTTCTTTTCAAATAAATATTTATCCAGGTCGTAGATACGCTTGGCTTCTTTCAATTCACTTTCCACATCCGTCATCTGGGTTAGTTTATTAACTGTATTTTGTTCAGCCGCATTTTTTGAAATCTGCATTTGTGTAAGCAGGTTATATACATCGGTCTTCTGTGTTACAAGCGCAAGTTGAAGGTCTGTATTCGATAATTTCAGGATTGGTTGTCCTTTCTTCATCATTGCGCCGTCATCCACATATTTTTCTTCTACACGTCCTCCTTCCATTGCATCCAGGTAAATAGTAGTAAGGGGAAGCACTACGCCATTTACCGGAATAATTTCCTGGAAAGTTCCGTTCTTAACCTCACTGATGGTTATCCTGTCTACATCCACATTCAATTTGCTCTTTCCGGAAGTATAATAATAACTTGCTGCTATCAGAGTTACAATCGCTGCTATTCCGGCTATCGTGAGGATTCTTTTTCTTGACCATTTCTTTTTTGCAATGACTCTGTCCATAATTTTTAATTGCCAGTGAGAAAACTTTTGTTTCGCTTTCTTATTGTTTTTTTATTTCATTAATAACATAAACGGTATGCCATTATTTATGTTATTGTTTATCAGTAAATTAGAAAATTTTATTTTCATGTAGTGTTCGGTTTCGATACAGTTGCCGTTCATTTTTGATACACGGATTTTTCTAGAAAAATGGCAACAGTTCAGAAGATGATTCTCTTTACTAACACGTTTCTTCTTCTGCGGTGAATGTCCCACAAATCCGTAGCGGTGAAATTTCTTTTTCTTTCTTTCTTAAATCTTTTGTCAACAGTTTCTTTTATTTCTGTTGTCAGGATTTTTATTTCAGTGCGATTTAGTTTTTCCAGCAAATTGTTTGATTCAAGTCTCATGGCTTTAATTTTTTTAAGGATTAAAAATTTTTTGTTTTTTAAAACGCAAATCTTTTTGAAAAAAGATTTTTTTTGCGGCGTTGCATATCCCAAAATTCTGCTGCACTAAAGATTCTATTCTTTTCTCTTTTATAATTTTTTGCCACAGTTTCTCTTACTTGTATTTTTAGAGATTTTAATTCTTCGTTTGTCAGATTTTCCAACAAGTTGTTTGATTGAAGTTTCATGATTTTAATTTTTTAAAAATTTGTGTTTATGACGGTTCTTAATTCTTTTTTGCTACATTTTATTTTAAAAACCTTTTCGTTTTTCTGCATATCTTACAGAGAAAAGGTGTGCCAAAACATAACTGGCTGTTTTTCAGCATAAATAAAAAAAGCCTTTTAAATGCACTGTACGCTTATGATACACTCAATATCCGCTTTTGAAACAGTGGATATTCTTTTTAAAATATTAAAAACAATTCAGGAGAAATTACTTTTAAAAATGCTAATGTTGCAAACAGAATTATTTGTTTTTCTTATTTTTATTTTGACGTATAAGGTGAATGAGCCGCTTACAGTAAACAAACAAATAATGATTATTTCTGCTTAATTTCTGTTATAAAAGATGTTGTAAAAATGAATGCAAAGAACGCAACGATATTGATTATTGATGATGATACTGATGTTTTGACGGCCGTCAAATTGCTGTTGAGACCTGAAGTGAAACAAGTGATCACTGAAAAGAATCCTGAAAATATCCGGAGCCTTCTATTAAAATATCCCGTAGATCTTATTTTACTTGATATGAATTTTAATAGTTCTATCAACACAGGAAATGAAGGCCTCTTTTGGTTGAAAAAAATAAGAGAGTTCGGCTCAAATGCAGATGTAATAATGATTACAGCCTATGGAGATATTGATCTGGCTGTTAGATCGTTAAAGGAAAGCGCTTCCGATTTTATGGTGAAACCCTGGCATAATGAAAAACTGATTGACTGCATTAAAAAGACACTTAAAGCAAAAGGAAAACCTGCTGGTGAAAGAGGTGGTAGCGAATCTTCTGTTATTGGGAAGGAATTGCTGGGAAATTCCGAAGCGATGAAAAATATTTTTTTCAAGATTGAAAAAATTGCGCCTACCGATGCGAACATTCTCGTACTTGGAGAAAATGGAACCGGAAAGGATTTGATTGCAAAAGCAATTCATCAAAATTCCCTTCGTTCTAAAAAACCTTTTATAAAAGTAGATGTAGGCGCGCTTACAGAATCTCTTTTTGAAAGCGAATTATTTGGACATAAAAAAGGCGCTTTTACCGGAGCAACCGAAGACAGGGAAGGGCGATTTGAAGCCGCAAATGGCGGAACTTTATTTTTGGATGAGATAGGAAATATTACATTACAACAGCAATCTAAATTATTAAGCGTTTTACAAAACCGGCAAGTGATAAGGCTGGGCAGCAACATACCTGTAAATATAGATATCCGGCTAATCTGCGCCACCAATCTTCCTCTTTCAGAACTGGCGAATGAAAATCGTTTCAGAAAAGATTTAATCTATCGAATCAACACAGTAGAAATTATGGTTCCTCCTTTGCGTCAAAGAGGAGACGATATTATTTTACTGGCCAATCATTTTGCGAATGTTTACGCGAAAAAATATATGAAACAATCCTTGCAATTTGATGAAAAAGCGATTGCAAAATTGAAGCAATATCATTTCCCTGGAAATGTCCGGGAACTTCAATATACAATGGAACGCGCGGTGATCATGTCGGAAGGAGAAATACTTTCCGCGAATGATCTTATTTTTTCTCCAATTGAATCTGTACCTGAAAAACAAGAAGAACCCAAAAACCTAAATTTAAGCGCCGTTGAGAAAAATACCATTATGCGTGTGGTGGAAAAACACAATGGTAATATCAGTAAAGCTGCAAGGGAACTCGGCCTTACAAGAACTGCTTTATACCGTAGACTCAGTAAATACGATATATAACAGTAGTATGTTTTCGAAAAAAATCAAGAACATGTTTAAAAGAGTTCAATTTAAAATCTTTATCAGGATACTGTTGCTATTTGTATCATTGACTCTTGGTTCATATTTGTTGGTAACCAAAAATTACAATTACCTTATTCTGCTGGCTTTTGTTATTTTATTCCAGTTGATAGAATTTTATCGCTATCATTTCAAAGCACAAAAAGAATTAGAGCAGTTTGTTGAATCGATCCACTATCGTGATTTTTCCAGGCATTTTAGTGTAAAAAAAGCGCCTCTTGAACTTCGTTCCTTGCGCGAAGGATTTAACCAGATCACCACAACTTTCAAAGAAATTTCCAAAGAAAAGGAAACTTCATTTCAATATCTGCAAAAAATACTTGAACTGGTAGATACAGGAATTATGTCATACAACCTGGCAAGTGGTGAAATAATCTGGATGAATGAATCGCTAAAAAAAATGCTCAATCTTCCTTATTTAAAAACCATTCATTCATTAATAAAAAGAGATAAAGATTTATATGAAGAAGTTATCTCACTTAAACCTGCAGAAAGTAAAATTGCGATAGTTCATCTTGAAAACCGTTCTTTCAAAATTTTGCTTTCCGGAACGGCTTTTCAAACGGATGAAGATAAATTTATGCTCATCGCTTTTCAAAATATCAATGAGGCGCTGGATGAAACGGAATCCAAAGCATGGCAAAAATTATTGAGTGTAATGACGCATGAAATTATGAATTCTGTAGCGCCCATCTCATCACTCGCTGATACTTTAAAAAACAGGCTTGAAAAATCGATTCCACATCTTGGCGGCAAAGAAGGTGCGGTACATGATCTTGAGGTTGGTATTGATACTATAAAACGCCGAAGTGAAGGGTTATTAAAATTTGCAGAAAGCTACAGGAATTTGAATAAGATCATTAAACCAAATCTAAAGAAAGTGTATGTGCGCGATCTTTTTGAAAACCTGTACCAGTTAATGGAACCAACGCTTGAACAAAAAAATATCGAAATGGAAATTGTGTTGAAGGATACCGGTTTAACTGTGGAAGTAGATCCAAGCCTTATTGAACAAGTCTTGATCAACCTGGTGGTAAATGCAAAAGAAGCTTTAAAAGACCGGAATGATGCAATGATTATTTTATCGGCCGCTCTAAACAATAATAACAAAGTGGTAATAAAAGTTGCCGACAATGGCAGCGGAATTCCTAAAGATATTTTAGAGAATATTTTCATTCCCTTTTTCAGTACAAAGAAAACAGGAAGCGGTATCGGGTTAAGTTTATGTAAGCAAATTATGATGCTTCATAAAGGCAATATTAACGTGCATTCTGTTGTAGGAGAAGGCACTGCTTTTTCTCTCCAGTTTCCTTAAAATATTTCAACTTTTTTGACAACAATTCATTCCCTTCGTTTTTAAAACCGGAAAAGTATTTAATTTTTTGAAGTTATCTTCGCGAAAATTTTTTTCTATGAATTTACATGAATACCAGGCCAAAGAATTATTGAAAAAATATAATGTTCCTGTTCAGGAAGGAATTGCGTGCAACACAGTGTCAGAAGCTGAAGATGCTTACCGTTATATTAACAGTCAATACGGTAGCAAGTTTGCGGTGATAAAAGCACAAATACATGCCGGTGGCCGCGGGAAGGGAACGATTCGTGGAACAGATCAAAAAGGTGTGGCAGTAGCAAAAAATCCGGATGATGTAAAAAGAATAGCGGAGAATATTTTGGGAGGAACGCTTGTAACCGTTCAAACCGGTGAAGCAGGAAAAGTGGTTAATAAAATTTTGGTAGCCCAGGATGTTTATTATGATGGAGCAGAACCAGTGAAGGAATTTTATTTATCCATTTTAATGGATCGCTCTAAAGGTAAGAATGTAATTATGTACAGTACGGAAGGTGGTGTAAATATTGAAGATGTAGCACATAATACTCCTGAAAAAATATTTAAAGAATGGATACATTCCGGTGGGGGAGTGCAGCCTTTCCAGGCAAGAAAAATTGCTTTCAACCTGGGATTGAGCGGAACTTCATTTAAACATTGCGTAAAATTTGTAACCAATCTATACAATGCATTTGTCGGCCTTGATTGCAGTATGCTTGAAATAAATCCGATGTTTAAGACCAGCGATGGAAAAATTATTGCTGTTGATTGTAAAATGAATATTGATGACAATGCTTTGATGAGACATCCTGATATCGCGGCTTTGCGCGATGTAAGTGAAGAGGATCCAACAGAAGTAGAAGCCGCGAAATACAATTTGAATTTTGTGAAATTGGATGGTAATGTGGGTTGTATGGTAAATGGCGCCGGACTTGCCATGGCGACGATGGATATGATCAAACTGAGTGGGGGAGAACCGGCTAACTTTTTGGATGTAGGAGGTTCAGCGAATGCACAAACCGTAGAAGCAGGTTTTCGGATTATTTTAAAAGACCCGAAAGTAAAGGCAATCCTTATTAATATTTTTGGTGGAATTGTTCGCTGCGACAGAGTTGCACAAGGTGTTATAGACGCATATCAATCTATTGGTAATATCGATATTCCAATCATCGTTCGCCTGCAGGGCACAAATGCAGAAGTTGCTAAAGATTTGATTGATAAAAGTGGATTGAAAGTACAATCTGCAATTTTATTAAGTGAAGCTGCGGATCTGGTGAATAAAGCGGTGGCTTAAGTTAATTATCCTGAAAAATTTTATTTATATAATGTAAAGCTTTTAAGTCAAGACAGATTTATTGTTTCCAAAACACTTACACAGTTTGTTTGTATAAAAGTATTGGCAAAACTAACTTGTTACGATTCCTATAGTTTTAATTGATTTTAAAAAAGTGTTGAAAATAAGATAGTCTTACATTTTAGTGAATATTTGGCACGACTTTTCGATATGATGGATAGAAATTTATCTAAATTTTTAATTAAATCTATTCGTTATGAAAATAAAAATAATTCCGGTAGCTATCCTCCTATTCTTTTCCTCATCGCTATTTTCGCAAGGATTAACTTTTGGTATAAAAGCCGGGGCCAATATGGGAAAGATTACAGGCCATTCATTTAAAGATGAATACAATCTTGGATATCATGCGGGGGCATTTGTTACGATAGGAGGTAAAAAATGGGGATTACAGCCTGAAGTATTATTTAACCAGGTGAATACTGACACAGCCACCAGTTTTAACCAAATAACCGGTTTGAATAATGTTAGTAAAATTCAACTTCATTATCTAAGCATTCCGATTTTAATAAATTACAACGTCAGCAATATTCTCGCTCTTCAGTTTGGACCCCAGTTTGGAATTTTGATGGATCAAAACAAGAGCCTTACTCAAAATGGAAAGGACGCTTTTAAATCCGGGGATTTTGCAGTAGCTGCAGGGCTGCAGTTGAAACTTTTAAAATTTCGCGTATATGGCAGGTTTGTTGGCGGAACTACAGATGTCAACAACCTTTCAAATAATGATACATGGAAAGTGAATATGTTACAATTGGGTGTTGGACTTGCACTATAGCTTAACGGATGATCACAATTTCGTTTTCTTCATTCAATTTAATGATTGATGAAGGGCTGTTTTCAGAAACATCATTTTGACGGTGTTGAACAATATAATCAACACCGTTTTTTATTTCCTCAGAAACTTCATTGAAATTTTGTGGAAATTTTTCGCCTGAAATGTTTGCCGAAGTTGAAACCAGAGGCTTTCCTAACTTCTCAATTAGCTGAAGGCAAAAATTATCCTTCGGAATTCTCATTGCAATACTTCCATCTTCATTTACCAGTTGAGAAGGCAAATGAATAGCATTTTTAAAAATGGCTGTGGTGGGTTTTTGAGTTGTTGAAATATGAGAAAGCAATTTTAAGGAAGGATCGGAAACATATTGCCGGATCATATTTTCATTTGAAACAAGAATGATGAGTGATTTTTTTTCTTCACGATTCTTTAAAGCATAAATTTTTTTTATAGCATTACCATTGGTTGCATCGCAACCAATACCCCAGATGGTGTCAGTTGGATATAGAATAAGTTTTCCCTCTTTAAGTTTGTTTACTGAAGCTTGAATATCGTTCTCAAAACGGCTCATTTTTTAAGAGTTAATTGATTCTAATAATTGGGTTGTTTCGATAGTTATTCCACACTTGTAATGCCCAAGCGGACAAGCGTCGCGTCCATGTAAAGTGCAGGGTTTGCAGGAAAGAGGAACCGAAGTTTGAACAATCATTGATTTTTCTGAAAGCGGGTAAAACCCAAACTCAGGAATCGTTGAGCAAAAAATT
This sequence comes from uncultured Chitinophagaceae bacterium, assembly GCA_963815085.1. GTDB lineage: Bacteria > Bacteroidota > Bacteroidia > Chitinophagales > Chitinophagaceae > Ginsengibacter. The sequence goes on along the minus strand of CAWFFT010000018.1, from coordinate 12,563 downwards.
GCGGTAACAGGCGCATCAGTGGCACTGGCAAAATGAAGCGGTGCCGAATCATTTGTGTAATTCATTTTAGCACCTTTCATTAAAGCAGCAGACGAAAGAAAATTTAATTTTCCTGCAAGAACAGTAACTTTTTTGCTCGTGGCTTTTTCTTTTATTCTTTCGCATAATTTATCGTCTTCTTTCCCTCCAAGCAGGAATATATTGTATTGTTCAGGAAAATTATTAATGAGTTCGATCCATTTTTCTTCAGGATATTGTTTTGTAAACCACACGCTTGCAGGCATCATGCAAACATAAGGCTGCTGCTGGTATTGTAATATTTCCTGTTCATTTTTTTCTGTAGGATAAAGTCTGGGTTTGTTAAATGCCGTGTCAGTAAAATCTTCGATCAGCCTGTTATTTCTTTCCACTTCGTGAACACCTTTCTTAAATTGATGAGAAATTTTTTTGGTAAAAAGAAAACTGAAAGGATTTTTATCAAATCCAATTCTTTCCTGGCCGCGAAAAAGCTGTAAGAAAACCGGTGGAAGCAAATCGTTGAAGGTTGATTACTTTATCGTATTTCTTTCTTCTTATTTCTTTCAAAAGCCCAAAAAGATTTTTAAATTTCTTTTGTTTTTTATTCCAAATCAAAACGTGTTTTATAAATGGATGATCTTTTAATAATCCTTCATTTCCTTTGCGCAACAAAAAATCAATTTCTGCTTCAGGATAAAACTGGTGTAACTTCTCAACTACTGCAGTTGCAAGAACTACATCACCGGTAAAAGCAGTTTGTATTACAAGTATTTTTTGAATCATTAGGCTTTAAAATGGATTTTTAGCAACGTAATTACTTTTAGGGATTGATTTAATTAAGAAGTTCAAAAAAAATTCTTTGTTTCTTTCCCGGCTTTTTTAATTTGTAATTCTAAGCTATCCTTTGATCTTTTCAGTTATCAAATAATGTATTTATTTGTTCAATATATTGGTCGGTTATATATTGAATACTATGAAATTGCTTTACGTACTGAAAAGCATTAGCTGTTATTTTCGACCTTAACCCTGGATTATTAAGCAAATCATCTATGCCTTTTGCCAGCAATTCCGGAGAGTTTTTTTTACATAATATCCCCCTTTCATCCTGAACCAATTCTTTTAATCCTCCTGCATCGGTACATACAACAGGTACTTTATAAAGAAAAGCATCCAGTACGCTGCTTCCAACACCTTCCATTTCAGAACTCATGGTAAATACATCCAATTTAGAAAATATATCTTCAACATTATCAGCAAAGCCCATTAAGTAATAAATATCTTCAAGATGTTTTTCTTTTATAAGATTTTCGATGTGTTGGGTAAGAGGCGCCTGAACCAAAATGCAGAAACACAAAATCTTTTCTTTTTAACGTTAAAATGCGGATAGCTTCAACCATAACCGCAGGCGCTTTTTCACTTGTAAGAGCAGATGTTGTTGCAATTATTTTTGTTTCCTCGTTTCGTTTAGCATTTTCCATCAATTTCTGTGCATGGGTTTCGTCTAAATTTCGCTGTACCACAATGTCTGATATGATTTCAACATTACCATCAATAAATTCATCCACTATTTTTTTTACCGCTTTACTTACCGCAATTACTTTATCTGTATGCTGATATTTCCACCTGGTAAGCTTTCCCTTTTGGCTTTTAGCTATTCTTCTCGTAAAAATAATTTTACCCTTATGACAAAATTTGGTGATAACTGTAAAAGTAAGTATGTGAGAGGTCTGAGCGTGAAGTACTTTATACTTACGGCATTTAAAAGTGAGAAAGAAAATAACAGCGAAAATATTCTCGAAGGATTTTATAACAAATCCTTCTGCTTTCGCTTTTGATTCCAGAACAGAACCCTTCCGGCATAATAAAGAAACCTGGTATCCGGCGTTTCTAAATCCAATCATATTGTATAACGTTTGCCGTTCACCGCCTCTCCATTCCTTTTGAAAATTCAATTGCAGCATTTGAATCTCTTGCATTGAAACTTTTTTTAACTAATATTCAATAAGCTCCTTAACCGGGTTATGCTCATATTTATTAATGCCATTTACACAAAAAATCTTTCCAGCCTTTTTCTTTTCATCCATTATTTTCTGGTTGTGCTCCGATTCGGTTTTTGAGTAATTGAATTTATGGTATAAATGATATTGAAGTGCTTTATGCTTCATAGACTTGAATTGAAAACCTCCAGTTCTAAACCGCCATTCTATATCATCATCCTCACCTGCGGTAGGTTTTACATAATCTTCATCAAATCCATTGATAGCAAGAATATCTTTTTTCAAAAATCCCATATTGCTTCCTTGCACTCCTTTGGTTCTTTTCTTTTTCAAAAATTTTGGAATGCCTGGCAAATAAATAACATCCTCCACTCTTGATGATTTTTTCAATATCAAATTCAAAAGCTTTAATTTTGAAATTTTTTTTGACTGCAATAACTCCTTTGTTATTGATTCGCTCAATAGAGATCTTCTTCCAAAAAGTATGGTTCTGTCTTCAATTTCTTTTGCATATTCTTTAATGAATGATTTATGTAAAATACAATCTCCGTCAATTATTATTATTAACTCGCCAGTTGCAACATGTATAGCTTTATTCAGCATTTCATTTTTTCTGAAACCTAAATCCTCCTTTTGATAAATATGCAATATCTTAAAAGGAAACCGTGCCGCATTTTCTTTTAAAAAATTTTTTGTTTCCTCGCAATTGTCGTCTTCAGCAATTATCACTTCAAAATTTTTATATTCCTGTTGTGAAAGGGACATCAATATTAATTCAAGAAAATCAATCCTTTTATAAAAGGAAATTATGAGAGATATCTTCATAATCTAAAATAAATTTTGGCCAGTGAATGAATTAAAAAGCGCGATTTTTATTTTTCTTGCTGCAAATACTTCATCCAATTTTATTCATTTTTTTAAAAGCTTATAATTTTTGAAACCAAACAACAATCTTCCTTTAAAAAAAGCTTGTTCGATAAATGTGAGAAAGCGATACTTTAATTTTTCATGTTTATGCTGTTTCAATTTTTCATTTCCTGTTTTATACCTCAATTCATCTTTCCAATTAAACTTCTTAATAAAAGGTTGCATCACTGCTGGATGCGGTTCCCTGTAAACCTTTATTTTACTAAGATCTCCGTAATCAAATGTATCAGTTTCATTTTTGAATAACTGTTCAGTAGAAGTTTGGCCTGCGTAATTCGTGTTATGGTTTTTTCTTTTTTTCTGCATCAGATGCGGTGGCCTCACAAATCCATAATGAAAGATATATGCATCCAGTTCTACCACATTGAGTTTAAAAGTATTTTCCTTTTGATAATAATCCTTCCGATTAAAATCGGGTATTCTCCTGAATGATTGTGCATCGCGCCATGAATGAATTTGAGGATCGTTCCTGATGATTCTGATCTCCCTGGGATACCACACATGTGAAAGAATAAAGTGATCATAATCTCCCCAAAAATGTTTGTATTTGAAAAGAAAACCTTCCACTTCTTTATCATTTAAATATTTTTCACAATTATTTTTTATTAAGGGTAAATATTTTTCATGAACGACTTCATCGCTTTGAATATAAAATAACCAATCGCCTGTGCACGCTTCTTTTGCAAGGTCTGTCTGATGCGCATACTCCTGGCCGTTAGGATATTTTTCCAAATCCCAAACAGTTCTTATTATTTTAATTTTATCGGAGCCAATACTTTTTATTTCTTCCTCCGTCTGATCGTCTTTATCACCTTCAGCCAACGCAACTATAAATTCATCTACAAACGGGAGTAAGCATTCAATCGAAGCCTTTACCGGGTAATAAAGTTTCGTTGCATTTTTAGTAAATGTAAATCCGCTTATTTTCATTTTATCGCTTGTTCATCAAATCATTCAACCGAATGATAAAAGAATCAAAAGTAAATCAACTTTGCGGGAAGGTTTAAGTAAACAGACAAAAAACATAGATTTTTATTTGCAAACTCCTTTCATTTACCCTATTTATATTTGCAAAAAAAATAAAGCTATGGATTTGGAAAAAATGATCAGTCAGGTTTGGAATAACAGGGAATTGTTGAAAGATGAAACTTACACAGATGCAATCCGAAATGTAATTGATAAAATAGATGAAGGAAACCTGCGGGTGGCTGAACCTGTACATTCCACAACATTCGACAAAGGGGCGCAGGATACATGGAAGGTTAATGAATGGATAAAGCAGGCGATATTGTTGTACTTCGGGATTCAACAAATGGAAACTTATACATTGCCGCCTTTCGAGTTTTATGATAAAATGAAATTGAAAAAAAATTATAAAGATCTTGGCGTTAGGGCAGTTCCACATGCGGTTGCCCGCTATGGCAGTTTTCTTGCCCGAAACGTAGTATTAATGCCAAGCTATGTAAATATCGGGGCCTATGTAGATGAAGGGACCATGGTGGATACATGGGCCACTGTTGGCAGTTGCGCCCAAATTGGGAAACATGTTCATCTTAGCGGAGGCGTAGGCATTGGCGGTGTTTTGGAACCTTTGCAGGCAAGCCCGGTTATTATCGAAGATGGATGTTTTATTGGCAGCCGCTGTATTGTGGTAGAAGGAGTGAGGGTTGAAAAAGAAGCGGTCTTAGGAGCAAATGTAGTTCTTACGCAATCGACTAAAATAATTGATGTGAGCGGCGATAAACCTGTAGAAACCAAAGGTGTTATTCCGGCAAGAAGCGTCGTAATTCCGGGAACTTATCCTAAAAAATTTCCTGCCGGTGAATACAATGTAAGTTGCGCGTTAATCATTGGGAAGAGAAAAGAAAGCACCGATAAAAAAACCAGCCTCAATGATGCTTTGAGAGATTTTAATGTGAGTGTTTAATTAGCTAATTAGCTGATGTGATAATATGCCAATGTGAAATGTAAAATGAGAATACGATTCATAGAAGTATCTTAAAAAACAGGTAACATTATTGATCGTCAAAAGCGCAGTTTGAAGTCAGGAGTGTTGGTTTTTAAACAAATATTTTCTGAAAAAATCTTCGCTGTTCAATACTTCAATTTTTGAAAAATAAAAATCATCTACATCTTCGGTAATAATACAATTGCATTTTGATTCTTTAGCGGAATAGTATTCCAGTCCATCTTCAAAATCATTGATTGCAGGAGATTGTAGTGTTTTTACTACTGCGCCTTTGTTTAGTGGAGAGATTTGCAGATGGTCGCATAAGACCTCAATTTTACTTTTTGCTTTCACTCTTTTAAATTTCTTTTCTGCAAAATAAAATGCGATTGCCAGGCAAACCGGTGATGTATAAAGTGTAAAATTGTTTTTGTCGGCAAGACTCAGAATTCGCGAAGTAGTTGTGAATAAAGGATATTCTTTATTTAAAACGGAAACTAAAATATTAGCGTCGAGGAAAACTTTCATTTTTTGGATTTGTAAAATTCTTCCTTTGCTTGCTTGCGTGTTCTTTTTCTTTTTGTAGCATATTCTGCAGGCCCTTCGGCAATTGTGTTTACCCAATCGGAGATAGGAAAATCTTCAAAGCTATCATAGTTGGAAGCTGTAACTTTTTTTAATAAAAATTCTGTCAATCTTGATAAACTGATATTATTATTTGCGGCGTATTTCTTCGCCTTTTGAATTACGGATTCATCGAAGCTTAATGTTATTTTACTGTCCATACCATCAATTTTTTACAAAATTATGTATTTTTATACTACAAATAAAATATTTTTATACGTATAAATTAAATAGATGAAATATCTTTAAAAGCATTCCCTAAATATTCTACAATATCGCGCGCAATCAAAGCTTCTCCGGACAGGTCTTTTGCTGCAAAATCACCGGACAATCCATGAAGGTAAACGCCCAAAATGCAACTGTGAAGCGAAGAATAATTTTGAGCCAGCAATCCGGTTATAATTCCTGTGAGGACATCTCCGGCTCCCGCAGTAGCCATTCCTGAATTGCCGGTTGAATTAAAAAATCCATTTCCATCGGGAGTGGCAATAAAAGTATGATGCCCTTTCAGGACAATATAAACCTTTAATTCTTCGGCTTTTGAAAGAGCAAGATTAATCCTGTCAAAATCTGAGTCACTTTTGCCAAATAGTCTTTCAAATTCTTTGGGATGAGGAGTAAGAATGCTATTTTCCGGTATCAAAGAATAAAGATTTTGATTCTTACTTAAAACGTTCAAAGCATCGGCGTCAATAACAATTGGTTTTTTATAATTGGCGAATAAATCTTCCAGCAGTTTTTTGTGGGAATCATATTTGCCAATTCCAGGGCCAATTCCAATCGTATCAAAATTTCCAAATTGTGTAAAACCAGTAATATATTTTTCTCCTGAAGTCATACACATCGCTTCAGGGACTGAAGCTTGAATAATGTTGTAACCCGCCTCGCAAGTTACACAGGTAAGCTTGCCCACACCACTTCGAAGGCAAGCCAAAGAACTTAGAACTGCAGCGCCCATCATTCCATAACTTCCACATAACAGTGATGCATAGCCGTAATTTCCTTTATTGGAAAACTCATTTCTTCGCCGGTATATTCCGGCAATTATTTTTTCATCAATGTATTTGAATTTTGATTCTTCTTTTTCTTCAAATTCTCTTGAAAGACCAATGTCAAGCAGGAAAACCTGTCCTCTAAAAGGAGCATTTTCGGGAACTAAAAACGCTATTTTTTGATTTTCGAAAGTAAGTGTGTAATCAGCTTTTATAATTGCCGGTTGTTCAGCGATCTTACTGGTTCTGTCAGTAAATAAACCAGTTGGAACATCAATAGAAATAATTTTACAATCAGTTGTATTGATGAATTGTATTAACTCTGCATAAAAACCTGTTGAAGGTTTATTTAACCCCGTTCCAAAAAATGCATCAATAATTACATCAAGCTTTGATATTTCAGGAAATGATTGTTTATCTTTTAGAAAGAAAATATTTACAGTAGTCTTCTTTAATTTTTTAAGATTTTTCTCAAAATCATCAGAACCGGGAGAAGTTGCTGTAAGGAATAAAAACAGAAACTTTATATTTTATACTTTTTAATAATCTTGCTATTGCCAACCCATCGCCTCCGTTATTTCCTTTTCCGCAGAAAATTTTAAAATGGTATTCATCATCAAAATTCTGAACTATCCAGTTGAAGCAGGCAGTGGCAGCTCGTTCCATAAGTTCGATGGATTTGATCGGTTCATGTTTGATTGTGTAAGAGTCCCAATCCTTGATTTGTTTTACTGAAAATATTTTCATGCTAATCCTGAATCAAAAGGTATGCGAAAGATATCTTTCTTTGAGAATTTGTATGTGATGCACAAAATGGCCTGCAATCATATATCCAATTGCTTTGACACTCATTTCATAATTACTGGTTTTGCCAACAGAATGCAATTGTGCCTCTGAAAATGATTTGAAAAGAAGCTGACTCGATTTTCTTACAGCTAAAAATTCTTCAATTAAATCTTCAGGATTCCGACTATTGGCGCTGGAATTTTTTGCATATTCATTTTCATTAAAAGAAGAAAAAGTATTTGGATCTTTTCTTGCAAACACCAATGCACGAAAGCTGAAAACCCTTTCTGTGTCTGTAATATGCTGTAAAACTTCTTTTATCGTCCACTTGTTTTCTGCATATTTGTATGACCATTTTTCTTGCGGAATAGAATTGAAAAATTCTTCCGCTTCCTTAGCCTGGTTTTCTAAAATCGAATTGATTTCTTCGTTTTCTACCAAAGAAATATAATTATTAAAATATGGCGGATAAACTCCTAATGATTTTTGCTCTGTCATATTTATATTTTTTTTGATTATTGAACAGCAAAAATAGTAATATTAACTGTTCATGATTTTCGCTATGAAATAAAAATAAGGTTTAAAAGTTTGCTTACTGTTGCTAATACTTTTAAAATACAAAAGCCGGCAATGTTTGCCGGCTTTGTACAATTCAAACTTATAATTAATCTCTATGTTCTTCTTTTCTTCTTTTTGTGGTTGGCTTTTGCTTTTTTATCCCCGTCTGCCGAAATATTGTTATATCCGTTATCGCCGGGCTTTCTTTCACCTTTTAAAGTGGAAGCAAGTTTCAAAGCGTTGTAAGCATTTAATTCTCCGCCGGTTATCGAAATATCTGCAAGATAAACGCTGTCTTCTGTTCCTGGTAATTTTACTTTTTGAGTTATAGGAGCTGCGGAGTGATCAATTACATATTTAACCTGCTCTGCGCTTAAGATCAGGATAATATTCAAGTATCAAAGCTGCCACGCCTGCTACAACCGGTGTTGCCATACTGGTTCCGGAAAAATTACCAAATTTATCATCTGGTAAAGTAGAATAAATATTTACGCCGGGAGAAAAAACATCCACAGATTTTTTTCCGTAGTTGCTGAAACTTGCCGTAAAACCTCCATTTGTTGAATCGCCACTCGCGCCGACAGTGATAAAGTTCGGAGCAACTCCTGAATTATCCCGGTAATCAGGATTAGGGAAATTCTGGGCGCTATCAATATTTTTTGCATCGTTTCCAGCAGCGTGTACAAGAAGAACACCTTTGCTTTGTGCATATTTTACAGCATCATCCACCCAGTTTTTCTGCGGGGAAAATGGTTTTCCAAAACTCATGCTGATGACTTCTGCGCCATTATCTACTGCATAACGAATTGCATTGGCAATATCTTTATCATGCTCGTCACCATCTGGAACCGCACCGAACCATCATAACTTTTACATTGTTGGCAATTCCATTCATTCCAATTCCATTGTCTCTTTCAGCCGCAATTATTCCTGTAACATGTGTTCCATGAGAAGGTGTTCCTGCCATTACATCATTGTTTCCATAATAGCGGTCATTAATATCATTGGGATTGTCTTTTACAATTTCATCTCTGAAATCTTCAGGTGGGGTAGAAGCTGCCTCACCTTTTCGGATCTCGCCTTTCAAATACTCAAGGATATCTGTATTGGAAATGTTGTAGTTTTTATTTGCTTTAGCCATATTCAAATAAATGGCAGCAGCAATTTTTGCATCAGGATTTTCGGAAGTATATCCTTTTACATCGTTTCCTGTAAATTCTTTTTTACCTAAATCTTGCGCAATAACGGAATCGCCTCTTTCAAGCACTGGTAAAATCCTTTTCATTTGCATCAGTTCTGCAGGATTTATTCCTTGTGTTACATCTTCTTTCGCTCGAAGGTAAGCGGCATATTCTGCTTTTTGAGCCGAATCCATGTTAGTAGTATCAATATCGGCACTGTCGTATTTATTTTTCAGGCGCCAGTAAACACGGGCCGCTTCATAAGAATCCTGGTGTACATTTTTTCCATCTTTTCCGCCAATAAAATTCCATCCATATATATCATCAACATAACCATTTTTATCATCATCAATTCCGTTGCCGGGAATTTCTCCGGGATTGTGCCATAAAATTGGTTTTAAATCAGGCTGTAATGTATCAACGCCACTATCTATAACACCTACAAGCACCTGGTGGCTTTGTTTTCCCTGTAAAAAATCATAAGCTTTATCAAGGCTTATTCCATAATAACCGGTAGTGCTTCTGTCCAGTTGATACCAGTTATTAGGCGCTACTTTTTCCGCAGGAGCAACACTGGTATCGGATTGAGCCATACTCCACAGAGGCAAAGCTGCCATGACAGCAATTCCTAAAAAAAATCGTTTACTTCTGTTTGTCATTGTGTTTTATTTAATTTTTAGATATACTTTGATATACAAAGATTTGAAATTTATCGGAAGTTTTTCTTACCATTTGTAATTATTAAAAAATATTTACCAATCTTTAAACGAAAATTACACAGTAAACTTTATTCCTTGTGCTAATGGAAGAGTATCAGAATAATTGATCGTGTTCGTTTGCCTGCGCATATAAATTTTCCACGCATCGCTTCCGCTTTCTCTTCCGCCACCGGTTTCTTTTTCACCACCAAATGCCCCGCCAATTTCTGCGCCTGAAGTTCCAATATTTACATTCGCAATTCCGCAATCGCTTCCTTCATGAGAAAGGAATTTTTCAGCTTCGCGCATATTTAAAGTAAATATGGCACTTGACAACCCTTGTGGCACATCGTTTTGCATCGCAATCGCATCATCAAGATTTTTGTATTTTATTAAATATAAAATAGGCGCAAAGGTTTCATGCTGAACAATTTCCATATCATTGGTCACTTCTGCGATACAAGGTTTTACATAACAGCCACTTTCAAATCCTTTGCCCGAAAGTATTCCACCCGGAACTGCCATTTTTCCACCCTGCTTTTTAATCTGTTCAATTGCATTTAGATAATTCTTAACCGCATCTTTATCGATTAATGGCCCAACATGATTTTCTTCCTTTAAAGGATCGCCAATTTTTAATTGTTTGTATGCATTTGCAAGTTTCTTTTTGAAATGTATCATAAACATCTTCATGAATGATCAGGCGACGTGTGGAAGTACATCTTTGTCCCGCTGTTCCAACTGCACCAAACAAACAACCAACCAATAGCCATATTCAAATCCGCTTCTTTTGAAATAATAATTGCATTGTTGCCGCCTAATTCAAGCAAACTTTTTCCGAGACGTGCACCTACGGCAGCGCTTACCGCTTTTCCCATTCGTGTAGAACCGGTTGCTGAAATAAGTGCTACATCGTGGATCATTGCAAAGCCATTCTCCAATTTCAGCGTCCACCTGTAATAAGATTGCAAACACCTTCCGGAACTTTATTTTCTTTAAAAACTTTTGAAATAATTTGCTGGCAGGCAATACCGCAAAGTGGTGTTTTTTCTGAAGGTTTCCAGATGCATACATCGCCGCAAACCATTGCTATCAGGCTGTTCCAGCTCCACACGGCAACCGGGAAATTGAACGCGGAAATAATTCCTACAATTCCAAGCGGATGATATTGTTCATACATCCTGTGTCCCGGCCTTTCGCTGTGCATCGTTAATCCATATAACTGCCGTGAAAGTCCGAGTGCAAAATCAGCAATATCAATCATTTCCTGTACTTCGCCCATTCCTTCCTGCAGGCTTTTTCCCATTTCATAACTCACCAGTTTGCCGAGATTGGCCTTGTTTTTTCTCAGCTCATTTCCTATTTGCCTGACGATTTCACCACGTTTTGGTGCGGGCCACTTACGCCATTCGAGAAATGCATTTTTTGCTGTTTCCACTACATAATCGAAACTTCTTTTATCGCATGAATTTACTGTTGCTATTAGCTTTCCATCAACCGGGGAAAAGGATTTTATTTTTTCTCCTGACGCTGAAATCCATTTGGTTCCGGTAGAAACGCCTTTGTTTAATTCTGAAATCTTTAATTCTTTTAGAAAATTCTGCATAATTATTTTTTATAAAAACTACTGGATTTTTTGAAAATAAAAATCTTTCTTATTGGTTCGCTTACTGTAAAAATCTATATCTAAACTCTTAAACTCTCAACTCTTAAACTCTCAACCCTCTCAACCCTCTCAACCCCTCACTAATATTGTTCTTTTTCATTTGGAAAATTGCTTTACTTTTACATCATCAATGTATTGTTTGCACTGCATCGGTAACCTGTTCATGGAGATTCAAATAGGTTCTGAGAAACCTTGGTTTGAATTCTGTATTGATGCCAAGCATGTCGTGCATCACAAGCACCTGGCCGTCGCAACCGTTTCCGGCACCAATGCCAATAGTAGGAATAGAAAGGCTTTCAGAAACTTCTTTTGCTAGGGAGGCAGGAATTTTTTCAAGAACAATTCCAAAGCATCCTGCTTCCTGCAAAACATCGCATCGCGTTTTAATTTTTCGGCTTCCTCTTCTTCTTTTGCTCTCACAGTATACGTGCCAAATTTGTAAATAGATTGAGGTGTTAAACCGAGATGGCCCATAACGGGAATACCTGCGCCAACAATTCTTTTCACCGATTCAATAATTTCTTCGCCACCTTCCAGTTTGATGGCATGAGCGCCTGTTTCTTTCATGATCCTTATTGTAGAACTTAACGCTTCACGGCTGTTGCCCTGGTAGCTTCCAAACGGAAGATCAACAATAATCAAAGCCCGGCTGCAACCGCGCACCACGGAAGAGGCATGATAGATCATTTGGTCAAGCGTAATAGGCAATGTTGTTTCATGGCCCGGCCATTACGTTACTGGCACTGTCGCCAACCAAAATAATATCGATTCCCGCCGCATCAAAAATTTTTGCAAAGGAAAAATCATAAGCGGTGATCATTGAAATTTTTTCACCGGCTTCTTTCATTTTTTGCAGCGTGTTGGTCGTTATTCTTTTTACTTCTTTATTTACTGACATACATTATTTTTTTAAAGAAGCGACAGGCTGAAATGGCTCTGCATTAGAATAAAACATTCCTTTAAACAATCGCATTTGCAAAAGTAGTGATAAGTTGTAAGTAATAAGCTGTAAGTGATAAGTGAAGACCGGCTCTCATCTCTCAGATAGTTTTTGCTCATTCCATAAATGCTGAACTAATCCATCTACGAGCCCAATCTTTGGAACATAAATCCGATCTGACCCGGGCCCATCTCATTGCACTGATATAAATTTTCAACGCGGGTACGA
>CAWFFT010000017.1:0-22961 GCA_963815085.1 uncultured Chitinophagaceae bacterium | reverse complement strand
AAGCATAGAAAAAATTATACAACAAAAGATGATCGCCATCTTTTACCATACGGGCCGCATAATTACCTCGTGGCAACAAAACATCAGAATGAAAAGAATGATATTCTCCAAAAAAATCAGAAGAAAACCAATATCGTATTTTAATATCTTCTCTTATCGAGCCGATAATATAAAAGCGGCCTTTTAGTTGAAAAATACACGGGCATTCAATATCATCATACACCATTGGATAGAGCAGTGGCGGCATTATTTCAACATTATCATTGGTAATTTTAACAAGGCCCACACATCCTCGTCGTGAAACCGGCCCTGTAATACTGCGGGCGCAAAGCAGCAAGTATACTTCATCATCATATTCAAAACGATAAGGATCCCGAAAACTTAACCACTTGCGTGGATTATCATCCTCAGTTTCATAATAAAGCCCTTTGGGTGCAATCGGGAAAATATCTTTTTTATTTTTTTTCCAATCGATAAGATTATCAGACTGGGCAAAACCAATTCGTGAAATAACGCCACGGTCTCTTCTCTGAAGGCCGGTATAATACATTTCAAATTTTCCATTTACTTCAACAACATCCATTGTCCAAAGCATATCATCGTCCCACTCGCCCGGATTTCCGACAAACAAAGCGTTTTTTACTCTTTTCCATGAAATACCATCATTGGAAACAGCATGTGCGATATAATCGTGGTTTGGAATAATAAGATGAAATAAATGATAAACTCCGTTCGTGAATGATAACTGTTATATCGCCAATTTCCCAGTCACTAAATCCTGATCCTGAATACATAATATATATAAAGCGGTTTGAGTAAAACTACAAAATCCTTGCCATTGCCAATTTAATTTCATATTATTCCGGCAATAAGTATTCTGTTAAAAAGGCGATGCAATATAAAGTAAAATTTTTACTATAATCTTACAATTCAAATCAGAAGAGTTAGTTATTAAATTAACCAGATTATTTTGATTTGGTTAATTTTACAGATATCAGATAATGTGAATAAAGAAAATGATGAACGGATATTATATACAGCTATTCAGTCCGCATGGGCTTATCAGGTTTAAAGATCCTGAAATAGGAAGGGATAAGGATACAGGAGGGCAAGTAAAATACATACTCGAGTTACTCGAAAATCTTTCAGAACATCCCAAGGTTCGTAAAGTTGATCTCTTCACGAGAAGAATAATTGATAAAAGAGTTTCTTCTTCTTATGAAAAAGAAATAGAAACAGTAAATGAAAAGGCGAGGATTATCCGTGTTACTTGTGGTGGAAATTCCTATCGTTCGAAGGAATCTTTGTGGGACTATCTTGATGAATTTACTGATAAGACGATTAGGTTTATTGAAAAGGAAGATGATTTTCCTGATGTAGCACACGGCCATTATGCGGATGGAAATTATCTTGCCGGCCAAATAAGTGAAGTGTTTGGAATTCCTTTCATTGCCACCGGCCATTCGCTCGGACGCAACAAAAAAAATATTTTGCTTCAGGATGGGATGTCCCCTAAAAAGATCAACGAAAAGTTCAATATGCACCGGCGTATTGCCGCAGAAGAATCGACGATCAGAAATGCGGATGTGATTATTGTGAGTACACAGCATGAAATAGATACTCAATATAGCCTGTATAATATCGACATACGCGGTAAATTTGAAGTAATTCCTCCGGGGGTAAATACTGATTTGTTTTACCCCTTTTATCGTTTTGATATGCCGGGTTTTCAAATGACTATTGAACAGGAGCAAGCACTCTATCGCGTTAATTCGGATATAGAACGGTTTCTTTTCAATCCACAAAAACCTTTGATCCTTTCTATTGGCCGGGCTGACAAGCGTAAAAACTTTGAAAGAATTATTCAATCTTACGGGCAGGATCCGGAATTACAGGCGATGGCAAACCTGGCCATATTTGCAGGTGTCAGGAAAGACATTACTCAAATGCCCGCAGATGAACAGGATATTCTTACCAACCTATTGTTGTTGCTGGATAAATACGACCTCTATGGTAAAATGGCTATCCCGAAAAAAAACGATCCAAAATTGGAAGTGCCTGAAATTTACAGGGTGGCTGCTCGCACAAAAGGCGTGTTTGTAAATGCTACGCCGGGAGAAAATTTTGGATTAACGATCGTGGAAGCAGCGGCATGCGGACTTCCTGTTGTAGCCTCTCCAACAGGTGGACCGAAAGAAATACTGGAGCATTGTAGTAACGGTTTGCTCGTGGATGTGGAAGATCCGGCTGAAATAGCTGACGCCCTTAAAAAAATAATAGCAGATAAAGTGCTTTGGGAAAAATATTCTGCTAACGGAATTGTCGCTACTAATCAATTGTATTCATGGACTGCACATTCAAATAGATATATTGAGATTGTTGATGAATTATTCGAGCCTGAAGAAGCCACTGATGCCAATTACACCCATAAAACAGCTTATGGAAAAAAGTTAGTAAAGGCAGAAATATTTATTATTTCTGATCTTGACGGAACATTAGTTGATGAAGAAAATACGGATGGTTTACCAGAATTTAAAGAATGGATCAATGAATATAAAGACAAAGTAGTTTTTGGTGTGGCCAGTGGCAGAAACAGGCAAATAACTCAAGAAGCTTTTGCCAAATATAATCTTCCTGATCCTGACCTTCTTATTTGTTCTGCTGGCTCAGAAATTTATTATACAGATAAATTTATACAGGATAATGGCTTTGAAAGCCATATTGATTATCAGTGGAAAAGAGATGAGCTTGAAAAAGCCTTATCAAAATTTCCGGGTATTCACCTGCAGGAGCCGGAGCCCAATGGCGTTTTAAGTTCAGCTACTATGTTAAATGAAAATTTTAATGAAGATAATCTTGCCAATTTATACAAATTTTTGGATGATCATAAACTGAGAGCAAAGGTTTTATTAACCGAAAATCTATATCTTGATTTTTTACCTTTCAGGGCGAGCAAAGGAAGTGCCGTTCGCTACTTGAGTTATAAATGGAAATTACCACTTCAAAATTTTATTACGGCTGGTAATAGTGGTAATGATATTGATATGCTTAAAGGAAAAGCAAAAGGAATTGTGGTTTCCAATTACAGTCCGGAACTCGAATCTTTGCGAAAAAATAAGCTTATTTATTTCAGCAAAGAGCCGTTGTCAAGGGGGGTTTTGGATGGAATTAAGCATCATATTTCAAAGATGGATTTGGCACCTAACTTTCAGTAAACGAGGGAATTATTGAAATTTCTGTTTTACTAATCGCTTTTTTGTGCAAAAAGAGTGCATAATTCGATCTTTGTGTTTTACATTATTTTATATACTTTTAGCTTCAAATCCCGATTCTTATTGTAAAACAACTGCTTCTTCAGACCATCATTTTATTACCATTAGAATTTTCTCGTTATGAAAAAACTAACTATTATTGTTTTTGTTGCTTTAGTGCCTGCTATCTTTATCCTCTCAAAATGTAATAACAGTACTGTGCAAGAAAATAAAGTGAAAAAAGATACCGCACGCACTGCTACTTTGTTCCACGGGAGCGGAAATATACCAGGAAGTGAGAATATGGCTTTTCTACCGGAAAAATACTTTTTTTTCAAATCGCTTTAAAACGGCATTAATCTCTTCGGATCATATTCAACATCAATAAGGTTTCACTGATCATTTTTGAATTGTATTCCATTGCCAGTTCTTTATGATTAACGGCATCAATTATTGTTCCGACAAGGCAAAGCCCGGCAGTAAAAAAATATAAAATACCAAGGCCGATGTTTCCAATTAAGAAACGTTGCACACCTGCAACACCTACCAAACCAAGTAAACATAACAGCAAAATCAATTGCGGATCTTTTCTTTTTGAATGATAGATAATGCAGAATTGCTCCAACTCATCGGTGCTAAAGCCTTTCGTTCTTGAGTTGATTGTTATTAGCTCTTCCGGGGTGGCATTATAAAGATATTTTAATATCGTGGAATTTATCGTGTTATAACTACTGTCCATAATTGTATTTTTTTAAATGGGGAAAAATATGAGACGAAGAAAGTTGATAAATTCTTGCAAGTATCATGATAACAGCAAACAAGCCCAGTGGATGAGCATTAAAAGATTGCTTTTAAATTTCCATGAAATAAATAGCTGATAGAATGTCCTAATCCACAACCCGGGCAATATTTTATGCCTATGAATTTAAAAAAGCAAAAAGAATAGTGAACATCCGTTGCCGGCGGCATGAATGCCAGAAAAACCAAGCCAAAAATCCACGCAGTTAATTCAAAATATTTTCTGAAACTTTTCATTCCGAAAATTTTTATTAAAGATATTTATTTAAAGCGAAATAAAAGGGGTAAAATAAGCTTAGTTAATTTGTATAAAATCCGGCTTTTTTACAAATTGAGTATTGTATTTAAAAATCACATTGGTTGACAATGAAAACCTGAATCTTTCATTATAAAAATTCTTTTGAGGGAAATAATATCCTTTTAATTCAATGGTGCCGAAAACGAAGCTCTCATTTCTTGTGCGGATACCACCACCAACAGAACTCAGCACTTTTGTTTTATAATTATAGGGAGAAAAAACGGATACATTACTAAATACAAAGGGCGCAAAACGGAATGCAACAACTGACCATGGGCTAAAGAATTCTGATTCTACTTTAGCGGTAGAACGCAAAGTACCACCTACACGTTCATTATTAATAATTTCATTTCCATATTCAGGCAAGCCAAACTGGCTATTGGCAAATAATGGTTGATTGAAAACACTATTAACCTGTTGTGCAAGATCAAAATTCAAAAAGAAACGCTGCTTCCATTTGGTTCCTATTGATTTTAAATGGTCAAAATAAAAAAGGCTTCCCAAAAAGTTAAGATCTTCAACCGCTTTATGATGTAGATATCCTTCTGCAGCAACTTTATAACTCAGATAATTTTCTTTCTTATTAAAATGATAGCTTTGAAAATCAAATCCGATAAAAGGCCGCTTGGCTTTTTGCCTTTCTGTAAACCCCGTTGTTATGGTGAATAATAAACCTTCAGGAATGTCTTCATTTCGGCCAAAACCATAAATGTATTTCGTCTTATAAAAGTTTTGCCGGTAAAAGGTAAGCGAGGCGAGTGCTGCGTTAATTGTTTGATATTTCCAGTCGTACACTGACTCATATTTTTCAGGTAATTCCTGGAACTTTTGATCCAAAAATCTCAATCCAATCAACTTCCTTAATTTTTTTGATTCCTCTGCGGTTGTAAAATCCAGGGCGTTGATGTTATATCCTCCCCATGCTTCAATGTTATAGTAACGGTAACGCGTATCCGAAAAATAAATGGAATCCCTGTTGTATAAGTTCCTTGTGCTATGGTAACCTGCACTAAATTCATAGGTCCATTGCATATAACGGTTTACTAAAGGCTTCTGAAGATCTATATAATAATTATTATCTTCTTTAGGACCGCTGATGCTCGGATAAAAGCTCTGGTAACCAATCTTACCGTTCATAAAAGTACCGCCGATATTCCTGTTGTTGTATTCTCCTCCAAAAGCAAAATTATTTTCGCGCTTATCATCATATAGCGAATAAAGAATAGCGGCATTTCCACTTCCTGCAAAATTGTCTTCCCTTAATTCAATACTCGATTGTTTAAGCCCAAGTGAATTGATAGCGCCGCCTAACGAAAATACATCTTTAATTTCAACAAAAACATCTACAGAATCACTACCCGGCGCCGTTCGTGCTACAAAAAATTCAGCGTCCTGTAAATATAGCAATTGGCGAAGAAATCTTTCATTATCCGCCATCAAAAATGGATGCAAGCGTTGTCCTTTTTTGAAAAATAAATTCTTTCTTACAACTTTCGTTTTTGTGATGTGATGAAGATCATTTGCAAGTTTTGTCAGGCTGTTGATTATTCTGATTGAAGTATCTCCAATAGAAACACCGAAAGGAATCCGTTCAATAATTATACTTCTGATAATAAGGCCTTCATAAGGAGTAAAAGCAGCTTCTGTTGTCTTAAATTGTTTAGAATAATCTATTTCTGTTGAATCTTTTTTAAAATTCCCTATCACTTTACTTAAAAAATCCTTGCCTTGCTTTGTAGTATCCTTTTGTGCAAAAGAAATAAAATGTGAGCATGTACAACCAATTGTAAAAAAAATAACCCACACATATTTTAAGGACAATTTCATGCGGTATTAATAAGGTCTTATAAAAATAAGGATTAAAAATCTGTTGATTTCAATGTAAAATAGCCTGAAAAAGAATTGTAATTTAAACGTTTTAGCCGTTAATCAAACAAGAAAAAAGGAAGGTTGGACAAATAGATTTCTGAAATTGTGGGATAATTATTTTCAAAAAGTCCTTTAAATAAAATTAGATTTTATTTTTTCAATAAAATCCTGTTCAATCATTTTTTTGGCGATTAATATCATATTATTAAAAGCCCCGGCTGTAGAAATTCCATGGCCAATAATTACAGGCTTATTTACTCCAAGAACCGGAACACCTCCATACATTTCAAAATTAAACTTGTTAAAATATTCATCTTCAATCTTACGCTTCTGTACGATATCATAAATCGATTCAGCAAATTTCAAAAGAATATTTCCTGTATACCCATCGCAAACATATACTTCAGCTTTATCCATCAACAGGTCGCGTCCTTCTATATTTCCAATAAAATTAATTTGCTTGTTTTCTTTCATTAAAGGATAGGCAGTCTGGCATAAAATATTCCCTTTGCCTTCTTCTTCACCTACATTTATCAATGCTACCCTCGGGTTTTCATAATTTAAAATATACCTGGCAAACAATGACCCCAGCAAAGCGAATTGAGATAAATTTTCAGGTTTACAATCAGAATTAAGTCCAACATCCACTAATAAAGCTGTCTGGCCATTATAACAGGGAATATACGCGCCAATTGCCGGCCTTGCTACACCTGGAATAGCTTTGATACTATATAAAGAACCTACCATCATCGCCCCCGTATTGCCTGCACTGATAAACGCTTCTGATTTTCCTGTTGCTAAAAGATGAAAACCAATTGAAATCGATGATTGTTGTTTTTCTTTCAGGGCTTTCGTTGGATGTTCGTGCATTCCAATCACTTCGGCTGCGTGTACCAGCGTAATATTTTCGGCGTTGATGCTATATTGCTGAAGCAAGGGAGAGAGTTTGTTTTCATCACCAATTAATGTCAGATGTACTTTTGGGTCACCATTTTCAGATAAAAAATGTTTTACTCCTTTTATGGCTTCTAAAGGAGCGTAATCGCCTCCCATCATATCCAGTGCTATATTCATATTCAGAATTATCTTAACAATATCAGGATAAAAATAATTATTTAATTATAACCTGCTCAAAGATTAAAAAAAAATCCAAAAACAAAGTAAAATACTTTGTTTTTGGATTATATAATTATCGTGAAAACAAATTTAACCAGCCTTGATGGGCGCTTTTTCGGATACTACTTTCCCTTTATAATATAATTTCCCTTCACTTGTGTGTGCACGATGACGAACATGAGTCTCTCCTGTTGTAGGATCATTGCTCAATGTAGGAGCTACTGCTTTATAATGTGTTCTTCTTTTTGCACTTCTTTGTTGACTGTGCCTGCGCTTTGGATTTGGCATAACCTTAGATTAAATATGATTAATTTTTGTTTTTTTTAAATTTTTCCAATCCTTTTTGTAAAGGATGATTATTTTCAAGAGTAGATGATTGCATTTTTTTAAGCATTGCTAAAATTTCTTTATTACACTTTGGCCCACCCATTTCTTCATCACTGCACATCCGTTGGTTTGGAATACTTAACAGAACAAATTCATAAATCCAATCAGCGAGGTGAATGTGACTTTCTGTTCTTGAAATATAAAATACATCAGGATCTTCTTCATTTTCATTCATCTCTTCAGGATTTTCAACTTGTTTTATTACCACTTTAAATTCATCCCAAAGATCCATCGGCAATGTATTCCCACAACGATCACAAACTACATTTACACTTCCCCCAATCTCGAATTTCAACAACATAAAAGAGGTGTTTTTTTCGAGAATCAGCTTTACAGATGCATGGCAATTACTGAAATCTGTTTCATTATAATCTCCAAAGAACTTGTCATCCACTTCATAATTAAACTCATGAACCCCAGGTTTTAATCCAACAAATGCTATATCATATTCACGCCTGTTTCCCATAACCTAATATTAAAGGGCTGCAAAAGTAATAAATTTAATTAGTTTTTGGGATAAAATATCCCCTGTTTTTTAAATTTTTTGTTAATCGTCCAATAGTTACATAGGCTAAAAACCTGAAGAGCATTTTATATACTAACTTTATTTTTTTTAAATTTTCAATGGATTTCCCGCATCTCAATAAAATGACATTTGAGATGCTTCATATAAGAGGCAAAGAAATAGCATTTATGGGAGCTTGGAAATATGTAACAGAAAATAAGGGCAAATGGATAACAGCGCTTTTGCTGATACTTATTATCAAAATTGTTACTTCTGATAAGCTTTGGGTAGAACGGTTTTATTCGAACGGGATTTATATTGATTTTTCAAAAATAATGCGTGTACTATTCGGCTGGATTCCATTCAGCCTGGGAGATATTTTGTATTTTCTTGCTGCTTGCTGGCTTGCATGGAAACTTCTTTCCAATTTAATATCATTGATAAAGCGAAAAATTACAAGGAAGTTAGCTTTTAACAAATTGCTGAAACTTCTGTTACTTTTTGCCTTTATTTACGTTGTCTTTTATCTTTTTTGGGGAATAAATTACGATCGAAAAGGCATTGCTTATCAGCTCCAGCTTACTCCTCAACAATATGATGCTTCAGATCTGTTAACATTGCAGCACCTTTTGCTGAAAAAAGTAAATTATACAAAAGCAGTGCTGACAAAAAATCATGAAAAATACCCTTCTACCGGTCAACTGATACAAAGAGCAAAAAGAAGTTATGGTTTTGCAGAAAAAAAATTTCCTTTTTTAGAGTATAAAGTTATATCGGTAAAATCTTCACTCTACGGAACTTTGGGCGATTACCTTGGCTTTACAGGTTATTATAATCCATTTACCGGTGAAGCACAAATCAATACTACAGTTCCTGAAATGCTGCAACCTTATATTGCTACTCATGAAATGGCTCACCAGCTTGGCTATGCTAAAGAAAATGAAGCCAATTTTGTTGGTTACCTGGCAGCTGTTAATTCGCCTGATACGCTTTTTCATTATTCAACTTACCTTGATCTTTTTCTTTATACCAACCGTGAAGTATATTATTTTGATTCTACAGCGTCCAATAAAGCCTTTAATGAATTAAGTAGCAATGTCAAAAAGGATTTAATGGTATTAAAAAAGTTTGATCTTGATCATCAAAGTATTTTTGAACCACTAATCAATTGGATGTATGGTAATTATCTGAAACTGAATAACCAGCCTAAAGGTTTGCATTCTTACAATGCCGTTGTGGGTATGTTGATTGCTTATTATAAAAAGTATGGCAAAATATAAATTCAATGCTCATGCGAAAGTGGTAAGCAACAAATAACACTAATTTTTATTTTACCTTCTTTGTCTTACATTTTACTCAACAGGTTTTATCAAAAAAGAATAGCTATAATCCTTATACACCATCTGGTATTGTTTCAAAGGCCAGCTTCCCCATGAATTAATTCCTCCAAGTCCGGTTTGTTCCAAATCAATATTCAGCGTAGTCAGATCCCTTTGTTTCAATTCACCTGTATGCGCGTTATGTTTTTGCAGCCCTTCATCCAAATCTTCATCCAAATAATGGCGTGCAGAAATATTCAAAACGGTATCGCCTTCAATCATCAAACCTTTGCCATTCTCATTAGTGAGTTTTACCCAGCGAACGTCAGTTTTATTCGCAGTTTCCTGCGGCCTTATATAATTGCCGAATTGTTCATCGACAGTTTGTTTATATATTCCCACAAAAGCGGCATCTTTCCGGTCCCAATAATTCTCAGAAGGTCCCCGGCCATACCATTCCATCTGGTTGTATTGTTTTGGCAACATCATCTGCATTCCAAATTTAAACATCATCGGCACTTCTTTTGAATTGTCAGCATGCAAAGATTCTGTCACTTTAATAGCTCCATCGCCATTTAATTCATAATTTATATCAAGGTAAGCATAGACATCCGGCAACGAATAATGCATATTCAATTTAATATCTTTTGCATTAGCAGAATCAATGCTATATCCTAATAAAATAAAATTATGAGAAGCTCTTTTCCAGTTAATCAATCTTTTCTGCAGGTTGGCGCCAAAATCATTGTCGGTCGGTGGCCGCCAGAAATTTGGTTTCAGATCATATCCTTCTTTTATAAAATCGTTACCATCAACTATGTACTGATGCAATAATCCATCATCGTGATTAAAAGAATATTTCACTTTATCATTGCCAACATTTATTGAACTATCGGTAACGTACACACGCAAATCACTTGCTCCGGGAACTTCTGTATTCTTTTCCAAATCACTGTATAAAGTCAATTGATCTTTGGCTATTTCCCAATCCGCAGGAATCAGCCCTTCTTCCTTTTTGGTTTTATAAACCACATCCAAGAAGATTTCTTTATATCCTACACGGGGCAGTTTATAATTCAGGTTTATCGTCGAAGTATCATGCGGTCCAACGTTTAAGTTATCAACTTTGCCTTTTTGAATAACCTTTCCATCGGCTACCAATTCCCAATCCATATACACGTCATCCAGTCCTTTAAAGAAATTTTCATTGTAAACTTTTATCTTTCCAACCATAACATCTGCCGGGAAAGTAAAAATGTTTTGATATTCTTTTTTTACTTCCAGCATTTGCGGATGCAATGAACGATCCGGCGCTACAAGGCCGTTACAATTAAAATTTTGATCACTTGGCATAGCAACTCCATAATCACCGCCATAGGCCCAAATAGAATCACCCCGGTCGGTGATTTTAAATAGTCCCTGGTCAACAAAATCCCAAATATATCCACCCTGCATTTTTGGATAATATTTTCTTATCGTATCCCAGTAATCATTAAAATTTCCATCCGTATTTCCCATTGCATGCGCGTACTCAACCAAAATGAACGGCTTATGATTGCTGCCGCTGTCATATTTTACATGATGCACCATATTATCAGGAGAAGGATACATGGGGCAGTAAATATCAGAGAAATCCGTAGCGCTTGCCGGTTCATATTCTACCGGCCTTGACGGATCGCGATGCTTTATCCATTGATAACATTTTTCAAAATTGATGCCCATGCCGGCTTCATTTCCCATCGACCACACAATTACTGACGGATGATTTTTATCACGTTCTACGGCTCTTGAATCTCTTTGAAAATGTTGCAAAAACCAATCGGGTTTTTTGGATAATGAGTTAGCGCCAAAGCCCATTCCGTGCGATTCCAGGTCAGCTTCATCTACTACATACAATCCATATTTATCGCACAACTGGTACCAATAAGGATCATTTGGATAATGTGAAGTGCGCACTGCATTGATGTTATTTTCTTTCATGATCTTTACGTCCTGTTCCATTCGTTCTTTGCTGATCACCTGCCCGCTGATGGGATCCATTTCATGACGATTAACCCCTTTTATCAAAATCGCTTTTCCATTTACATACAATGCACCGTCTTTTATTTCCACTTTTCTAAAACCTGTTTTCTGCGGAATCACTTCCATCACATTTCCGCGTTTATCCATCAGCGTTACAAGAACAGTATAAAGGTTCGGTGTTTCTGCAGACCATTTTTCCGGATCATTCAATTTGATAACGACATTCTTATATTTATTGGAATCATTAAGATTGACTGAAGTTTGTTTGATACGTTTTCCGGCTTCATCCAATAATTCAAAAGAAGCTTTATAATTTTTTAATAACGGATCGGCGTTGTTTAAAAAATCAAGGCTGATATTCAATTGCCCGTTTTTATAATTGTCAGTCAGGTCAGGAATAATCTGTACGTCACGGATATGAACCGGGTTTCGCGCATACATATAAACATCCCGGTTAACACCCGCTAACCGCCACATATCCTGGTCTTCAATATAACTTCCATCGCTCCAGCGATATACCTGGAAAGCAATCAGATTTTTCTGGCCCGGTTTTAAAAACTTTGTAATATTGAATTCAGCCGGAAGTTTACTGTCCTCGCTATAACCCACCCATTCTCCGTTTACCCATAAATAAAAACACGAACGCACCGCGCCAAAGTGGATGTAGATATCTTTCCCATCCCAGTTTTTATCAATCGTAATTTCTTTTCTGTAAGATCCTACAGGATTGTATTGATGCGGAACTTGCGGTGGATTTGGTTTTATTAAATAATCAAAATCATATTGTACATTGGTATAAATAGGAATCCCATAGCCATTTACTTCCCAGGTAGCAGGCACGGGAAAGTTTACCCAGTGGTTATCGTCATAATCCGTTTTCCAAAATCCCAACGGGCGGTCATCCGGCTTGTCTACCCATTTGAATTTCCATTGGCCATCAAGTGACTTAAAATATTGTGATTTCGACATATCATTTTGCAACGCGCGATTCTTATTTTCATAAGCAAAAAAAGTTGAGTGCATCGGTTGCCGGTTGTATTCATTAAGCTTTTCATTTTCCCAAAACTCAGGCGGTTCCTGCGATTGAGCGAAAACTTTTCCCAGGCACATTATTAAAAGAACAAGTACAACTATTTTTTTCATTGATGATGCTTTTTGTAAATCATAAAGTAGGTTGAGAAATCTATTAGCGGATAAATGTATTAAATTTTATTTTTTAAGAGTAAACAAACTTTTTTGTGGGATTTTTATTTTGGATGAAATGCCGCCTCATGCTCTGCTGATCAACGGCATTAGAAACCAGGTAGGTAAGCCTTTTTCAGATAATGATTCATGATCGGTAATGGTTTGTGGATGCAAAACTGCTTCAAGGGCCATGCTCAATCAATCCCGTAAAACCCGTTTTTGCTATACCGTAAAAAGAAATTTTTTTACGAACTGATGACATCCTACGGAAAGTAAAAACAGTAAACAAAGAAAAAACTATGTTTTTATTCTTCACCATTCCCGGAGCAGTTACAAGAACCGATACTTACGGATCCTTGTTTCAGGATTTCAATAGAAGCGGAAACAGTCATCGTTTTCTGGCAGTCACCAGGTACTGGCTTTGCCATAACTACGGCAACGGAATATGTTTCAGCAAGAGGATCATTGCCAGGATCAGGAGGAGCCTGGGCTAAAACGGCATTGCCAAAAAGAAGAGCAAGTATAAAAAAAGAAAGTTGGAAAGGTAAAAGTTTTTTCATAAAACCACAAGTTTCGGTTCAGAATGAATTTGATACAAAACTACCGCATTTTCCCCCTACCGGCTGTAGTAAAGTAACCCAATAGTAGTAGTAATTTTTCTACTAGAGAATCCGCAGCCCGTTATCACCTCCATTTCAAAATGTTTATAAAACTGCCGGTTAACCATTGGCAATATCCATAATGCCATTATAAAGATTGCCTGAATATCGTCATTCCATGCTTGTGTGAAAATATTTTAAAAGAAAAAATAATATTTTCTGCAATCTGATGTATAAGCTGTAATTTACTGATTGATTCCGCGTTAATGCTCTAAATTCTCTCACTCTCCATCAATTCAACAAAATGGCTTCAACGTCTGAATTTCCTTTAGATGAAACCAACCTTGCTCAGCTGGGCTTTGATAATTCGTCGCGGGCCAGTATTATCTTCACCCTGAGTAGTGGAAAAATCAGGATGGTTAATAAGGCAGCATGCAAACTGTTGGGGTATTCGCAAAAGGCGTTATTATCCATAAATAAGATTGACGTTTTCGCCACCACGAAAAGTGATTTTAAAAAATTGCTACAACAACAAATCACGGCAAAAAAGCCTACCCTCCGGTTAACCGCCATCAGGAACGGCGGGAAACGATTTCCCTGCGAAATGAACTATGCAGTTTTTAAAGACCTGAAGGGAATTGCAACGGTTATCGTCAGCATTGCCGACCGCAGCCAAAGTATTTTGGACCAGTTGCATATTGACACCCTTAAAGATAAAGGGGTGGCAAAAAACATAAAGCTGGCCAAAAAAAATCAAAGAAATATTGACATAAAAAATAAAAAAATAGTTGCTGAAAACATTGATATTGCCAAATTCAGGCAAAAAAATATCGATACCAGGAACAAAATGATTGTCGACCATAATATCCAGTTAGCGAAGGCAAAGTCTGAAGAGGAAAAGCGCGAATATGAGGGTATCGGGAAAAGAAAAGTACTTGCTGAAATAGAGGAGAATTTCAAAATTTTATTCAACCTGTCAACGGATGTATTATTTGATGTGGACCTTGCGGCTGATACCCTTAGCGTTAATGACGCTTATGAAACGGAATTTGGTTATAAGCCAACGCAGGCAGGTGCCGATGGCTGGTCAGCATATATTCATCCGGGCGATAAAAAGGAGGTGATGAAAGACTACCACCGGGTATTGAAATCGAAAGAAATTGAATGGAAAACCGGGTATCGCTTTTTGCGTGCAGACGGCTCTGTGGCCAATGTATTAAGCAGCCGCATCATCCTCAGAAATACTGATGACAAAGCCTACAGGATGATTGGCTCCATGAAGGACATCAGCAAGCAAACAGTGCTGGAAGAAAGGCTTGAGCACGAGATCCGGTTAAAGGAAGCGCAAATCACTGAAGCGGCCGAGGACGCCAAAGACACCGAAAGATCGGACATAGGAAAAGAACTTCACGACAACGTAAACCAATTGCTGGGTGCCTCGAGGCTTTACCTGGAAATGGCAAAAGGAGGTGGTAAAGACAGCGAAATATACTTAAGCCGTTCTTCGGAATATACACTCACCGCTATTGAAGAAATACGGAAATTAAGCAAGGGCCTGACTACGGATATTATCAAGAACCTTGGACTTTGCGCCGCTATTGAAAATATTCGCCGTGATACCATGGAAGTGAGCCGGGTAAAAATAGTGTTGCAGGTAAAAAATTCTATTGAAAGTAGTGTAAACGATAAGTTTAAGTTGAATGTTTACCGCATCATCCAGGAACAACTGAATAATATTCTCAAGCACGCCAAAGCCACCAAAGTAATAATAAAACTGCTCGAGAATAAAAAACGAAATCAAACTGGTCATTTCTGATAACGGAATTGGCTTTGATATCCATAAACCACAAAAAGGTATAGGCGTTGAAAATATTAAAAGCCGCGCAGCTTCTTACAATGGAATGGTCACTTTCATTTCCGAGCCCGGGAGCGGATGCCGGTTGACAGCGACCTTCTCTGCCTCAGACCAGCTTTTGAAAAGAGCTTGAAAGCATAGTCGTAAATATCCCGGGCTAACGTTAAGGGTCTCGTGCTGTAAACATCGAGAGGATAGGAGGAAGAAATCCCGTAAGTGCTCTCATCCGGTGAATCAT
The DNA here is from genome assembly GCA_963815085.1 of uncultured Chitinophagaceae bacterium. GTDB lineage: Bacteria > Bacteroidota > Bacteroidia > Chitinophagales > Chitinophagaceae > Ginsengibacter. The sequence continues at coordinate 7,519 of CAWFFT010000017.1, read as the reverse complement.
GATTCCGACAATTATTTATTCCGACAATACAATCCCCTCTCCTCTTCAAACAATTCATTTGTCTGAATAAGGATTTTCAAGATTTACATGATTAGAGGATGCGGAAAATCCTGTATCGCGATACTGTTATTGCTTCCGCGAGTGGCGGTCAAATTGCAACAACAAATCCGCTTTGCCATCTTTATTAATACGCCATGTTTCCATAACGGCTGCAGTATCTACAGTCCCGTCTTTTTTGGTATTGTACTCTGTCGCCCACACCAGCACCCAGTTTTGCTTTTTATCGGTACTATATAAAGAAGACACCGCATTAATGGAATCTGTGATAGCGGAGTATTTATCACGGCCCCTTTGCCAAACAGCTTTAAGGCTGTCTACGCCGCGTACCATACTATTGTCGCTTTGCATAGCAACGACAGTATCTGCCACCCAACTTTGCATGCTATCCATTTTATTGTCCTGCCAATCTTTCCAACTTCCCTGTACAATCATGGCCGCGTATTCCGGTTTACCCATCTCAAAAGAAGAAGAATAAGTGGGCTGAAATGCGAGTGGCATGGGCGTAGTAGCAGGCGTTTCGGTATCCGTATTAGTTTTGGTATCCGCGGTAGTTTCGCTTTTCTGATTGCACGAAATGGCAATGAAAGCGATGAGTGAAACAAAAATTAATTTTTTCATGTTTACATTTTTTTAATAAATAAATAAGAGAAGGATGCGGAATAGTTGCAGGAAGGATATGAAAATTTTAGTGAATATACCTAATAAAAATTAATATAATAATAAATTTAATATGGAGGACACAACAAGGTTATAGAAGGCTTCTTATTTTTAGAGCTTCAGCTAATTGTTGATTCCAGTCAGAAGGAAAACTTATTTCGTTTAAGCATTACTGTTATAACAACGGCAAAATAAAAATCTTTGCTTTTTATTGGTTGACCGGAAATCGTTATATTCCTGAAACGTCGACTGCAGATACTCTCTGGCAATGGAGGAATTGTGATTAAATTTCGACTAATAACTTTTATGTAAGGGTGAGTAGTGGGATTACAACGGTAGTAAGACCTTACAAATCTGCGTGCAAAGTCCTCGTAAAACGAGGTGGCAAAAAAATCAATCACTATTTCCGCATATTTCCGATTATCTTTTTTATCCGCCCTTACAATAAGGTATAGATGTCAAAATAATACATTCAAATTTACCTGGGTTGCATTTGGTTTGGTTATCTCCAATTGATACATTCCTTGCGAAACCAGTTTTTCTATTTTAATTACTTCCAGGGTATTGCTCTGCAAGTGCCGGATTTTTGTCACCATTATTACCTCACCATTTGTATTCAGCAATCGCATATAATATTCTCCCGAGGGCTGGTTGATAACACGCAGGTTAATGTTGTTGCCGATAACCGGGTTGGGAAAAACTGAAATTTTGTTTTTCAAATTGCCCTTTAGCACTTTCACCACCTCACTGTATTTGTGCGATGCCATTTATATCATTACTACGGATGCGGTAATAATTAAATCCATCGTTAGGATATAAGTCTGCCACCAAATAGTTGCCGGAAGGTTTGTTCTTTGCATCCACAGAATCCAAAATGGTAAAATTGGTTAAGTCAAGGGATTTCTCTACAACATAATTCTTAATATTATTTTCGTTCCTACTTGCCATTCCACAATAATTGCACTTCCCTTTGCAAAGGCTTTTACTGAAGTAAAGCTTAGGGGTAAAGCAACCATTGGTTTAAAAACGACCTTAAACCTGTTTGATGCAAATGATTCCGGATCGGATGTAATGCTAAAATTTATAAAACTGCTGTCAGTAAGGCTTATGGGAGTAGCTCGCATTTAAATACTGATCAATTAAAGAAGCTTGCAATCCCGTCTGCCTGCATATTTTTGGGAGCAAATTTTAATTGGTAAACCTTCTTAGCCATGTTACTCATGTAATAATAAACTGTATCGGTATTTTCAACTATTCTTCTTGCTTCTATTGCTAATATTTTTGAATTCCTGATTGTACAAAAGTTTTCTTTGCCTTCAATTATTTTTAATGCATCATCTCCATCAATCCCATTACTGAATGCAGGATCAAATGCAACTGCATTTCCATCAACCAACGCAGCGAGTCGAGTGTGCCTGAAAATAGAGAAACCCGGAAAAATTGTCTCACTGTTTTTGCTCTTGGACGTCCCCGCAAGTCTTGCAAAGCTTTTTGAACTACTACCGGTGAATTTAGAATTTTCTGAAAATGAAATAGTCCCCGCAACGGAGGTAGCATGAACGAAGAAGCCTTCTCCCGATTGAATAGTTGTACATGGGATGCCCGAAGGATAGGTAACAGAACCTCCCGGTACCGGTTCCCAATTATTGGTGCTGCTCATAGTTTGATAACCTCCATAACCATAGTTGCCTGCGATGAAAGGATCCCAGGCATAAAATTTATCGTCTACTCCACCTGTTTTGGTAATATTGGTAAAATCAACAGGGGATGCATAAGGGTTACCTATAGCAGCATATTTATCAGCTAATACATTTAAAGCTGGCTGATCGCCTGTATACAAATCACCTTTAGTACGCAATGTAGTTTCTGTAGGTGCTGAATTGAAAGAGTTTGCCAAACGGTCTCCCCGGATAAATGTCATATACGCTTCTGTAGATTTTATTTGGAGTGTATTTGTATTGGGTACACCAGCCCAGCTATCAGAAACAGGAACGTACGTTTTCATGGAAGGAGTAGCCGAATAAAGATCAAAACCGGCAGAAGTTCCGGCAGGACCGGTAATTTGTATTCCAAATCCCGGCAAAGGGTTATCATTGCCATCTAAGGCCCCTTCCTGCCACGCTTGTTTTATGGTTTGGGTGCTTTGAGTGGGTATGGCTAATAACCGCCATGCCTTTCTGGCAGAATTATATCGTTCTACCGTTACTTCACCTGAAATTGCAGGGACGATTGGGCTGGTTATTGGGGCTACTCTTGCGGTATTATTTGCATCTGATTTAAGAGTGAGGTAGCCATCAGATTTTAATTGGCCAGAACTAAAAGTTACCACATTCTTCACGCTTACCAATGATGAAAGTGTATGGGTATTCCCGTTATTCATCATTACTTCCAATCGATCTAATGTAGTAGTGCCTGTACCCGAAGTAGTGGTATTGGTGCTGCCTGTTAACCTGGTAGTACCATCACCAACAGCCTGCACGTAACTTCCATTGTTCACCAAATTTATGTTTCTAAAAACTATAAATGCATTGTGTGCAGTTTTGAGATGGGTGCCCTGACTTAATTTTAAAGGTGTCCTGGGCTGAAGAACCCAACCCCAGTGCAACCAGCAGTATAGTTAAATAGTAAGTTTTCATAGAATTATGTTTTTCGGTTTTGGATTAATTTTATCAATTTAATCGTATCGTTTTCTTATTCTCTCCGGCCATTTTCAACACTTATAAATACTACCCAAAAACTATATTAACCCACACATCGTTAATCAAAATCGTATTACTTGATAAACTGCTCATGGCTTCCGATTCCATCCATTTGATAGTGAAAATCTAACAGAAAGCACTGCAGCATTACCTTATAAGTATCTGCCGCATCACCTGACTTACGAAAGAATCTGCACATCAGTATACTGCTTATTTTATCCTGTGAGCTGTTGGGTGTTATAGCGCCGAACGAAGTAATAAGGTGTTTGTCATGATCTGAAGTACCATTTATATGATGCAGAAGTAGCAGTTATAATTGTGGTATTAGGAAAAGTAAGTGGCGATGCTGCATCATAATTAACCCAACTGTATTCAAGGCCCCATACGACAGAACCATTATGTCCTGTAGTTTGAGGAGACCAATGCACATGGGGATAAATAGCACTTCCTTCTTTCCAGTTATGAGGTAATTGAACTGAGAAAAAAACCTCCTCTTCATTATCGGTACCTACACTTTCAAAAGTATAAGTATATACTCCACGGCTACCAGCACCATCATCCAACATTTTCGACCATACTGCCTGCCTGTCAGATCCTAACCGGGTATTAAAAAGCGGAACCACTAAATCTGTGTAGGCGGTAGCAGTTCCTTCAAGCAAAATAGAACCATCGGCTTCTATCTTGGTATCATTGGTTCCATCTCCAATAGTAGTAACGCCTGCACTGCTGATATTTACTCTTGAACTGCCATTGGTTTTTATTACCAGGTCTTTTGCATCAGTGGTGCCTATAAAATTGGTGCCGGGGGTAGTTCCGGAATTACCGGTCATTCCCCATCCTGAAATGGCTGAACTTAATTTTACCCATGATGGAGAACCTGTGGTACCTGAATTATAGTAATAACCTTCCCCTCCACTTAAAGCTCGCATTTGTATTATAAACAAGGAGACTGTGAGCCGGAAGCGGAATAGTTGTCTGCATCAGTTAACGAAGACAGGCTTAATCGCGGGACCAACAACCCCTTATTGGCACTTTGTAAATCGAGCACTGCTGATGTGTCAGGAGAAGATCCGTCTGAGTTGATAGCAACATTTTGCGAGACAGCAACTTCAAAAAAGAAGGTAGAACTTGCAAGCAGGATTAGAAAAATAGCATAATTTTTCATAGTGGTAGGTTTTAGGATGAATGGACTACACGATAGTAAAAGTATAGTGTGAAAAATACCTGGTTGCTGATCTCAGTCAGCACTATGTATGATCCTGATCATGCTATAGGTGGTACAAATTTTTTTATTGCCGATGTGATATCAGGCAGAAGAAAGGAAGTAACTCTGGCTTGTTTCTTTTAGAGATTCACTGGTCGGCTACAATACTATTTGATAAAAAACTTCCTCGGCGAGCCATATACAAAGTTTGGATGAGGCGGAACTAAAAGAAATTATTTAAAAGGGATCTTTACGTGGAGTTCGCATCCCTTGCCCGGGTGACGACAAAACATTCATGCTACCGGAATAAAGTTCTGCCCTGCTTTGAATATTTCTTAACCCGATTCCGCTACCTTTTTTCCCAGTATCAAATCCTATCCCGTCATCTAAAACCGATAATTCAAGGTACCCGCTTTTTTCCTTTAAATGGATAACAATCACGTTCGCTTTTGCATATTTGCTGATATTATTCATTTGTTCCTGGATAATACGGAAAACAGTCAGCTCGCAATTTATGATCTGGTATTCCTGCTTCGCTTAATTTATAGATCAGCTTCACCTTAGATCCATAGGTTAATTTGAATTCCTCAATAAACCTACGAAGGCTTTCGTGCAGTCCTGATTCTTTAAGTGCAGGCGACACCAGTGAATGTGATAATTTGCGCAATTCGTCCATAGCATCATTCACATACCGGTAGCTTTTTTCAAGAAGCCCCATATCAATATTATCTTTATCTGCCTTTATCATTCCCAGGTAAATTTTAACGGTCGCCAACAGTTGGTTAACATTGTCATGCAACTCTCTTCCCAATTCATTTTTTTCCTCCTCATGTCCCGTTAAAGTGGCTTCCATAACCTGGCGCTGGAGGTTTTTTTCCTGGTTTTTTAGGGTATTTGATAACCTGACTTTGTCAGTAATATCCCGGTATATTGCATAAAATACAGGCTTGCCGTGCAAATTAATTTTCTGTACAATTACATGAATATCCCTGATCTCCCCGCTTTTTGTTTTATGGCGGGTTTTAAAATCGGCGTGCCCGTCTTTCATAATTTTTGCAGCACGGCTTTTAATGACTTCAGGGGTTTCAATTATTTCGTAATCAGAAATATGTAAACGACTAAATTCCTTCCTGGAATAGCCGAGCTGTTTGTGAACTTTTGAATTACAATCCAACGGGAGGAGCGTTTCATAATCTACCAGGCATATTCCGTCCGGCGACTGTTCAAAAAGAGTGCGGTATTGTAATTCAGCGTCAACTAATTTCTTTTCTACTATCTTCTTTTCAGTGATGTCCTGCTGAACACACATATACCCCACCAATTTTTTTTCACCTGTAAAGATCGGGCTCAATGAAGTATGAATAGTAATGAATCGGCCGTCCTTTGTTTTGTTAATGATTTCCCTACGCAGCCCTTTACCGGCCGGAAGTTTTTCCCATAAATCTTCATAAAACTTTTTATCCATCAGCCCACTCTTGATAATACGCGGAGTTACTTTTCCAACAACTTCCTTTTTTTTATATCCATACACTTGTTCAAAAGCCGCATTCACGAAATTGATGGTACCGTCAACGTCAGTCATGAAAACTATTTCATTCGTTTGTTCTATTGCCTGGAAAAGTTTATGGATCGTTTCTTCCCTTTTTTTGCTTTCGGTAATATTTTGCCAGTTAACCAACAATATCTTTTCTTCTCTTTACCGGAACCGCTGTAAGATTCACTTGTATCGAAAGAAGAACACCATCCAATCTTTTATGAACCCATTCAAATTGGTGTTGTCCGTTTTTATAAGCGGTCTTTGATCATTTCCGCAGCTTTAATGGTAGAGGGCTGGCCATCGGGCTGATATTTTGGTGAAAAAAACGATGGTGGCTTATTAATAACCTCGTCTTTTGATATAGCTCCGAGTAATTTTACAGCAGCTTCGTTGCATTTTACAAACCGAAAAGAATCATTAATCAGCAAAAGAGGGTTTGTTGAGTTTTCGAAAAGAGCGCGGAATATCTCATCGGCAGGTTGGGAGTTATCATTTGCACTTCTTCTTTTGCCGGTAAAAACAGGTCTTGAATTATTGAAAGTTTTGGCCCCGTTTTTTATCTTGGTGTTCATTTTATTGAGAATTATTTCGGTCTGGCAAAACAGGTTTCAGGAAATATTGACCGAACTTTAAAAATAAAATAAATACAAACAACATATTATGATAAAAATCAATAGAACTAATGATTTATATCATATATGCTGACATCAATCTGCCAAAAAAATCTAATGAATATTAGCTTGCCCCCTGAGGTGAATCTGAATGCAGTATTTTATTTTTTAACTTTATATTGAAAAAAAAGATCAGAAAAAATTCAAACGAAAACCAATTAAATGAGAAAGGTAATTTACGCAATCAACATGAGCATAGATGGCATCTGTGACCATACCCAATTCTATCCCGATGAGGAAACGATGGCCTATTTTATACGCCTCACGCAAGAGGCCGACACATTTCTCTACGGTCGTAAAACTTATCAATTAATGGTTCCTTATTGGCCTGATGTAGTAAAAAATCCACCCGCGGAGAATGACAGAAAAGTTGATATTGAATTTGCGCGCGCATTTGACGCCGTCGATAAAATTGTAGTTTTCTCAAAATCGTTAGAAAGTACTGAAGGAAACAAAACAAGAATTGTGCATACAGGCCTGCGCGATGAAATACAAAAATTGAAACAGCAAGAAGGCAAAAATATTTTAACCGGTGGGGTAAATATTCCTGCACAACTTGCAGCGCTGGACCTTATTGATGAATATCATTTTGTCGTTCATCCAATAGTTATAGGAAAAGGCACGCGTTTGTTTGAAGGTATCAACCTGCAAGAGAAATTACAATTAAAATTGGTGGAGTCAACGGTTTTAA
>CAWFFT010000016.1:0-13522 GCA_963815085.1 uncultured Chitinophagaceae bacterium | reverse complement strand
CTTTTTATTACATCTACTGGTAGGATTACGTATTGCTATTTCTTGTTTTTAGAAATCAACCTGAAGTTCCGCATATTCTTACCGGTTTTATATTTGGGGCTTTCCTGGCATCTTCTGCCGGCCTTTTGGCAAATATTTATTTTAAAATAAGTATGCATGCACTTGGCATTGGTTCTTTATGCGGAATAATGTTGATTATTATTTTCTCCGGATTTTCTTACGCAGTTTTTCTTACTGCTATGTTGGTTTTCATAATCACGGGTATAGTTTCCACTTCCCGTTTGATAGTGAGTGACCATAAGCCATTTGACATTTACTCAGGCATTCTCATTTCTATCTTGTGCCAGATAATTGCTTTTATCATTATCGGTTAGTAATCAAATAAATAATAAAGATTTTTATTCTACCGTCAGAGAAAAGGTAACCATTCTTGAATTAATCTTGTCGATAACATTTGAGTATTTCAAATTCGGATCCCGCGCATGAATATTGGTAAGCCCGCTACTCAATTTTATTTCGGGCGATAAAACAAAATAAGGGAAATATATATGAAATCCCAGCCCAAGTTCGACACTTAAATCAGATTTGGAAAGTTTTATAAGATCTTCTGCTCTCGAGGCTCCGGCATTACTGGCAAGATCATAATCAAACTTCGCACCGGCAAGGGTATATACTTTAAAATTTCCAATGCGGTCGCTGCTAAAAGCAACATTTACAGGAAAACTCAAAGTGATAGATTGAACCTTTTTAGTTACCGAAGAATCAGTTTCATATTTTTGAGAATATAAAAAGGCTTTTTCAGAAAAAGTAAGATCAAGCGGATGAACACGGAGATCGAAATGATTACTCATTCGGACATTCACGAGCCATGCGAGATTAATCCCGGGGTTGTTGATACTTTCCACATCGAGGATAGAATCATACTGGAGAAAACGGGGATGATGTGTAAAATTAAAATGGGATTCGTTGTAGCCAAGATTAATACCAAAATGATACGGTTTATCATCATGGCCTTCCTGGTTTACCACGTTATCCTGTGCGATAGCTGTAGCTGAACAAAACACGAGCGACAATCCAATCAAAATTATTTTTCTGCGCAATAAATAGAGCATATTCCTAAAGTCAATGTTTTGTAGAAAGCGTTTCTATAGTCTGTTTGGTTTAAAATGTGAATAAATGATTCTTTTTCAGGAAATTGTAAAACAGAATCGTTTAAATATTGATAAGCTTCATTATTTTTTGCAATAATCTTTCCAATTTTGGGGGTAATGGTATTCATGTAAAAATTATAAACCTGTTTTATCACCGGGGCCGAAGGTTTAGTAAACTCCAAAATAATCAGTTTCCCTCCTGGTTTTAAAACTCTTCTTATCTCTCCTAAACCTATTTCAAGATTTTCAAAATTCCTTACCCCAAAGGCAACAGTAACAGCATCAAACGTATTGTCAGCAAACAAAATTGCTTCACTATCACCCTTTAACACCTCAATGTTTTCCTGTAATCCTGCTTTTTCTATTTTTTTTCTGGCGATTTTCAACATCCCTTCGCTGATATCAATGCCGGTAATTTTTGCAGGTTTTAATATTTCAAAAGCGGTTAAAGCAAAATCACCGGTTCCCGTTGCCACATCTAAAATGTTTTTTGGCTTTGATGAAACCAATTGTTTAACAGCTTTTTTTCTCCACCCTACATCGATTCCGGCACTTAAAAAACGGTTTAAAAAATCATAACGGAAAGCAATTTTATCAAACATGTTTTCTACCTGCTTCTTCTTACTTTCCTTCGAATCCTTAAATGGAACAACCGTATCGTGAGGATAAATATTCATCGCCTCAAAGATAGTTTTTTGGTGGTATAAGTTTTATACTTAACTATTCTTTCACTTTTATTTTTGAAATAGCTTTGAGCATTCAGCTTTAAGCTTTAAGTGTATATTGCATTATGCACATCAAAAAAGCGCAATATCTTGTCAGCAGCCCTTCTTACGAAAAGTGCCCGATAGCTAATCTGCCGGAATATGCATTTATCGGCAGAAGTAATGTGGGCAAATCTTCATTAATAAATATGCTCACGAATAATGATAAACTTGCCAAAACTTCCAACTCTCCGGGCAAGACTCAAATGATTAATCATTTTGAAATAAAAAGTGTTTCAAAAGCCGGAGATACAGATGAAACCAAATGGTTTCTTGTTGATCTTCCGGGATACGGCTTTGCAAAAATTTCACAAAGCAGCAGGCGCAGATGGGAACAAATGATTGAAAATTATTTAAGAAAAAGAGAGAACCTGGTAAATGTATTTGTGTTGATAGATTCAAGGCATTCGCCCCAAAAACTTGACCTCGATTTTATTAAAAACCTTGAACTTTGGCAGGTTCCTTACACTTTAGTTTTTACAAAAGCAGATAAGGAAAAGCAAGCCATTGTTAGTAAAAATGTCAAAAGTTTTTTAGAACAGCTTAGACAAACGCAGCAATTTTTGCCCCAGCATATTGTTTCAAGTTCGCTTAAAAAGTTGGGAAGAGATAAAATTTTAAAATTAATTGAAGAAAAAAATCAAGATTTTTAATAAGGCTTCGGGCTGAAAAATAGTTGTGGTTTTCTCAAAATAATCCCTTTTAGAAGATAGCGGGTACGAAAAGATGAAATAAAAAGAAGATTTTTTTGTTGGTTCACAGGTAAGGAAATCAGTTGTTTCAAACCTGTAATTGCTCTGCAGTTACCAGGTTTTCTTGAAGGTAAACGTTCACGGCATTGAGACAATCACAGCCTTTATTTACAGATTGTTTAAGTTGAATGGCAAGCGAAGCAATAGTTTTGTGAATTTTTTCTTTGTCCCCTTCAATTCCATAAGCTTTATTTATTTCAAGCAACTGCGATTTTACTTTTTGTATCAACGGACTGTTTGCGTGTTGACGATGCCAGTCTTCAAGATCATTCAAAGTGTTGTCGATTATTTTCAAAGCTTGGGGAACTTCCGCTTCCCGCGCAGAAATAGTTTCATTCAAAATTTCAGAAACTTCATCCACATCCATCAACGTAATTTGAGAATTTAATTTTACAGCCGGATCTACATTTTGTGGTGAAGAAAGATCCAGAATCAGCCTTGCTTTTTCAGAAGTGAAAAAAGAAGGAAGAACGATGTGTTCCTCAGAAGAAGAACTTACCATAATCACATCTGCATCGTTGCAGGCCGAAGAAAGATTTTTATAGGCTACAAAACCTGCATCAAACTTTTCTGCAAGCAGGTAAGCTTTTTCGTCTGTTCTGTTGCAAAAGGAAATGGCGGCTCCAGGCAAATAATCTTTTAGATTTTTTGCAATTTGATTTCCAAATTTCCCGGTTCCGACCAACAGAACTTTTTTATTTTTTAAGTTTTCTATTTTTTCTTTAATGATCTGGATGGCAGCATAAGAGACTGACACTGTTCCTGAACTTAATTTTGTTTTTGTTTTAATTTGTTTTGACGCCTGCAAAGCAAAATTAATCACGCGTTCCATGAAACTGCTTAAGCCACCGTTCTGCCTCGAAATTTTCGCTGCATGTTTCAGCTGCGAAAGAATTTCATAATCACCAATAATTTGTGAATCCAATCCCGATGACACCTTTAATAAATGTTCTACCGCATCACGGCCGGTATAAAAATATCCTTGTTTCACAAATTCGTTTTTGTCGCCATTAGTAAAGTTGCAAAGAAGATTGGTCAGCCCGGCTGCGTTATTACAAATCCCGTACACCTCGGTTCTGTTGCAGGTAGAAAGCACAAGGCATCCTTCCATTTTTTGAGCAACGGCTTCTTTAATAACGTTAACGGCCTCTTCAGGCGAAATTGAAAATTTTCCGCGGATGGTAATATCACTTTTGCGGTAATTAATGCCAACTATTGTAAAATTATCTAAGTAGCTGCTAAAGGTATTGTTACGATTCATTCTCTTTATTTCAAAATATATGGTTTAGAAACTGGTTTCATATAAATACGAATAAGCAAATTTCAATGGAATGTGTTCTGAAAAAAAGAACATAAGTCATTCATAAATATGAGGTTCCTCATGTTTTTAATTTCTACAGGTAGTACATTTATTTATTAATTAAATCATTAATTTTTTAATCGTAATAAGTAATGTCAAAGTTGCCAATTGATATAAAAGGTCTTAACGACGAGCAGGTTTTATCGTCGCGCAAAGGGCACGGAACCAACGAATTGGAGCAAACTTCACGCAGTCCCTTCTTTGCCGCTTTGCTTGATACGATTAAAGAACCGATGCTGATATTATTATTTGCGGCGGGTATTCTTTATTTGATTTCGGGAAACATGAGTGATGCGATTTTTATGCTTTCGGCGATTGTGCTTGTTTCTGCGATTTCGCTTTACCAGGATTCAAGAAGCCGCAACGCCCTTGCTGCTTTGAAGCAACTTTCACAGCCACAGACGAAGGTGATAAGGAATGGGATTATTTCTTCCATCGTAAGTAAGGATGTAGTTGTGAATGACGCCATTATTGTTGAAGAAGGAAGTTTGATAACCGCCGATGCGGACATTATTTACTCAAATGATTTTACCGTAAATGAGTCTATTCTCACCGGCGAATCATTAGCCGTTGAAAAGTTTGTGAATGAAGACAATAAAATTTACAGCGGCACTTTGGTTACCAGCGGAATGGCGATCGCTCGCGTAACTAAAGTTGGCAATGCAACTGAATTGGGAAGGATCGGTAAATCTTTAAAAGAAATTGAAGAAGAACAAACGCCACTCCAGATACAGATAAGAAATTTTGTAAAAAAAATGGCGATCATCGGACTGATCGTATTTGTCATTGTTTGGGCTTTTAATTTTTTCCAATCAAGGAGTTTGGTGAATAGTTTATTAAAAGCATTGACACTCGCGATGTCCGTTTTGCCTGAAGAAATTCCTGTTGCTTTTACCACTTTTATGGCGTTGGGAGCCTGGCGGTTGATGAGAATGGGAGTAATTGTGAAGCAAACAAAAACGGTGGAAACTTTGGGAAGCGCCACAGTTATTTGTACAGACAAAACCGGTACAATCACAGAAAATAGAATGGAGCTTGCGGATTTGTATGTTTTTAAAAACAACCATCTGTACACAAACGTTTATGAGAATAAAGAAGGTGTTTTGGATTTAATTACAACGGCTATGTGGGCAAGCGAGCCGCTGCCTTTTGATCCGATGGAAAAAGCGTTACATGAAGCCTATAAAAAAATAGCTTCAAATGATGAACGCCCCGCATATAAAATGATTCATGAATATCCATTGGCAGGACGGCCGCCAATGATGACTCATCTTTTTGAAAATTTAAACGGCAAGCGGGTAGTTGCCGCGAAAGGCGCTGCTGAAAAGATCTTGTCAGTTTGTGATTTATCAAAAGAAGAAAAGGCAAAAATTGTTTGTAGACTGGAAACTTTAGCCGCCCGGGGATTTCGTGTGTTAGGTGTAGCGCGGGCTTCTTTTCCCGGAAATAAATTTCCTGAAGAACAGGAGAACTTTGATTTTCAATTTATCGGCTTGGTTTCTTTTTACGATCCTCCAAAAAAGAACATGCATGATGTACTTGAAAGCTTTTATAATGCAGGAATAAGTGTAAAGATCATTACGGGCGACAATAAAGCTACCACCGAAACGATTGCAAAGCAGGTCGGTTTTAAGGGAGCAGAAGAAGCGATTGACGGCGCAGAATTAATGAATTTCTCTGAAAAGGAACTGGAAGAAAATGTGATGCGAATCAACATTTTTACAAGAATGTTTCCTGAGTCAAAATTGAAAATAATAACCGCTTTAAAGAAACAACAGCAAATCGTTGCCATGACCGGTGACGGTGTAAATGACGCACCAGCTTTGAAAGCCGCGAACATTGGAATTGCGATGGGAAAAAAAGGTTCTGAAATTGCGAAAAGCGCATCATCATTGGTATTGGCTGATGATGATCTCGGAAAAATGGTGGATGCCATAGCTATGGGAAGAAGAATTTACACTAACCTTAAAAAGGCCATTCAGTATATCATTTCGATACATATCCCGATCATATTAACGGTGTTGCTACCCCTGGTTTTGGGCTGGGTGTATCCTGCCGTTTTTACTCCTGTGCATGTTATCTTTCTCGAACTGATAATGGGACCAACGTGTTCCATTATTTATGAAAACGAACCGATCGAAGCGAACCTGATGCAACAGAAACCGCGTCCGTTTACCAATACTTTTCTTTCCTGGAAAGAATTGCAATTAAGTATTTTGCAGGGAATAATAATCACTGCCGGCACATTGGGAATTTATCAATATTCCGTCCTTCATGGATATGATGAAGAGCAAACACGCACCATGGTTTTCACCACGCTGGTGATTGCTAACATTTTTCTTTCCCTGGTAAACCGATCATTTTATTACTCTTTGTTTACGACGCTTCGTTATAAAAATTATTTATTAATTCTTATCATTTTTTTAACCATACTATTGCTTGTTTTGATGACATCTGTCCCCGGAATTATTTCCTTTTTTAAATTTAAAAGACTGGTGTTTGACCAACTTTTGGTTTGCATTCTCGTCGGATTTGTTTCTGTTACATGGATCGAAATATATAAATACTTCAGGCGCTCCATTTTAAAGCGTCGTATGTAAAAGAGTCTTTTTAAATTTATGAGAAAAAGATGAAAAAGATCGGCGTGGTTCTAAGCGGCGGCGGCGTAAGAGGTTTTGCACACCTGGGACTTTTAAAAGTGCTGGATGAGTTGCAGATAAAACCGGCTGCTATCTCAGGAGTTAGTGCCGGCGCAATATTTGGAGCGTTATATGCAAGCGGAAAATCCCCTGATGAAATTCTTTCTTTTGCAAAAAATAATTCTTACCTCCGCTTCTCTAATTTATTATGGAGAAAAGAAGGCTTGTTTTCTATGGAAACGATGAGAAAAATTCTTATAGAAAATTTGCCGGTTGATTCATTTGAATCTTTAAAAATTCCATTGTATGTAAACGCAACTGATTTTTTACATAATAAAACTATCTTTTTTTCTTCCGGCGAATTGATAAAACCTTTGATTGCCTCGGCTTCTTTCCCGGTATTGTTTGAACCGGTGTCGGGCGAAAACACCAGACTGGTTGATGGAGGATTACTTGATAATTTCCCGGTAGAACCTTTGCTGAATCTTTCCGATAAAATTATCGGTTCGCACGTAAACAAACTGGCCAATATCAGCAATCCAAATATTAAGTTTTCAAAAGCCGCTTTGATTGAAAGGTGTTTTCACCTGTCGATTGCCAATTCAGTCTATTCAAAAGTTCACCTTTGTGATATTTTTATTGAACCGCTGCTTGACAGTTTTGGTTTGCTTCGTATGAAAAACCTTGACCAGATATTTGAAATAGGATATCAAGCCGCGCTTAAAGAAAAAGATAACATTTTGCGGTTAACAGAATAACTGATGGTTTCAAACAAAATAAAAATTGCGTTTTTTTGTTGGTTTGCTCTTTTTATATGAATGACACAAATCATAGTCCGGAATGAGTAAACTCATTTGTGTTCCCTCCCATGGCCGGTAATTTTGGGCAATCATTAATATCAACTATATATTATGCTCTCACAATATGAATTATTGGCAAAATATAATACATCGGTTCCCAGGTACACGAGCTATCCAACAGTTCCTTTTTGGAAAGAATTGACGCCTGACCTTTATTGGGAAGACAATTTCCGGGATAATTTTATGAAGCAGAATTCGAAGGGTGGCATTAGCCTTTATCTGCATTTGCCTTTTTGTGAATCGCTATGCACTTATTGCGGATGCAATAAAAAAATCACCACTAATCATTCTGTTGAAGAAGAATATATTGATGCTATACTTAAGGAATGGCAACTGTACAGAAATTTGATGGATGAGGCGCCGGTGATAAGGGAATTGCATCTTGGCGGAGGCACACCCACTTTCTTTTCGCCACGCAATCTGGAAAGATTAATAGAAGGTATTTTGAAAGATGCTTCTGTTCATTCCGATTATGAATTTGGAATTGAAGGCCATCCAAATAATACAACGGATGCGCATCTTACAACACTTTATAAACTTGGTTTCAGGAGGATCAGCTTTGGTGTTCAGGATAACGATCCGGTTGTACAGCAGGCAATAAACAGGATCCAGCCAGTAGCAAATGTTCGGCGTGTGACCGAAAAGGCAAGAGAAACCGGCTTTCGTTCCGTGAATTATGATTTGATTTATGGTTTGCCTTTTCAAACGTTGGAAGGCGAAGCGAAAACATTGGATGAAACAATAGAACTGATGCCGGACAGGATTGCTTTTTACAGTTATGCGCATGTTCCCTGGAAATCAAAAGCACAAAGATTATTTGATGAAAATGATCTTCCTTCGCCTGAACTGAAAACAAAATTGTATTTGCTGGCGCAGGAAAAATTCCAGGCTGCCGGTTATTTTGATATTGGAATGGATCATTTTGCTTTACCTGAAGATGATTTATATGAAGCATGGAAAAAAGGAAAGCTGCATCGCAATTTTATGGGTTATACTACCACTCACACTTCATTTTTACTGGGATTGGGTGTTTCTTCTATTACTGATACAGGCACTGCTTATAGTCAGAATCATAAAGAACTCGCCAATTATTTGCGGTTGGTAAGTGAAGGCGAATTCGCAGCTAACAAAGGTTGTTTTCTTACTAAAACTGACCTTGCACTGAAAAATTATATTTTGCAAACCGCATGCAAAGGCAAAGTAACTTTCAGGCATGAAGATGCAGAATTGTTACAGGAGTTTCCGTTGCAACATTTACAGGAACTTGCAGAAGATGGCTTGGTTGAATTAAATGAAAACGGTTTTGCGGTGCTGGAAACCGGCAGACAATACCTGCGAAATATCTGCCAGTCCTTTGATCAAAAATGGTGGCAGGCGGAAGATTCAATTGCTTCGCAACTTTTCAGCAAATCAGTTTAGACATTCCTTATAACTTGAATTTTTTCCTCAATTCATCCTTTTAGAAAAAAATGATCGGTTAATCGACCTAATATTCTTGTGGTTTGTAGATTTGTTTATATTTTTAATGCTTAAAGAGGTATTGCTTACAAAACCAATTATCAAACTATTGAGAAAATGAAAAAAATACTAAGAACCATCCTGATCCTTTTACTGATAGTTTTTGTGATCATCCAGTTCATCAGACCGGTGGAAAATAAAAACGACGAAATAGCGCAAGATCAGATGACAGCGGCTTACCCGGTTCCTGACAGCGTGATGAAGAATCTGAAAGTTTCTTGTTACGACTGTCACAGCAATACAACGGTTTACCCGTTTTATTGGAGGATTCAGCCTGTGGCCTGGTTTCTCAACAATCATATCATTGATGGTAAAAGGCATTTGAATTTTTCGGAATTCACTACTTATCCACTTTGGAGACAACACAACGCATTTAAAGATATAGTAGAGCAACTTAAAAAGGATGAAATGCCTCTCACTTCTTATACTTTAATTCATCGCAACGCTATTTTAACCCCCGATGAAAAGCTGAGGATGGAAGATTGGGCAACGGCTCAAATGAAAGAAATGGAAGCAAAATATCCTGCCGACAGCCTTGCGCGCCCCAAGAGGTTCCAAAGGCCGAAAAGCGACTAAGCTAAAGTTCCGTCTTAAGCCCTAATTGGAAATTGACAGTTCCGGGATAAGAATTTACGGGTACATCTTTGTTGATCGGTTCAATTGCAAAATTGATTGTTGGCGAAAAAGTGAGCGAATAGCTCCCAAAAATATTATAGCTCAGTCCTAAGCCTGCAAGGCCGCTAAAATAGACCGGTTTAAGCCCATGGATTTCATGGATGTTTTCATGTTCAGTTTCATTTCCTCTGTTTACATCAGTACTTATTTTCCCATGAGATAAAATGTTGGTCGAAACTCCGGCCAGCACGTTTACAGACATCCGCTTGTTGGTAATATAGTATTTTGCGGCCAGCGGAATACCAGTGTATTGAAGAGAATGATTTATGTTTTTAGTAAACAGGCTATCGCCAATTTGGGGATGAGAGCTGAATGAGGGCAAAGTATAACCTTTGCCCGACGATGTATTAATCTGGTATTTTACAGATCCCTGGTTGTCACGTTCTGCAAAAATCTTTTCGGGTTCAAGATGCATTTTAATAGTTGATAAATTCAACCCGGTTTGCAACGACCATTGGTTATTCACACGATACTCAAGCCCGACTCCAAAAGAATAGGAATAACTTCCTTTTTCCTTTCTTTCAAGTTCGCGCGAAAAGGGATTTCCATAACCATGATCTTCATCACGAAGATGTGAAAAAGGAATATTGGGTGAATAGAAAACCGTTGCAGAAAAACGCGGTGGTGTAGAAATATGTATGGGTGAATGCTTCATCGTTTTTGCTGGTGACAAATATGGAGAAAGAATAGAAGCATCCTTCAAATCCTGGTTGTGATTTAAACTCAACAATTCGTGAGCGTCAAAAGTTACTGATGGCGGTGGAAGCAAGTGGCTTTCAGATGGTGAAGCGCTTTCTGTTTGATCACTTGCAGGTTCATTATTTAAGGACAAATCAGAAGAACGGCGTTTGTTATCCGGTTGAGCCAAATTCTTATTGAAAGATTTTGCAAGCCCTTTTGGTTGCTGAAGATCCTTGTTGTTTTCATTTACGGGCGGAACAGTCTTGTCAGCAACAATGGCTGTTTCTGAATTCAAATTGTTTTTTGTGTTACTCAACTGCTGTGAATCCGATTTGCCGGTTTCAAATTGATTTGCCGGTTTCTGTTTTTCAGTTGGGAGAGATTTCTCTTCCTGAAGTTTTAGTGCAGGAGTTTTTTCAGTTTCAGATGAAGGAGTTTCAGGATTTTCAGAAGGATTTTTTGCAGAAGAAGGTTCAGAGGTAACCAAATTTTCAATCTTGGGGTTGGCGGCATTTTGTTTTTGCGATTCATTTCTTAACAGGTAAATGCTCATTGCGGCCAGACCAAGCGCCAGAAATGCGGTGGCCCATCGTAGCGTATAGTATTTTTTTCTGAATTTGAGGCTGTTGGCTTTTTCCAGGGATTGATCTAGGCCATTCCATACCTCTTCGGAAGGAGATTCTTCATTTCCTTCCAATCCCTTCTTAAACAGATCTTCAATATTTTGTAAATTTTTATCCATTCGTTGACTTTTGGTTGGCAATTTTCATACTGTTGCTTACAGCCCGTTGCAGGATCAACTTCGCATCATGCAGGTTCGATTTTGAGGTGCCTTCTGAAATATCAAGCTGTTCAGCTATTTCACGATGTTTTAATCCTTCAAAAACATACAAGTTAAAAACCATCCGGTAAGCTGGTGGCAGATCCTGTACCATTTGAAGTAATTCTTTTTTGCCGAGGCGGCTTAAAATTTCTTCATTCCCACAGGCGATAATATTTTCAGTTTCAATATTTAAAACGGAATGCAATTTGGATTTTCCACGGTATTTCGCAATGGCACCATACACCATAATTTTTCGGATCCAACCTTCAAAAGATCCGGAGAATTTGAAGTTTTGCAAGGATTTAAAAACCTGTACAAACCCTTCCTGCATGATGTCTTCCGCTTCTTCACGGTTTTTTGCATATCTGAGGCAAACACCGAACATTTTGGGTGCAAATAACTCATACAAATTCCTTTGAGCGTTCCTGTCCTCTTCAAGACAAGCTTTTATGAGTTGCCTGGTTTTTTCCAAATGTTCCGTCTCGTTTATACGCATAGTGGAAATAAATATCGAATTGGTTGGGTTTGTATTTTCACAAAGTTCACATTATTTCTTCCAGTAAAAATTTATTCTTAGTACCATCTAAGTGGATAAAGAAAAAACGTAATTTTTTATTTTGTAAAATGGGCAAACGCTAACGGTTTTATTTCAAAAGTTATAGTGTAGCTTTTTATATGCTTAAGTAATAACGCCCCATAAGTAGACTTGAATTTGTATAATATTTTTCACTGGGTTGTATTGGAAGTTTTTTTTATATAAACTCAACATCTTTACAAAAACCTAAGAAAGACTCCTACTCTTACAGAACCACTTTTTTTTAATAATTTTTTTTAAACTTAAAATTGTTTGTTATGAAAAAGAAACTACATCTTTTCTTATGGGTTTTATGCACCCTCGGATTTTATTCGTGCCAAAAAAGCCTTAAGGATCCCGGCCAGCTTGCATCCGAAGATGCTTCGCTCAACCAATCTTTGAATCAGGATTGTTTTAGTTCCACCCATCTTACCAATGGAACATTTACTGAAGTCCCATTTGATCATGAAGCTACCAATGTTTTCACAGAAGGCCCTGCAGTTGATAAACAAGGAAATGTGTTTTTTACTGACCAGAACCATGATAAAATTTACAGATGGGATGCAAAAACCGGTAATGTAACATTGTGGTTAACTGGTACCGGCAGGTCTAATGGGATGGAATTTGATGACGATGGTAACCTTATCGCTTGTGCAGATATGCATGGAGAAGTATGGAAGATTCGTCCGGATGGCAGCCACCAGGTGCTTGTTAATAATTACAGGGGTAAATTATTAAATGGCCCAAATGATGTATGGATAAACCCGCAAAATGAGGGTATCTATATTACAGACCCAATATTTCCAAGAGATTACTGGGATGCTTCAGATCCCCGCAGACAAAACTGGGAGCCAACGCATTCTGAGCAGGCAGCAACTGGTAAAGGTGGCCATGTATATTATCTCGCCAGCCATAGCCACCGATTAGTAAGGGTAACGACAATGCCGGGATGGAATGCTGATTCATGGCCAAATGGTGTTGTTGGAACTCCTGATGGTAAAAAATTGTATATAAACCAGTGGTCTTACGATGGCTCTGGTGGAATTTGGGTTTTTGATATTAAACACGACGGAACGCTCTGCAACATGAAGCCGTTTGTTGCCGGGCTTAATTTTTGTGATGGTATGTCATTAGATAAAGCGGGAAATATTTATGTATGCGCAGATGGGGGAATAAGGGTTTATAATCCAAAAGGAGATAACATCCTGACAATTCCGGTTCCTTCAGCCAATAATGTATTTGCCGGGAAAAACGAAATGACATTATTTATTACAGGTGGAGGATCAGGAATGATATTCACTCAAAAGATGAATGTAAAAGGTGTAGAAAAATTTGGCAATGATAATGATGAATTTGGACACGACAATCATGGATTTGGACATGGTAATCATGAATTTGAACATGATAGTCGTGGATTTGGACACAATGAGGATTAACAATAAATTTTTGGAAATAATTAATTGATTTAAAAAGTCCCTGCAAACAGGGACTTTTTATTTTTATAACAGGCTGGGGAAATGCGGATAGTCAACGAGTTTAAGATAAACTGTGTTAGTTTTAATATTTAAATCACTGTTGGTATTTCACTCTTCACATACCGCCACGCCGAGCTGCGCCTCAGGAGCTCTACAATAAATACATATGGATAAAGCATGGATACTGTAGGAGGAATATCAATAAAGTAAATATACGATACGATTTTACCGTAATGATACGAATTAAGAG